>JBPEYE010000382.1:0-13728 GCA_052030825.1 Gammaproteobacteria bacterium | reverse complement strand
ACGCCGGCCTGGCCGACGTTGACCGCGTACTTCGAGATGAACGAATAGAATCCCTCGCGCCGCGAGCCGCCGAGCGGCGTGCCGTTGGTCAGGTTGCTCCAGCTCTGCTGGAAGGTCGCCTTCGACTCGAAGTGCACGACCGGGTACTTGTACTGCACCTTGATGTTGGCCGCCGCGTTGCCGCGCACCTCGCGGCCGTAGGCGTCGCGCCCGTCCCAGGTAAAGGTGTAAACCTGGTTCGGCGCGTTGTCGAACTCGACCGTTGTCCGCGTGCCGGCGATGTCGACGTCGACGCGAACGCTCTCCAGCCCGCTCGGCGGCGTCGCCGACGTAATCGGGATGATGACCGAGTTGCCGGCGACGTAACCCTGGCTGTAGTAGCTCTGGTAATGAAGGTCGAGACCGGTGCCCGCGATCGGCTCCATCTCGCCGAGCGTCTGCTGCGCCGCGCCGACAATGCTGCCGGGGTTATTGCTGCAGTTCTCGCATTTCTTGTCGGATGCCTTCTGGACGTTCTCGCGATGCGGGAAGGCTTCCGGCTGCGGCCCGAACGGCCAGTTGAAATCCCACGGCGTGAAGTGATCGACCGGGACGCGCCACAGCGTCTGGCCCGCGGCATATTGCGCCGCGAGCTCGGCCTGCTCGGTCGCATCGATGCCGAGCGCCGCGAGCGCCGTCGCGTCGTCGGCAACCGAATCGCCGTCGATGTCGATCTCGGCGACACCGCCGTTGATCGCGGTGATCTCGATGATGCGGCCATCGTCGGCGCCGATCCACGCGGCGCGTTCGAAGTCGTAGTACCCGGCCGGGATGCGGACACCGCTGTCGAAACCGGTGAAGTTCTCGAGGTAAACGACCACCGGCTGGCTGAACGAAACCTGGCGCGCACCCGCGGCGATCGCCGCATCGACGCTGAGGTCGACCGCGTAGGTATAGCCGCTGGTCGCCGGCAGCGCCGCCGGCATCGTGTTCGGCCCGTTCGCGCCGACCGTATACTCGGTCGCGCGCACGTCGATCGCGTTCAGCGTCTGCGTCGTGCCATCGGCGAGCGTCATCACCGCGCTGGTGCCCTGTTTGAACAGCAGCGTCGCCTGGCGGCTGCCGTCCTGGTCGGTCTCGACGCTGGCGCGATGCACCTGTACCGGCGCGGTACCGAGCAGGTCGATCGTCGTGACCTCGGAATCGAGCGGGATCATGACCACGTCGTCGAGCCAGAAGTAATCCTGGATGCCGGTCTTGAGCTTGCGCTGCACCGGCAGATAGCCGTTACGGCGATAGTCGAACACGTAGCGGTCGCCGCCGTTGACGACCAGGTCGAACAGGCCGTCTTCGCGGCTCAGGGTCTGGCCGAACTCCGGGTGGTCCTTGACGCTGATCCGGGCGCCCGGCAGCGGGCTGCCGTCTCGTCCGAGTACGCGGCCCCGAACCACCGCCGCGCGGGCCGGGTCGATGGTGCCGGGGGCGACGCCGGTCTGGATCGGATTCGCGCCGCTATAGAGGAATGCGGTCGCATCGAAAAGCGACGTGAGTCCGGACGCCTCGAGCGCCGGCGCGACCTCGGCCGGGTCGTCCGGCAAACCGCCGTCCTCGACTTCGATCGCGGCGCTCTGGTTACCGGCCGCGTCCTCCGACAGGATGCTGTAGACATCGCCCTGGAGGCCGTCGACGACCGCCAGGAACGCGCCGTTGGCGTCGGCGAGGACGATCGTCACCTCGTTGGTGCGCAGGTTGACGATGATGACCTCGGAGAACGGCTCGACGCTGCCGGCCTGGCCCTCGATCGTGACCCGGTTGGCGGCGTCGGGCAGGCTGACGAAAATGAATCCGCGTACCGGCTCCGGCGGCACGATGGTGTCGAGCGTGACCCGGCGGGACAGCGTATCCTGGGTGCCGACCGCATCGATCGCGAACAGGTCGAAGTCGTTGACGCCCTCGCTCAGCGTAACCGCGTAATCGAAACTCCGATCGCCGGCAATCGGCACGCCGGTGCCATTGATCGTCAGCACGCCGGTGTGGTTCAGGCTGCCAACGAAGCTGAGGTTCGGCTGGTTCGTCACCAGGCCGTCGGCGGGCGAGGTCAACGAGATCGCGATGTCCTCGGTCGGATTGACCTGGATCGTCACGCTGTCGGGGTCGCTCGCGAGCGTGCCGTCATCGACGATGAGCTGGCCGACGTAGAAACCGATCTCGTCAGGCGCGAGCGTCGGATCGACGCGGGTCGAGTCGGACAGGCCGGCCGTGCTGCCTTCGGGTCGGCTGCTCAGCGACCACTGGAAGCTCAGCGGGTCGTTGTCGGCGTCGGACGAACCGCTGCCGTCGAGCTGGACCGTGTCGGTGATCAGGACCGTCTGGTCGGGACCGGCATCGGCGACCGGCCGCGAGTTGAGCGTCGTGACCACGACTTCGTCCGGCGCGCTGTCGGCGGCGCCGTCGTTGACCCGGAGCTGGATGACGTAGGTACCGGGCAGGTCGATCTCGAATGACGGGGTGACGCTCGCCGGGTCGTTCAGCATCGCCAGGCTGCCGGTCGGCAACGAGCTGAACGACCAGGCATAGGTCAGCGGATCGTTATCGGCGTCGGACGAACCGCCGCCGTCGAGCAGAATCGTCGCGCCGACGAAGTCGGACTGGTCCGGCCCGGCGTCGGCCACCGGAATCGTGTTCGGCGTCAGCGCGTTGACGATGACGCTGTCGGCCTCGCTGTCGTCACGGCCGTCGTTGACGATGAGCTGGACCAGGTACTGGCCGGCGACGTCGGCAACGAAGGTCGGCTTGACCGCGAGCGCGTTGTTGAGCTGCGCGCTGCTGCCGGGCGGCCGCGACGTAATGCTCCAGTTCCAGTTCAGCTCGTCGCCGTCGACGTCGGACGAGCCGCTGCCGTCGAGAGTGACGAGATCGCCGATCAGCACCGACTGGTCCATTCCGGCATTGGCGACCGGCGCGGTATTCGCGGCGACATTGATCAGGACCGTATCGGGCGCGCTCGTGTCCATCCCGTCGCTGACGACGAGTTGGGCCTCGTACTGACCCGGCAGGTCGGCGATAAAACCCGGCATGATCGCGGTGTTGTCGTCGAGCGCGGCGCGGCTGCCGGCCGGTACCGTGACCAGCGTCCAGTCGAAGTCGAGGCTGTCGCCGTCGGCATCGGACGAGCCGCTGCCGTCGAGGGTGATCGGGTCACCCTCGATGGCCGCCTGGGCGGATCCGGCATCGGCCACCGGCGGCGTGTTGGGCGCATCGACATTGACGACGACTTCGTCCGGGTTGCTGTCGAGCGAACCGTCAGAGACGATGAGTTCGATCGTGTAGCTGCCGGCCAGGTCGGGGATCAGTTGCGGCGTCGCGGTCTGCGCGTCGATCAGCGCGGCGATGCTGCCGGCCGGGCGCGCGGTCAGCGCCCACTGGAAGCTCAGGGCGTCGCCGTCGGGGTCGGACGAGCCGCTGCCGTCGAGGGTCACGATCTGGCCGGTGAGGGCGCTCTGATCGAACCCGGCATTCGCGACCGGGCGGCCGTTACCGGTCTCGCCGCGAATCAACTGGCTCAAGTGCGTGCGGATCAGCATCGCATCGGCGCGTAACAGCTCGGCTGACGCCGGATCGATTTTCCCCTTGCCGACCTTGCGATTGAGCAGACGGATGTAACCGGTGACGAAATGACGGGCAAACCAGAACGACCGGTTCGCGTGTTTCAGCCGGTCCCGCTGCAACAGTTTTTTGCCCTTGTAGACGAAGAACTTCGCGATCCTGAGCCGGTTGGTCAGGTGGCGCGCCTGGCGATACGACAGTCCGACGCGGTAAGTCTCGCTCTTCAACGCATCGAGTTCGCCGATGATCTGCTCGGCGAACGCGACTTGCGGTGCGTAATTGGCTTCGACGACGGAAATCGCCGAGGCAAGATAGAGCAACACCGTCAGGAAAACGAATCGGCAGTTGAAGGCTTGGTCGCGCATAACGAAAGTCCCTGTCCATTCCCAGGCTTTCGTCGTGCTCCGATAAACCTGAGTCTATATATCTCTGTTTTTTTTATTGTCAGCCCGATTCTGGGGCCGGCATCCGCCCGGCTGCGAACCGCTTAACCAAACGAGTCTAGCCGAAATTCGACGACCCGAGAGCAACCGGGCCCTGAATCCTAGCGGTGCGACCGGGTTCCGTTCTGTGGGCCAATGCACACTTTTGGCGGATTGGGGGGCCGCTCGACCGGCAATATCGGATAACGGATTTCAAGTCGAATCAGCGCTTTGCGAAACTGTCTTTCGAACGGTTCTAAGCGGGGAAAAGTACGCTAAAACCGCGTCGATCCGGGACCGATCGGGGGTCAAAAAAAATTTTCCGGAAGGTTGCGAAATCCGGGTTCGAAGCGCAATTTTCGGGTGTTAATGCGAATGAGAATTATTAATAACCGGCTCTTTCACAGCGGCAGCGCGGTCGCGCTCTTCGCCGAGCGCAGCACGAAACCGGTGCTGACCGTGTGCACGGCCCGACATTGCAGGATCGTGTTCGACAGCAGCCGGTCGTAGGCGCCGATGCTCTCGCAGACGATCTTGAGCAGGTAATCGTGCTGGCCGGAGAGCGCATGGGCCTCGAGGATGTTCGGACATTCGCGCACGACGCGGTCGAACTCGCCGACCGAGTCCGGGTGATGGTCCTCGAGCGAAACGTTGGCGAACGCGATCACGTCGAGCCCGACCCGGGCCGGGTCGACGATCGACACGTAGCCGGTGATCACGCCCTCGCGTTCGAGCTTCTTGACCCGCCGCCAGCACGGCGTCGTCGACAGGTTGACGCGCTCGGCTAGCGCCTGGCTCGACAGGCGCCCGTCGCGTTGCAGCTGATCGAGGATTTTACGGTCGACGTCGTCCATCGCGCGAAATCTTGCCTTAAATCGACTTAATTTAGCATGAATATTCTAATTTATAAACGATTTAGAGTATGAAAGCAAAAATTTTATTCGCTTTCGAATCTATACTTATCGAAAACGCGATTCACCGCTCCGCCATGGCCAAGTCTACGACCTACCAATCGAAAGTTCCCGACGCCGATGGCCGCATCGATTACAGCGACGCGGAAAACGCGGTCTGGCGCGAACTGATCGAACGCCAGCTGCCGATGCTGCCCGGACGCGTTTGCGACGAGTACGTCGACGCGCTGCAATTGATGCAACTGCCGCGTGACCGCGTGCCGCAACTCGACGAGATCTCGGCGGTGCTGCGCGCGCACGGCGGCTGGTCGGTGCACCCGGTACCGGCGCTGATCGGCTTTCAGGAATTTTTCGCGTTGCTCGCGCAAAAGCGCTTTCCGGCGGCGACTTTCATTCGCCGGCGCGAGGATCTCGATTATCTCGAGGAGCCCGACATCTTCCATGAAATTTTTGGTCACACCCCACTGCTGACCGACTACCGATTCGCCGCGTTCACCGAGGCCTACGGCAAGGCCGGCCTCGCGGCGAGCCCGCAGGATCGGGCCATGCTCGCGCGGTTGTTCTGGTTCACCGTCGAGTTCGGCCTCTACCGCGCGGCCGACGGCCTGCGCTCGTACGGCGCCGGCATCGTGTCGTCGCCCGGCGAACTGGTCTACGCGCTCGAAAGCGACACCCCCGAGCGGCTGCCCTTCGACCCGATCGAGGCGCTGCGCACGCCGTATCGCATCGACATTTTTCAACCGGTTTATTTCGTGCTCGACGACTTCGATCAATTGTTCGAGCTCGCGCAATCGGACCTCGGCGCGCTGATCCGCGAAGCCCGCCGCCGCGGGATGCACCCGCCGCGCTTCCCCGAACCCGTCTCCGCCTGATCGCAGCCGCTTGCCCCGTTTTCATAATCGGCTTCGCGTGCGAACCGGGTTGCGGTAATCGGACGCACCCCGGCGCCGTTTCGTCTAGCCCGAAAGGAATATTGCGATGCCGCGCGCAGGCCCCCACCTTCCCCGCCAGGCCGGACTCACGAGGTAAAAACAATGTTCAATCCGATCACGATTCCCTACGGCGCGGTAATGCTGCACAACGTCGTCAAGCTCAAGCCGGGTGTGACGGTCGAGGACGTCGAGATGACCATCGGCGAAATGTGCAACACGGTCAAGAATACTTACGGCAACGAACGGGGTGGCTTCATCGCCGGCCAGGTTTTCGAATACGCCGGCTTCGTCTCCAGCGAAGGTTCCTTCGACCCCGAGCGCAAAAGCGACGACCACGTCGTCATCATCACCTACTGGGAATCCTTCGAGCAGCACGAGAAATCGCATGCCGATCATATATTCAAGGAAAAATTCGACGCGCTCGCCGAGCAGTGCGCGGAAACCTGGGAGCTCGGCTACACGATGCTCTGGCAGGGCACGCCCGACGATTGAACCCGTGCAACCGCGTCGGTGCTGACCACGCGGCGGTTTCCAGGGTCGCCGACTACGCTGACCATCGGCGCGATTCCCGCACCCTGATCCGCCTACCCAAATAACGGGCAACGCGGTTAATCTGGTGACAGTTACCCGTTGGCTGCTAATCCGGTGACAGTTACCCCTTAGCTAACCTGGTGGCGTTTATCCTGTTTCCGCCGGACTTCATGGTTACCCCGACTCCGGCAACACCGTGACCGAAAAGTAATCAGTACCGAAGATTCATAACTCGGTAGCTGTCACGAAGATTGCCGATGTTCGGTAATTCGGTAACTGTCACCAAAATTCGCGCGCGGCGCGAGATGCGCTAACATTATAAAAAAAGCGAATGCGCTCGCCGCCAATCCAATCATGCCGCGCAACATTCTGTTCATCATGTGCGACCAGCTGCGCTGGGACTACCTGTCGTGTTACGGGCACCTGAGGCTGCATACGCCCAACGTCGATTCCCTCGCCGCGCGCGGCTTGCGCTTCGACAACGCGTACTGCCAGGCGCCGCTGTGCGGCCCGTCGCGCGCGAGTTTCTACAGCGGGCGCTACCTGTCGAGCCACGGCGTCATGGCCAACGAGGATCCGACGCGCATCGACGAATTCCTGATCGCCGATTACCTCCGCCCGCTCGGATACCGCTCGGCGCTGGTCGGCAAGGCCGATAACCGCAAGGATCCCGAGATCCTGCGCGCGTTCGGCGTCGATCCCGAGTCGGAGTACTTTCGCGCCGCCGCTTGCGGAGGCTTCGAGCCGTTCGCGCATCACGAGGGGCTGTATCCCGATCCGATCGTGCCCGACGACCTGCCCTACAACGATTACCTCGTCGAACAGGGTTACCACGGCAACAACCCCTGGAACGAATACGCCAACTGCGGCGTCTCCACCGACGGTACACCGCGTTCGGGATGGCGCTTGCGTTACGCGCACTACCCGGCGCGGGTCGCGAAGGAACATTCCGAAACCGCCTGGACCACCGACCGGGCACTCGACTTTCTCGATGAGCAGGATGGCGACCGGCCCTGGTGTCTGCACCTGTCGTACATCAAGCCGCACTGGCCGCTGGTCGCCCCGGCGCCGTATCACGACAAGTACGGCGTCGACGACATTCAGGGGGTCGCGCGCGATGCCGCCGAATGCGACGATCCGCACCCGGTGGTCGCCGCCTTCATGCGCCAGGAGTACAGCGAATCCTGGTCCCGCGACGCGGTCCGCGAACGCGCGATCCCGGTTTACATGGGCCTGGTCAAGCAAATCGACGACGAGCTCGGACGCCTGTTCGACCGCCTCGAGGAGCGCGGGCTGTTCGCCAACACGATGATCGTGTTCACCAGCGATCACGGCGACTACCTCGGCGACCACTGGCTCGGCGAGAAAGACCTGCTGCATGAGCCGTCGGCGCGGATCCCGCTGATCGTCTACAACCCCAATTCGACCGCCGACGAAACCCGCGGCAGCGTCTGCAGCGAGCCGGTCGAAGCGATCGACCTGCTGCCGACCTTCATCGAGTTTGCCGGCGGCGTGATCTGTCGCGAGCGCCTCGAAGGCCGCTCGCTGATGCCGCTGCTGCGCTCGCGCAAGCGGCCCGCCGACTGGCGCGACGTCGCGGTCAGCGAAATCGATTACTCCGACCGCGGTCCACGCACGCTGCTCGAGCAACCGCCCTACGAGTGCCGCGCGGTGATGCTGCGCGGCAAGCGCTACAAGTACATTCACTACAACGGCTTTCGCCCGCAGCTGTTCGACCTGCGCAACGACCCGCAGGAACTCGACGATCTCGGCGCGAAGCGCGAATACAACGGCGTGCGCGGCAAGATGCTCAAGCGCTTGCTGCGCTGGCAGCGCAGCCTGAAACCGCGCGTCGGCATGCCCCACGACAATCTCGCCGACATGGGGCCGGAACGCGACGAGCGCCTCGGTTTCATCATCGGCCGCTGGTAGCGAGCCGGTGATCCCGGAGCGGCGTTTTCCATCCCGGCGCCTGGCGCGCGCGTCGCTTTCGCTCCTCGGATTCGCGCTGCTGATGGCGGCGCCCGGCACGCACGCGGCGCGCGACGCGCTCGCAGCCTGGAACGACCGCTGCGAGTACTGCCACGGCGACGCCGCCGAATTTGCGCGCAAGTACCTGTGGAACGTCGACGGCGAGCTGCAGGGTCAGCACCATATCCACGACCTGCCGCTGTTTCTCGCCAATCACTACGTTCCCGCGCACGAGGTCGAGCCGATTCGCCAGTTGCTGCTGACCGACGCCAATTCGCCGCGGCGTTTCGAAGTCGAATGCGGCGAGTGCCACGGCAACGCCGCGGCCTTCGTCGAAAAGTCGCTGTGGATTCGCGGCGGCGGCATCACCGGCATGGGGACCGGCAGGGAACTCGACGAATTTCTGCCGACCCATCGCGGTCTCAAACCCGACGACGTCGAGTTCTATCTCAAGCTGCTGGTTCGAGTCGCCGCAACTCGCTAATTCGCCATTTTGTTTTTGCTCTGACCTGAATTTAATTCAGGTCAAATCCGCGCGCTTTCAATTCAGGTCAGAGCAAAATATCGGGGTCAGTCGTCCTTGACGCGTTTCGGCGCGCTGACCGAGAACTGCTCGTTGAGCACCCGGACCTCGCGCTGCGGGAACGGGATCTCGAAGCCATGCTCGCGCATCGCGTTGAAGATCATCAGCAGCAGGTCGCCGCCGACGCGGTTCTTGCCGTCGTCGATGCCTTCCATCCAGAACTCGACGAACATGTTGACACCCGAATCGCCGAAACTGTCGATTTCGCAGTCGGGGCGGAATTCGATCGGCAGATCGTCGCCGCTCATGACCTGCGGATGGGACGCGACGACCTTCTTGATGATGTCGACGAGCTGGTCGATATCGGTCTTGTAGGCGACCGAGAAGTCGACCCGGTAGCGCTGGTTCTTGTCCTTGCGGGTCCAGTTGACGAAGGGTTCGACGATGAACTTTTCGTTCGGCACGACGATATCCTTGCCCTCGAAGGTTTCGATCGTCGTCGAGCGCATATTCATTTCGCGTACCGTGCCGGCGCGGCCGTCGTCGAGCTCGACGAAATCGTCGATCGCGACCGAGCGGTCGAGCAGGATGATGATCCCGGAAATGAAGTTCGACGCGATCGCCTGCAGGCCGAAACCGAGGCCGACGCCGAGCGCGCCGCCGAAGACCGCGAGCGCGGTCAGGTTGATGCCCATGATGTTGAGCAGCAACAGGAACAGGATGACGAAGACCGTGACCTCGAGCAGCTTGACTGCGACTTCGCGCGTGCGCAGGTCGAGGTCTTCCTGGCGCTGCAGGATCTCGCGCCCGGTGCGGCTGGTGATTCGTGCAAGCCAGAACAGCAAGGTACCGAAGATCGCGACCCGCGCGATGCCGTAGGCGGTGACCTGGATATTGCCGACCGACAGCGAAATCGATTCGAGGATCTCGATCAGGTCGCCGAGCAGCCCGACCATGTGCAGCAGCAGGATCGGTACGCCGATCAGCTTGAACACCCGGTTGGCGGTGCGGCCGGTGACGAAATCGTTGACCGCGGAGATGAACAGCAACAGCAGGGCGATCGACAGCGCCGTGCGCACCAGCCAGGCCTGGTCGAGCAGCGTGGCGCTCAGTTCGACCGACACGCGCAGCATCAGGATCGCGGTCAGCGGAAAAATCAGGTTGCCGCAGTTGGCGACGAAACGCAGGATCGGATGCGAATCGGCGGTGATGCGATCGTCGTCGAGTACCGGCGCGTAGTGGCGAATCTGTCGGGAAAGAAAATACGCGACGATGTAGATAACGACGATGATGCCGATCTGGGTATAGGTTTCCGGCTGCCCGAGCGCCGTTTCGGTCGCGCCGACCGCGCCGCTCCAGACTTGTTCGATGTCGTCGCCTTCCATATCGCTTTACTCGTGATCGCAATCGCTTCCCGGACCGCGGGACGCGCCGGGACATCGAGGCGAATCTTACCGCTTATCGGAGCGGGCAAAAACGTATATTTTCGCGCCGGCGGACCATCCCCCGCCTCGCGTCGTGCCGCGGGTCAGTATTGATCGGGGTCGTCGATCAGCTTGATGCGAAATTCGAGCCCCTTGCGGTTCGGCAGGTAAATCCGGATACCGGCATTCTCGGGGCCCGGAACGGACTTGATTTCGGCTTCCTTCGGCTGTTCGATCGGTTGCCCGCGCGGCGAGACGATCTCGACCCGATCGATGCGGTCGCTGTCCAGCGGCACGTCGAGATCCACGGCTTGCAGCGATTCGTCGGCGAGGTCGGTCACCCCGAGGATCCGAACGCCGAGCCGGTCGCCGACAAAGCCCGGCTCCGCGCGCAGTTCGCCGCTTTCGATCGCGTTCGGCAGCGGCGGCGGCGGCGCGTCGGCGGCACCGACGCGGTGCGCCTCGGGGCTGGTCGCGCAGCCGGCGAACGGCGCGATCAGGGCGGACAGAATCAGGGTTCGCGCGAACGACATGGTTGGCCTGCGGCCCGCGGCCGCCATCGGTGAAGATCGCGCGATCATACCAGTTTGCGCATCGACCGGGATACGGCTTTTCCCTTAAACTACGCCGCTATCGACTTCACGATCCGCAACAGGAGACCCCGAATGGCAAACGAAGGTTATCACGAGCCCGTCGAAGAGCTCAGCGACGAAACCCGGGACATGCATCGCGCCATCATTTCGCTGATGGAGGAGCTCGAAGCGATGGACTGGTATAACCAGCGCGTCGACGCCTGCAAGGATGACGAGCTGCGCGCAATCCTCGCCCACAATCGCGACGAGGAAAAGGAACACGCGGCGATGACGCTCGAGTGGATTCGCCGCAAGGACCCGACCTTCGGCAAGGAACTCAAGGAATACCTGTTCAGCGACGGCGAGATCGCGCACGCCCACGATCACGACTGACGTTCAATTCGGGGGACAGTATACCTATTTCTGTCGGTTGTGATTGACCGCGCTACCGCGTCGTCGCGCACCTAGTTTGCTGCCGCAGCCGTTTCCGGTGCAGTCTCGGCGGTGCCGGCGAAGCGCCGCAGCACGAGGCAGGCAACCATGTCGCCGGTCACGTTGACGACCGTGCGCAGCATGTCGAGTGGCCGGTCGACGCCGAGAATGATCGCGATGCCGGCCGCCGGAATCCCGACCGACGCGAGGATTGTCGCGAGGATGACGATGCCGACACCGGGCGTGCCCGGCGAGCCGATCGCTGCACCGGTGGCCATCACCACCACCAGCAGGATACCCGCCAGGCCGATGTCGACGGCGAAAACCTGCGCCAGGAAGATCGTCGCGATGCCCTGGTAGAGCGCGGTGCCACCCATGTTGATCGTGGTCCCGAGCGGTACGACGAAACGCGATACGGGGGCCGGCACCGCGAGCTTTTCTTCAACCGTCGCCAGCGTCAATGGCATGACCGCGGCCGAGCTCGACGTCGAAAAGGCCAGTAACAGCACCTCCCGCGTCTGCGTCACGAAACGACCCGGCCCGATCCCCGCCGCCAGCCAGCCGATCAGCAGATAAATTGCAAACAGCAGCGCGAGGCCGCCGACTGCGACCAGCACGTACACGCCGGTGCCGATGAGCGTCGCGATACCGACGCGCGAGGTGATCTCGGCGAGCAGGCCGAACACCGCGAGCGGGGCGAAGCGCAACACCCACTTGACAATGACCATGCAGACCGCCTGCACCGACGCCAGCAGGTCTAGCAGCGGTGCCGCCTGTTTTGCCGGCATCGTCAACAGCGCGATACCGATGATTGCCGCGGTAATGACGATTTGCAGCATGTTGCCGCTGACGAAACTCTTCAGCGGATCGCGCGGAAAAAGCGCCGTGATCACGCCGGGCAGATCCGCGACGCCCGGAACCGCGGCGGCCGACGGTGCCGCCACCGGATCGCTGAAAGCCGCGCGCATTGCGACGCCGTCGATATAGCTGCCCGGTTCGAGAACGAGTGCGAGCACGACGCCGACGAGCACCGCGGCAATCGTCGTGGCGATAAAAAACGCGACAGTCAACCCGCCGAGACGCCCGAGATTATCCGAGCCCTGGCCGGCGCAAATCCCGCGAATGACCGACGCAACGATCAACGGGATAACGACGAACTGGATCGACAACAGGAACAGCTGGCCCGGCAGCGCGACCCAGTTCGCGATCAACAGGGCCGCGCGCTCCGGCACGAGGCCCGCACCAGGGCCAATCAGGATTCCGGTAACGATGCCGAGAATCATGCCGACGATGACCTGCAGCCACAGCCTTTCGCGCATCAGGCTGGTCAGGCTATCGCCGAGGTTCAGCAGCGAACGGGACAGGGTTCGATACATTGCAGAAAGCCGATGGCGCGGCGTTACGGGATTCGTCGCGCGAGCTTAGACGCGCGCAAGGTTTCGGTGTTGATTCAAATCAAGCTGTCGCCGAAGTCCGGATTGGGCGAATGGTCAGAACTTGTAGTAGGTCGCGTTGAGGTAGGCGATCACGTCGTCGACCTCGTCGTCGAACCAGGTCGCGCCGACCGCGTCCTTGCAGAAACGCACCTGGCGGCCGAGCTGGGCAAGGTCCTTGATCTTGCGATCGGCGCGCGTGTAGACCGAATCGTCGTGACAGCCGGTACAGCTGTCGAAGTGCAGTTCATCGCCGTTTTCGATGTCCGCCGCGAGCGCCGGGAACGCCAGGCTCGTAGCTAAAATCGCGGGAAATAAGGTTTTCATGTCGATCTCCTGGCGTCGATAATACCTCAGCCGCGCAGAAATCGCGCCATCCATTGCGCCCAGACGCCGGCGTCGGGCGCACCGCCGAAATCGATGCGCTCGCGCGCCAGCCGCAGCTGATCGTCCGACAGTTCCGGCGCGACCGCGACGAGAAAATTGTTCATCGCGCGCAGCGGCTGCTCGGGGTGGCCCTGCACGCAGAGAACGTTATCGCCGAGGGTATAGGCGAAATCCGGATAGTCGGGACTGTCGGCGAAGCTCACCGCGCCGTCGGGCAGTCGCGTCACGCGCTCCTGGTTGAAATGATAGAGCCCGGTGGCGTCGAGCGCCGGATCCATCCAGTCGAAGCGCTGCTTGATGGTCAAATCGTAGTTGCCGATGTACCAGCCGTATTCGTTATTGCCGACTTCGCCGCCCCAGGTCTTGGCGATGAGCTGGTGACCGAAGCAGCTCGCGACGATCCGCTTGTCGCGCGCGTCGGCGTCGACGACGAACTGCGCGAGTCGCGCGATCCAGGCGTCGTCATCGTGCACGCTCGCCGGGCTGCCGCCGACGAGGAAGGCGTCGTAATCGTCGACCGCGCGCGGCAGCTCGCCCTCGGCGCTGTAAAAGATTTCGAGCTCGGCGCCCGGCAACTGCGGCAACAGCAGGTCGAAGAATTTCTC
>JBPEYE010000381.1:0-4394 GCA_052030825.1 Gammaproteobacteria bacterium | reverse complement strand
ATTTTGCGCGGCGACCCGCCGGTCGAAATCGGGCGGCTGATCGTCGCTTGCGATATCGACACCGTCGTTCGCAGCCGTGTCGGCGGCTGGTACGAAAACGAACGCTGGCGACTGCTGCGCGAACGCCATGCCGACGTCGACTTTGTCGAGATCGACGGCGGCACCTTGTTCGACGCGGCGCAGATCGCCGGCATCGGTGAATTGCCGCCGACCTTCAGCCGTTTCAGACGACGCGCCGAGCGCCTCGACATCGCCGCGCCGACCGCGGAACCGGATTTGCCGACGGCCACCGACGCCGACGCAGCGGGCACCGCGCCCGCGGGGTACCCCGGATCGGTCGATTCGCGCTTCGCCGGTGGCGAGCGCGCCGCGCGCGCGCACTGCGAGCGCTACTTCGCGAGCGCCGCGCCGGGCCGTTACAAGCGGACGCGCAACGCGCTCGACGGCTGGTCGAACTCGAGCAAATTCTCGCCATGGCTCGCCGCCGGCTGCGTCTCGCCACGCCGGCTGCTGGCACGCATCCGCGATTACGAGGCCGAGCACGAGCCCAACGAGTCGACCTACTGGCTGTTTTTCGAACTGCTGTGGCGCGAATACTTCCAGTGGTACGCGCACGCGCACGGTCGGCGGCTGTTCGCTTTCGCGGGTATCGGCGAGCGCAGGCCCGCGACGACTTTCGATCGCGCCGTTTTCGACGCCTGGTGTGCCGGCGAAACCGGGTATCCGCTGGTCGACGCGTGCCTGCGCGAACTCAATGCGACCGGTTACCTGTCGAATCGCGGCCGCCAGATCGCCGCCAGCGCGCTCGTCAACGAGCTCGGCCAGGACTGGCGCGCCGGCGCCGGCTACTTCGAGCGGCAACTGGTCGATTACGACGTCGCGTCGAACTGGGGTAACTGGCAGTACATCGCCGGCGTCGGCGCCGATCCCCGCGGCGGGCGCCATTTCAACCTCGACAGGCAGGCGCACGAATACGATCCCGACGGCGAATACGTTGCCCGCTGGACGACTGCGAATGCCGCTGCCCCGGCGGTTGCCGACACCACCGCCGCCGTAAGATAATGGGCGCTTCGGCGCACCGTAAGCCGCACCTGCCGCAAAAGACCTGCCCGGTTTGCGGGCGCCCGTTCAGTTGGCGCCGCCGCTGGCGCGACGTCTGGCCCGAGGTGCGGTATTGTTCGCGGCGGTGCGCGTCCCGACGGAAGCGTCCAGTTGCAGGCTCTCGAACGTAACGTAAAGCTGTATCCGTATTTCCGCATGGCCGCCGACGGCTACGCGTGGATCACGGTGTTCTTTCTGTACATGAGCCAGACGCAGACGCTGGCGCAGGTCATCCAGCTGTCGTCGATCTACTACCTGTCAGTGTTCGCGCTCGAGGTGCCGTCGGGCTATTTCTCCGACCGCGTCGGCCGGCGTGCGACGCTGCTGCTCGCGGCCGCCGCGCTGATCGGATCCTATTTCTGCTTCATCATCGGCGCGAGTTTCGCCTGGTTCGCGGCCGGCCAGTTCCTGCTGGCCGCCGGCATTTCATTCCAGTCGGGCACCGACACCGCGTTTCACTACGATTCGCTCAAGGCGCTGGGGCGCGAAGCCGAATACGGCGCGCGCGAGGCGCACGCCGAGCAATGGGCAATGATCTGGCTCGCGCTGGCGACGCTGGCCGGCGGTGCGCTCGGGCTGATCGACCTGCGCCTCGCCTACGTCTATTCGTTGTTGAGCGCGGTCGTGATGGCGGTCATCGCATGGCGTTTCGTCGAGCCGCGCCATGCCGATGATACCGGGATCGTGCCGCAGAGCTTTATCCGCGTCGTCACCGGCTGTATCGCGCGCCTGCGCGACCCGCTGCTCGGCTGGCTGTTCGCGCTTGCGATCCTGCTCTACGCGCTGGCGCATTTCGCCTACGAATTCTACCAGCCGTACATCACGCTCCTCGAATTGCCGCTGCTCGACGCGCGCGACGACGCGGCGCTGGTATCGGGTATCGTCATCGCGATCTCGATGTTCGGCGGCGCGCTCGGTGCGCGCGTCAGCATCGCCTGGCAGGCTCGCCTCGGGCTGCTTGGCCTGCTCGCGGTCGCGACACTGATCCAGCTCGGGATCATCGCGGCGATGGCGCTGGTGTTGAGCCCGATCGCGCTCGCGCTGGTATTCGCGCGTAACTTTCCGATGGCGCTGGTGCGCGCGCCGACCCGCGCGGCAATCGCGCCGCGGATCGGCCGCGAGCAGCGCGCGACCTACCTGTCGCTGCAGGGCTTGTCGGAGCGCTTCGTGTTCGCGCTGTTGCTGCTCGGGCTGGCCGCCGGCCTCGAACCGGGCGCGCCGATCGACGCGCCGACGCTGCAGGGCGTTTTGCGCGCGATGCTGTGGATCGGATGCCTGACCGCGCTGCTGCTGTTCGGCCTGGTGCGGCCAATCCAGCGCGTAATCGCGCGCGACCAGGCGCCCGAGCGGGCCGGCTAGGGTTTTATGACGCGGGTCGCGATCGTCGGCGCGGGGCTCGCAGGGCTCACGCTCGCGCGTGCGCTCGATGGCCGTGCCGCGGTGCGCGTGTTCGACAAGTCGCGCGGCGTCGGCGGGCGCCTGGCGACGCGCCGGTCGGGGGCTTATCAATTCGATCACGGTGCGCAGTTCTTCACCGCCCGGAGTGACGCTTTCCGGGCCCTGCTCGCGCCGCACATCGAGGACGGCACGGTCGCGCGCTGGGACGCCGATTTCGTCGAGTTCGAAGGGCCGCACGTCGGCCATCGGCGCTCGTGGACTGACGGTCCGCCCCACTACGTCGGCGCGCCGGCGATGAATGCCTTGCCGAAAGCGATCGCCGCCGGGCTCGACGTGGTGCTCGAGACCCGCGTCGGCGCGGTCGCGCAGGAAAGCGGGCAATGGCGGCTGCACGATACTGACGGCAACGACCTCGGCGCTTTCGACTGGCTGGTACTCGCGCTGCCGGCGCCGCAGGCGCACGAATTGCTGCCGGACTCGGAGAACTTTGCGCCGGACCCGCCGATGACGGCGTGCTTTTCGCTGTTGCTGGGCTTCGACGCGCCGCTCGCGATCGATTGGCAGGCCGCGTTCGTCAGCCGCGCCGACATCAGCTGGATCTCGCTCGACAGCAGCAAGCCGGGCAGGCCGGGGGAGACCAGCGTCGTCGTGCATTCGACCAACCGCTGGGCCGATGCGCATCTCGACGCCGGGCGCGAGCGGGTCGTTGCGCACCTCGCGTTGGAACTCGAGCGCGTCGGTGGCATCGACGCGGCGCGCGCCGCGCACGTCGATCTGCACCGCTGGCGCTACGCCAACGTCGGGATGCAGGCCGGGGGCGAGAGCTTCATCGACGTCGGCCGCCGGGTTGCCGCGATCGGCGACTGGTTCATCCGGGGGCGGGTCGAGGCCGCGTTCACGAGTGCCCACGACCTCGCGCGAACGCTGGAGTTGCAGTTGTGATCGGCGATTTATCCTTGCCTGGGCGGATCTACCTCGTGCGCCACGGCGAGACCGAATGGAACCGGGCGGGGCGGTTGCAGGGGCAGGGCGATTCGCCGCTGACCGCCGACGGCATCGACCAGGCGACGCGTGCCGGTCGGCTGTTGCGGACGCTGCTGCCGGGCGAGGCGCCACCCGCGCTCGCGAGCAGTCCGCTCGGGCGGGCGCGCGCCACGGCAGAAATCGTTTGCCGCGAAGCCGGCTGGGATGCGTCGGCAATCAGGCTCGACGCGCGCTTGAAGGAGGCGGACTACGGTCGCTGGGAGGGCTCGACCAAGGCCGAAGCGAAGGCGCGTTTCCCCGCCGCCTGGCGGGCACGTCAGCTCGATCGATGGCGCACGCGGCCCCCGGGCGGCGAGAGCTATGCCGACCTTGCGCGGCGCGCCGCGGAATGGTGGCTCACGCGCGTCGATGCCGTTCAACCCGCGGTGGTCGTGACTCACGAGATGACGAGTCGCGTGCTGCGCGGGACCTACCTGGGGCTGGATCCGGCCGGCGTGCTCGAACTCGATCACCCGCACGAGTCGATCTTCGTGCTCGCCGAAGGGCGATGCGAGGCGCACCGGTTCGGCTAGCGAACCGGTCGCGGCGCGCATTCGCCGCCGCGATCAGGCCGCGGCGAGGTCGTCGACCAGCGCGCGCATCTTGCCGGCGGCGACGTCGCTGCCGTCGGCGCGCTGCCACTCGATGTACTGCGAGCAGAACGCCGCGACCTCGGCCTTGCCGGCGAGCGCGGCGAGGTCTGCGGCGGTGCGCACGCCGAAACCGACCGCCAGCGGCAGGTCGGTATGCTTGCGGATGCGCGCGAGGTACTGCTGAAACTTTTCGCCCCACTGGGTTTCGTGGCCGGTCACGCCGAGCCGCGAGACGACGTAAACCATGCCGCGCGACGCGTCGACGATACGCTTGACGCG
>JBPEYE010000380.1:0-9001 GCA_052030825.1 Gammaproteobacteria bacterium | reverse complement strand
AGCGACCTGGGTTTCAAGGCGATCGTCGACCACACCCACCTCGGCCAGCTCTATGCCAACGAAACCTTCCGCCGCCTGCACTACGGCGAGCGCATCGCCGGATTCATCAAGCGCGTTCGCGCCGATGGCAAACTCGATCTCGCGCTTACGCCATCGTCGGCTGCCGACCGCGACCGCCTCGGCGCGTCTATCCTCGAGCACCTGCGCGACAACCGGGGCGTGTCGACCCTGACCGACCGCAGCCCGCCGGACGAAATTTACCGGACTTTCGGCGTCAGCAAGGCCCGCTACAAGCGCGCCCTCGGACAACTCTACCGCCAGCGCGTCATCAACATCGAGCGCGACCGGATTACGCTCGTGACGGCCGCCGACACTGGCGTGACATGACGGCTCCGCCATTTGTCATGAAACTGTCATATTGGCTTTATATACCGGCGATTCCAAACGCAAAATAATGCAAACGTCATGAACATCCTGGTAGTCGAGGACGACCGCGATATCCGCGAAATGGTCTGCCAGTCGCTCGCGCAAAACGATTTCCGCACGACCGGATGCCGCGACGTGCGGGAGGCGAAACAGGCTATTGCCCGGCTCGCTCCAGATTGCTTCGTGATCGACTGGATGCTCCCCGACGGCTCCGGCGTCGACCTGATCCGCTGGATTCGGCGGCAGGACGAGTACCAGCAGATTCCGGTGCTGTTGCTGACCGCGCGGGCGCAGGAAAGCGACATGATTTCGGGCCTCGACGCCGGCGCCGACGATTACCTGACCAAGCCGATGTCGCTGCGCGAACTCAACGCGCGCGTGCGCGCGCTGTTGCGCCGGCCGGCACGCTACGAAGCGCATCGCGACCTGCTCGAGGCCGGACCGATCAGCCTGAACACCCGCACCCACGACGTTTTCGTCGGCGACGCGCCGGTCGAACTGACCAAGACCGAGTTCAAGCTGCTGCGCCTGTTCATCGAGCATCCGGGCAAGGTGTTCGACCGCGAACAGATCCTCGACGCGGTCTGGGGTGTCAACGCGTTTCTCGGCGACCGCACCGTCGACGTCCACATCCTGCGCCTGCGCAAATTGCTCAAGCCGCACGGCGCCGATCGGATCATCGCGACCGTGCGCGGCAGCGGCTACAAGCTTGCGGCAAACGCGCTCGATTAAGGCATAATGCCCCCATGTCCCGAATCTGGTCCAGCGAGTTCCCGGCGCTGCTCTTCGCCCTGGTTGCGCTGTTCGCGCTCGGCCTGCTCGGCGGCAACTGGCTGCTCGCCAGCCTGATTACGCTCGGCGGCTACGTCGTCTGGCTGTACCGCAGGATCCTCAGGCTCGAACGCTGGGTTGCGCGAGGCACCAAGGCCAGCGAAGTCTACGACGACGACGGATTTATCGGTTTCATCATCCGCGATCTCTACCGGCAAAAGAAGATTGCCAATCGGCGCAAAAAAAAGACCAAGGAAATTCTCCGACGCCTGAACCGCAACATTTCGGCCTTGCCCGATGCCACGGTGCTGCTCAACGAAGATCTCGTAATCGAATGGTGCAACGCGCCGGCGCGTTACCTGCTCAATATCCGTTCGCCGCAGGATCTCGGCTACCGGATTACCAACCTGATTCGCTCGCCCGAATTTCTCGCATACCTCGAGGACGACGAAGCGCCCGAGTTCGTCGAAGTGTCATCTCCCGGAGATCCGCTGGTAACCGTACAGGTCAAGTTAACACCCATCGGCGGTGGCCAGTCGTTGCTGACGGCCCGTAACGTCAGCGACCAGAAAAGGCTCAACGAGGGTCTCAAGAATTTCGTCGCCAACGCGTCGCACGAGCTCAAATCGCCGCTGACGGTTATCGCCGGGCATCTCGAAATGCTCGAGTCCGAACCGGGTTTGAGCGATGCCGGCCAGGTCTCGCTGCAAACCGCCAGGCGCCAGGCCGAACGGATGACGGAGCTGATCCACAGCTTGTTGTTGCTATCGCAGGTCGAAAGCTACCAGCTGCGCCCGGGCGAGGGCGAACGTCTCGCGGTGGACGAGCTGATGACGGCGACGCTGGCGGCCATGGAGAAGCACCCGGACCGCGCCCGGATCGTGTGCGAGATTCCAGAAGGTCTCTACCTGCTCGGCATCAAGGCCGAAATCGAGGGTATTTGCATCAATCTGGTCGACAACGCGCTCAAGTATTCGACGCCTGAAACGCCGATTCGGGTGAGCTGGGAGCAGAATCTGCTCGGTGAGCTGACGCTGTCGGTCAGTAACGAGGGCCCCGGCATCGAGCCAGAAGATCTGCCGCGACTGACCGAGCGCTACTTCCGAGCCGCGCGCAGCGGCGCCGAGGTGGCCGGTTCCGGACTCGGTCTTGCGATCGTGCAGCAGGCCGCCAACAAGCACGGCGCGTTGCTCGAGATCGACAGCCAGCCCGACGCTGCAACGACCTTCCGCGTGACCTTTCCGAGTTATCGCTGCCTCGAAGCGCCGCAAACCGTCGCCAAGGTCTTCAGGCTCGCCGATTACTAAAGGTTGCTCACCGGGCCGTTGGTTGGTGGCGCAATCATCGGTCCCGTAACATTCCCGTCACATTCGCGCCCGATAATTCGCGCCATCCTAAACGACAGTCAACAGGGAACCCCATGAAGCATCTTGCTCTCGCCACCGCGCTTGCCGCCTCCGTCACCGTCGCCGGCAACGCCCACGCCAATGGCCGCAACACGATCAACGTCGTCGGTTCGTCGACAGTCTATCCGTTCGCTACCGTGGTCGCCGAGAAGTTTGGGAAGAAAACGGCGTTCGCGACGCCGAAAATCGAATCCACCGGCTCGGGCGGCGGCATGAAGCTGTTCTGCAATGGCGTTGGTCTCGATACCCCCGACATCACCAACGCATCGCGCCGGATCAAGAAATCCGAGTTCGACAAGTGCCGGGCGAACGGTGTCACCGACATCATCGAGGTCCACATCGGTTTCGACGGCATTGCGGTCGCCAACTCGAAGCGCTCGACACAACTCGAGCTGACGCGCAAGGACCTGTATCTCGCGCTGGCCGAGAAGGTGCCGAACCCGGACGGCAGCCAGTCGCTGGTAAAAAATCCCTATCAGACCTGGAAAGCGGTCAATCCGGCGTTGCCGGACGCGGCGATCGAAGTACTCGGACCGCCGCCGACCTCGGGCACGCGCGACGCCTTCGCCGAACTCGGGCTCGAGGGCGGTTGCAAGCAATTCGACTGGATCAAGGCGATGAGCAAGAGCGACAAGCAGAAATTCAAGCAGACCTGCCACACGGTGCGCGAGGATGGACCCTACATCGAGGCCGGCGAAAACGACAACCTGATCGTGCAAAAGCTCGACCGCAACCCGAATGCGCTCGGCATTTTCGGTTTTTCGTTTCTCGAGCAAAATGACGACAAGGTCCAGGGTTCGCTGATCGAAGGCAAAGCGCCGGAATTTGAAACCATTGCCGACGGTTCCTACCCGATTTCGCGACCGCTGTATTTTTACGTCAAGAGGGCGCACATGGATTCGATTCCGGGGATCCGCGAGTTTCTCGACGAATTCACCAGCGAAGCCGCGATGGGTGAGGACGGCTACCTGCTCGACAAGGGCCTGATCCCGCTGTCCGACGCCGAGCGCCAGGCACTGCGCGAAAAGGTTAAGGCCGGCAAGACGCTGTCGATGTGATGCGACGCAACCCCGCCCTCTCCAAATCGCTCCCCGGCCACCGGGGAGCATTTTTTTACGCGTGGATCGCGGCTTGCCGCCGCGCCAGCGCCGGGTAGAATCGCGCGATGCCCGCCACCACGCTGCTCGTCGTCATCTTCGCGCTGACTTTCTTCTCGTATCTCGCGGGACGCATGCGCGCACGCAGGCGCCAGCGCAGCACCCGGTTGCTTGCATTACCTGGCCATTACGGCTATCTGAGCGCGCTATGGAGCGGCCTGCCGGCGCTCTTTCTGCTGCTGGCCTGGTCGGTCGTCGAACCCGCTTATCTCGATCGGCAAATCGTCGCCAGCCTGCCGCCGGCGATCGCCGGACAGCCGAATGCGGCACTCGAGCTCTACCTCAACACTGTGCACCTCGCGATCGAGGCCGGCGGCCTCGCCGACGACCAGGCCGTGCAGAACGCCGCCAATGCCTACCTCGCCGCACGCGACAAGAGCCGGTTGCTGGTATCGGTACTGGTTTTCGTGCTGTGCGCGTCCGGTATCGCCTTCGCCTTCAGCGGCAGCCTGACGCGAATTCACGCTCGACGGCGGGTCGAGGGCGTGACCCGGATCGGGCTCTTGCTGTGCTCGGCGGTCGCGATCGTGACCACGGTCGGTATCGTGCTGTCGGTGCTGTTCGAGGCCATCCGCTTCTTCGAGGCAGTGTCGATTATCGATTTCATGTTCGGTACCAACTGGAGCCCGCAAACCGCGATCCGCGAGGACCAGGTCGGCGCATCGGGTTCGTTCGGCGCGGTGCCGCTGTTCGTCGGCACGATGCTGATCTCGCTGATCGCGATGCTGATCGCGGTGCCGGTCGGTTTGATGACGGCGATATACCTGGCCGAATACGCGAGCGCGCGGTTTCGCGCGATCGCCAAGCCGACGCTCGAGATTCTCGCCGGCATCCCGACCGTTGTTTACGGTTTCTTCGCCGCGCTGACGGTGGCGCCGTTCATCCGCGAACTCGGCGCCGCAATCGGCCTTTCAGTTGCGTCCGAGAGCGCGCTCGCCGCCGGCGTCGTCATGGGGGTCATGATCATCCCGTTCGTGTCGTCGCTGTCGGATGACGTCATCAACGCGGTACCGCAGGCGATGCGCGACGGTTCGCTCGCGCTCGGCGCGACCCAGTCAGAGACGATCAAGCAGGTCATCATCCCGGCGGCACTGCCAGGCATCGTCGGCGGCGTACTGCTGGCGGCGTCGCGCGCGATTGGCGAGACGATGATCGTCGTCATGGCGGCCGGACTGGCGGCAAAACTCACGGTCAATCCGCTCGACGCGGTGACGACGGTAACGGTACAGATCGTGACCCTGCTGACCGGCGACCAGGAATTCGACAGCCCGAAGACGCTGGCCGCGTTCGCGCTCGGTCTGATGCTGTTTCTGACGACGCTGGCGTTGAATGTCATCGCGCTGCAAATCGTGCGCCGCTACCGGGAACAATATGAATAATACCGAGATCGTCCGCCGCAGCCTGCGCAAGCGCTATGCGCGCGAAATGCGCTTCCGTATCTATGGCCGCTGCGCGGTGCTGGTCGGATTCATCTTTCTCGCGCTGCTGCTCGTCGACATCGTAACCAAGGCGATGCCGGCATTCAGCGTTACCGAGATTCGACTCGACGTACCGCTCGACCGCGAGTCGCTCGGCCTGCCCGCCGCAGGCCGCATCGACGCGGAGGCGATCTCGGCGGTCAACTTCGGCGGTCTGATCAAACGTGCCCTTCGCGATGCGTTCCCCGAAGTCAGCAAGCGTAAGGACAAGAAGCTGCTCTACCGGTTGGTTTCGAGCGGCGCCGAGTTTCGCCTGCGCGACTGGCTGCTCGCCAACCCTGCACGCGCTGGCGGCGAGCCGCTGTCGCTGTGGTTCAAGGCCGATGACGACGTCGATACCTTCTACAAGCTCGACAAGCGCACCAGCCGCATCGACGACCGCCAGGTCGGATACATCGCAAGCCTCGAGGCCGACGGCCGGATTCGGACCGCGTTCAATACGACGCTGTTCACCGCCAGCGATTCACGCGAACCCGAGCAGGCCGGTATCCGCGGCGCACTGATCGGTTCGTTCTGGACGCTGCTGGTGACGCTGGTCGTTTCGCTGCCGGTCGGCATCGCCGCGGCGGTCTATCTCGAGGAATTCGCGCCGCAGAATCGTTTTACCGATTTCATCGAGATCAACATCAACAACCTCGCCGCGGTGCCGTCGATCGTGTTCGGCCTGCTCGGCCTCGCGGTATTCATCAACTTATTCGGCATGCCGCGCTCGGCGCCGCTGGTCGGCGGACTGGTGCTATCACTGATGACGCTGCCGACGATCATTATTTCGAGCCGTGCGGCGTTGAAATCGGTGCCGCCGTCGATCAGCGAGGCCGCGCTCGGTCTCGGCGCTTCGCACATGCAGGTCGTGTTCCACCACGTGCTGCCGCTGGCGATGCCCGGAATCCTGACCGGCGCGATCATTGGCATGGCACAGGCACTCGGCGAGACCGCGCCGCTGCTGATGATCGGCATGGTCGCGTTCATCGTCGACGTGCCCGGAGGCATCTTCGATTCGGCTACGGTCCTGCCGGTACAGATTTTTCTCTGGTCCGACAGCCCCGAGCGCGCCTTTACCGCGCTGACCGCGGCCGCGATCCTGGTGCTGCTCGGCTTTCTGACCGTGATGAACGCGATCGCGATATATCTGCGCAAACGCTTCGAGCGCCGCTGGTAATGTTACGACTGACAGGGTCTAATGACGTGAATATCCCCGTTCCCAAAGAACTCGATCGATCCATGGCAACCCAATTCGAAGCCGGACGTTCCTCGCGCGCGGCGGCGCTGCAAGACTTCGCCGGCACGATCGGCGAACCCTTCGTTGACGACCCGAAGTTTGCGACGCGCAACGTCGACGTCTTCTACGCCGAAAAACAGGCGATTTTCGACGCTTCGCTCGACATCGGCCGTAACGAGGTCATCGCGCTGATCGGCCCTTCGGGCTGTGGCAAATCGACATTTTTGCGTGCGCTCAACCGGATGAACGACACGATTCCGAACTGTCGCGTAAGCGGCGAACTCACGCTCGACGGCGAAGATATCTACAGCAAGAAGATGGATCCGGTGCTTTTGCGCGCACGCGTCGGCATGGTGTTTCAGAAGCCAAACCCTTTTCCGAAGTCGATCTATGACAATGTTGCCTACGGTCCAAGAATTCATGGTCTCGCCCGTAATAACGCCGAGCTCGATGAAATCGTGCAGACCAGTCTCGAGCGTGCCGGATTGTTCGACGAGGTCAAGGATCGCCTGCAAGAACCCGGCACCGGACTTTCCGGAGGGCAGCAGCAGCGCCTGTGCATCGCACGTACGATCGCGGTCAGCCCCGAGGTGATCCTGATGGACGAGCCGGCTTCGGCGCTGGATCCGATCGCGACCGCGGTCATCGAGGAACTGATCGACGAACTGCGCGCGAACTACACGATCGCAATCGTCACGCACTCCATGCAGCAGGCCGCGCGCGTGTCGCAGCGAACGGCCTATTTTCATCTTGGCAAGCTGATCGAGGTCGGCCCGACTGCGCGGATCTTCACCAACCCGCGGCACGAGATGACTGAAAACTACATTACCGGGAAATTTGGCTGAAGCGATGAATACCCACGAACCCCAACTGACCGGTCATATTTCGAAGCGCTTCGATCAGGAACTCGAGGACGTCCGCAACAAGGTGTTGACGATGGGCGGCCTGGTCGAGACCCAGGTCAACGACGGCATCCGCTGTCTGGTCGAATCGAATTCCGAGCTCGCCCACCGCGTCGTCGAGACCGACCACAAGGTCAACCGCATGGAAGTCGAGATTGACGACCAGTGCGTGCAAATCCTTGCCCGCCGCCAGCCTGCGGCCAGCGATCTGCGCCTGATCGTGGCGGTAATCAAGACCATCACCGATCTCGAGCGGATTGGCGACCAGGCCGAGAAGCTCGGCAAGATGCAGCTCGAGCTCGACAACCAGGGCGTATCGTCGGCGACCTTCGTCAAACTCGAACATCTTGGCGAGCTGGTCAGCAAGATATTGAATCTCGCACTCGACGCGTTCGCGCGCATGGACGTCGACGATGCGAAGCGCACGATCGAATGGGATCGCAAGATCAACGCCGAGTTCGACAGCCTGATGCGCGAGCTGATCACGCACATGATGGAGGATCCACGCACGATCAGGAGCGCGCTGCGCGTCTCCTGGAGCGCGCGTGCGCTCGAGCGCATCGGCGATCATGCCAAGAATATCTGCGAATACGTGATCTTCCTCGTCCTCGGCAAGGACGTGCGACATATCGAGGCGAGCAACCAGCTCGAACTTTGACTCGCCGGTCCTGACGATCGACGCCGATCGCGGGGGCCGCCCGGGTCCCGATAACTGCCGTTGTTGACGTCCGGCAATTGTATTTACGCCGGAAAACGGCACAATGCGCGCTATCCGGAAGCCGAGGCGCGCGCATGGCCAGTTCCTATTTCACCAAGATCTTCAGTCGTTCACCGTTCACCGCGATGCAGGAGCACATGGAGATCGTCGACCAGTGCGTGCATCAGCTCACGCCGTTTTTCAAGGCCGCGCTGAAAGGCGACCAGGCACAGGTCAAGGCGGTCTACAAGGAAATCGGCAAGCTCGAGAACAAGGCCGACACGCTCAAGAAAAAGCTGCGCCTGCACATGCCGAAGAGCCTGTTCATGCCGGTCGCGCGGCGCGATCTGCTCGAACTGCTGCTGGTGCAGGACAAGGCGGCCAACCAGGCCAAGGACGTCAGCGGCCTGATTACCGGGCGCAAAATGGAATTTCCGGCGGTGCTGGCGGAGCGCTTGCCGGAATACGTCAAGCGTTGCGAGGATGCTTGCGCGCAGGCGAAAAAAGTCATCAACGAACTCGACGAACTGGTTGAAACCGGCTTCGCCGGTCGCGAGGTCAAGCTCGTCGCGTCGATCATCAACGAGCTCGACGAGATCGAAAAAGACACCGACAAGATGCAGATCAAAATCCGCGCGGCGCTGATGAAAGCCGAAAAAGACTTACCGCCGGTCGACGTAATGTTTTACTACAAGGTCATCGAGGGCATCGGCAGCGTCGCCGATATCGCCCAGCGCATCGGCAGCCGGGTCGAGCTGCTGCTCGCCAAGTAAACCCGGATCGTTTCGATGGACAGCTTCACGATCTACATCATTCTTGCCGGCGCGCTCGGCCTGTTCATGGCCTGGGGCATCGGCGCCAACGACGTCGCCAACGCGATGGGCACCTCGGTCGGGTCGCGCGTGCTGACGATCAAGCAGGCGGTGCTCGTCGCCGCGGTGTTCG
>JBPEYE010000038.1:0-4056 GCA_052030825.1 Gammaproteobacteria bacterium | reverse complement strand
AGCGCAGCGCGGCGGCGATGGTGGAGCCGATGTCCATCGGCGAGCGCGCAATCTGCGCGCCGGCGTCCTGCAGCGCCTTGATCTTCGATTCGGCGTCGCCCTTGCCGCCCTGGATGATCGCGCCGGCATGGCCCATGCGCCGCCCTTCGGGCGCGTACTGGCCGGCGATATAGGCAACGACCGGCTTCGACGTCGGGTTGTCGCGCAACCAGGCCGCGGCTTCTTCCTCGCTGCTGCCACCGATTTCGCCGACCAGCACGATGCCGCGGGTTTCGTCGTCGGCGACGAACAGCTCGAGACAATCGATAAAAGTCGTTCCCTGGACCGGGTCGGCACCGATGCCGACGCAGGTCGTCTGGCCGAGGCCGACCCGGGTCGTCTGCTCGACCGCCTCGTAGGTCAACGTGCCGGCACGCGACACGATGCCGACCTTGCCGCGGTGGAAGATCCGCGTCGGCATGATACCGATCTTGCATTCGCCGGGAGTGACGATGCCCGGGCAATTCGGCCCGATCAGCCGGGTGCCGGAATGCTCGAGCCGCGCCTTGACCCGCAGCGTGTCGAGCACCGGGATGCGTTCGGTCACGCAAACGACGAGTTCGATGCCGGCATCGATGGCTTCCTCGATTGCGGCCGCGGCGTTGGCCGGCGGCACGAACACGACGCTCGCGTTGGCGCCGGTCTCGTCGCGCGCGGCCTGCACGCTGTCAAAAATCGGCAGGCCGAGGTGTTGTTGCCCGCCCTTGCCCGGGCGCACGCCGCCAACCATGTTGGTCCCGGCCGCGATCGCCTGCTCGACGTAAAAAGTCCCCTGGCGTCCGGTGATGCCCTGGCAGATGACGCGCGTATTCTTGTCGACCAGTATCGCCATGATTCAACCCCTGTCGCCGCCGAACAGCGATTTCGAGCGCGACCACCAGGATTTGCGATGGTCGAGCTTGCGGTCGTGCGCGGCCTCGACCGCGAGGTTCGCGACATCGGTCAGGCTGTCGGCAAAGCGGATATCGTGACTTGAATCCTTGAGCCGGCGCAGACCGACCTCGGCATTGACGCCGGTCAGGCGCACGACCAGCGGCACGCGCAGCGGTTCCTCGACCAGCGCGGTCAGGATCGCGTCGGCGACCGTGTCGCAGCGCATGATGCCGCCGCCGAAGATGTTGATCAGGATCGACTTGACGTCGGGGTCCGAGGTCAGCAGCTTGAACGCATCACGCACCACGGCCTGCTCGACCACCGGCGGCAGGTCGAGGAAATTGGCCGGGTTGCCGCCGGCATACTTGATCGCGTCGAGGGTCGCGAGCGCCAGGCCGGCGCCATTGGCCATGTAGCCGATGTCGCCGTCTAGCTTGACGTAGTTGATGCCGTGAATGCTCGCGCGCAGCTGGCCCTCGGGCGTCTGGCTTTCGTCGCGCAGGCTGCGAATATCGGGACGCCGGAACAGCGCGTTATCGTCGAAGGTCATGACCGCGTCGAGCGCGAGCACCTCGCCCTGGCGGGTGATCGCGAGCGGATTGATTTCGATCAGCGAGCAGTCGAGCGACGTAAACAGCCGGTACATCGAGTCGACGATGTCGAGGATCTGGCCGAATTGCGGCTCGGGGATATCGAGGCCCCGGATTTGCGCGGCGATCGCCTCGCGGTCCGGACCCGTCAGCAGGTCGATCGGAATTCGCAGGATGGCGCCCGGATCCTCGGCCGCGGTTTTCTCGATATCCTGACCGCCTTTGGCCGAAAACACCAGCAGCAAGCGGGCGCTGCTGCGGTCGACCAGCATCGCCAGGTAGAACTCGCGCTGGACGTCACAACCGCTTTCGATGTAAATGCGTTCGACCTTGCGCCCGGCGCTGCCGGTCTGGTCGGTGATCAGCACCTGGCCGAGCATTTCGCCGGCGGCGCGCTTGACCTCGTCGAAACTGACGACGATGCGCACGCCGCCCTGCGACGGGTCCTGGCCGCGAAAGTGACCGGCGCCGCGACCGCCCGAATAAACCTGGGCCTTGATCGCCCAGCGGGTCGCGTCGAGGCTGTTGGCGACCTCGACCGCCTCGTCGACCGATGCGGCGACCCATCCCGGCGGCACCGGGATGCCGTGTTCCTTGAGTATCTGCTTGGCCTGGTATTCGTGTATGTACATGTCCGCCTAGTCCCGCACCTCGAGGATGATTTTGCCGAAGTGCCCCCCGCGCTCCATCAGTGTATGCGCTTCGGCGGCGTCCTTCAAAGGAAACCGGGCGCCGATCTCCGGCGCGATCGTGCCGTTGGCGAACAGCGGCATCACGGTTTGTTCGAACTCGGCAATGATGTCGGCCTTCTCGGGCTTCGGCCGCGAGCGCAGTACCGAGCCGATGATGCGCTGGCGCTTGACCATCATCGTCGCCAGATTCAGTTCGGCCTTGATCCCGCCCATGACGCCGATCAGCATCAGCGTGCCGGCGAGCGCCAGCGATTTCATGTTGCGCTCGAGGTAGTCGGCACCGATGTGGTCGAGGATCACGTCGACGCCGCGCTTGTCGGTGAGGTCGCGAATGACCTCGGCGAAATCCTGTTCGCGGTAGTCGATGACGTGGTCGGCGCCCTGCGCGCGCACGCGGTCGAGCTTGGCGGAGGACGCGGTAACGAAAACCGTGGTCTCCGGGGTCAGCGCCTTGCACAGCTGGATTGCCGCGGTGGCGACGCCGCCGCCGCCGCCGTGAATCAGCACCGCGGTTTGGCCCTGCGCGCCGCCGAGGCGGAACAGGTTGAGCCACGCGGTGATGTAGGTCTCGCAGATGCACGCAGCCTGCTCGAAGCTGACGCCGTCGGGAATCGCCATCGTGTGCGCCTCGTTGGCGACGGTGTACTCGGCGTAACCGCCGCCGCCGACCAGCGCCACGACGCGATCGCCGACCTGAAAGCGCGATGCACCGTCACCGCGCGCGGTGACCGTGCCGGCAACTTCGAGGCCGAGAATTTCGGAGTCGCCCGGGGGCGGGGGATAGTTGCCCGTGCGCTGAATCACGTCCGGCCGGTTGACCGAGGTCGCGTGGGTCTCGATCAGGATCTGGCCGTCGCCCGGCGTCGGGGTTGCGACGTCGGCGAATTGCATCATTTCGGGGCCGCCGAAATCACGCAGCGTAATGGCTTTCACGCGCTTGTCTCCTCCACTTTTCTAATTTTGGTATACAATATACCAGAGCCTGTCCCCAGGCAAGCCCTCCGGTCAATACCCCAGAGCGCAACCGTCCTTGCGCGGATCCGAACCGCCGTGAAGCACGCCCTGATCCCAGTCGACGACGATGCCTTGCCCGCCGCCCCACGGGCCGTCGAGCGTCGTCACCTGGTGACCCTTGGCGGCGAGGCCGTCGCGCGTCGCCTGCGGCACGCCGTCCTCGACGTCGAGCATGCCGCCGTAGAGGAAGAAACGCGCGGCGTCGAGTGCCTGCTGAATATCCATGCCGTAATCGACCCAGTTCGACAACACGTAGGTCTGGCCCATCGCCTGGTATTGGCCGCCCATGACGCCAAAAGACAGCACCGGCTTGCCGTCGCGGTAAGCGATCGCCGGAATGATCGTGTTGAGCGGACGCTTGCCGCCCTCGAGCCGGTTGAAATGCCCCGGTTCGAGTACGAAGCCGGCGCCGCGGTTTTGCAGGCTGATGCCGGTCGCCCCAGCGACCAGCCCCGAACCGAACGAGTAGAACGTGCTGTTGATGAACGAGCAGACGTTGCGGTCGCGATCGACGACGCTGATGTAAACGGTGTCGCTGTGCGTCGGCAGCGCCGACTCGACCGGCTGGCGCAGGGCTTGCTGCATGTCGATGCGGGCGAACTGCGCGCGCGCGAAGTCTTCGGACAGCAACTGCTCGACCGGCAGCTCGTTGAATGCCGGGTCGGCGACGTAGCGATCGCGTTCGGCCATTGCCAGGGTGAAGGCTTCGCTCAGCAAATGCACGTGATCGGCGCCCAGATGCGGCAACGCGGCGACGTCGGTTTGCTGCAGAATATGCAGCGCCATCAGCGGCGTGACGCCCTGGCCGTTGGGCGGCGTCTCGTAAACGTCATAGCCGCGGTAATGCC
>JBPEYE010000379.1:0-3216 GCA_052030825.1 Gammaproteobacteria bacterium | reverse complement strand
GACGCAGCAACGTGCTCGCCGAGCTCGATCGCCTGCGCCAGCGCGAGGCCCTGCTCGACGCCACCGAACAACTCGCGAAGATCGGTCACCGTGAGTGGGATTTCGGCCGCGACCGGATCGTCGCCTGTTCCGACGGCTACGCGCGGCTGTTCGACCAAAGCGTCGAGCAGGTGCTGGAGGCGCAGAATTCGTGGGACAAGCTGGTTGCGCTCGTGCATCCCGATGACCGCGACATCTTCGCCGCTTTCTTCACCTCGCCGCAACAGGCCGATACCCACGAGATCGAGTACCGGTTACTGGGGCCTGAGGGCGAGCTCCGCCACGTCTATGAAACCGCGATCGTCGAGTTCGACGATGCGGGCAATCCGCGCAGCGCCTTCGGCCTTTTGCAGGACATCAGCGAGCGCAAGACCTACGAGCAGGAGCTCGAAGCGCGGGAAGCGCTCGCCAACCAGGCCGAGGCCGTGACCGACATCGGTCACTACATCTGCGACGAGGTGAACAAGACCTACACCTATATCAGCCCCGGCTTCGCCCGGATACTCGACGTCGACGCCGAAGACTACATGCGCACCGTCAGTTCCAGCAACGACGACGTCGAGGACGTGCATCCCGACGACCGCGAAAAGGTACTCGATGCCTATCACCGAGCCTGCGACGAAGGCGGCGGCTACAGCCTCGAGTACCGCATCATTCGCGGCGACGGGCAATTGCGCTGGATTCGCGAGCAAACCATGACGCAGCAAAACGACGAGGGCAAAACCGTCCAGACGATCGGCGTGTTGCAGGACATCACCGAGCACAAGCAAATCGAGCAAAGCCTGCGTGAAGCGCGCGACTCGCTCGAGAGCATGGTCAGGAGCCGCACGCGCAAACTTGCCGAAACCGTCGAGCGGCTCGAGGCCGAGATTCGCGAGCGCGAGAAAATTGCCGCCGAACTCGACTTTCTCGCCAACCACGACGCGCTGACCGGCTTGCCGAGCTTGCGCCTGTGCAAGGACCGCCTGCAGCATTCGCTCGCCGAGGCGCGCCGCTCGCGCCAGCTGACCGCGGTCATGTTTCTCGATCTCGACGGTTTCAAGCTGATCAACGATACCCACGGCCACGAGTTTGGCGACCAGGTCCTGAAGGCGACCGCCGATCGCATTCGCGCCGAAATTCGCGAGACCGACACGGTCGCGCGCATCGGTGGCGACGAGTTCATCATCATCCTGACCAGCCTGCCCGAACTCGAGATCGCCGAGCGGATTTCGGCCGAACTGAACCGGCGCATCGCCAGGCCGATCCGGATCGACGACGAGACCGTTGCGGTCAGCGCCAGCATCGGCATCGCCATCTACCCCGACGACGGTTCGACTGCCGAGGAGTTGATGCGCAACGCCGACCGCGCGATGTACCGGGTCAAGGATTCCGGCAAGAACGACTTCGGCTTCGCCGCGAACGCGCCGGCGAGCTGACTGCCGGCGTCCGCGAGGCTTGGCGCCGGCAGCGCGCGCGGGTATGCTGCCGCGGCGTGAATGCCGAAACCACCCGCTTCCACCTCGCTGCCGGCGCGCGCGACCGGCCGGCGCTCGGCATCCTGGCTTTCGTCGGCAACCTCGCGCTGATGGCGCTGATCGGCGCCGCGGTGCGCGCCTTCGTCGCCCGCGACTATCCGTTGGCCGAAGTCTTGCTGTGGCGTTACCTGTTTGCCGCCGGGCTGTTCTGGCTGATCCTGTTTGCGTCGGTCGGCAGGGTCGGTCTGGTGACGCGCCGGCCGCTGGATCACGCGATTCGCAGCGCCAGCGGCGTACTCAGTCTCGGCCTGTTCTATTTCGCGATCACGCGCATCCCGATCGCCGACGCAACCGCGCTGGCGTACGCCGCGCCGATATTCATTACCGTGTTGTCGATCTTTCTGCTCGGCGAAATCATCGGTGCGCGGCGCTGGCTCGCGGTCCTCGCCGGCTTCGCCGGCGTGTTGCTGATCGCGCGACCCGGCGGTGCGGATTGGGATATCGGCGTGGCCGCCGCGGCGGCCTCGGCGTTGACCGGCGCGCTGGTCGCGATCTGGCTGCGCCGCCTCTCGGGCAGCGAGCGCGCGGTCACGATCGGCCTCTATTACAACAGTTTCGGCGTGCTGGTGTGCTTCGCCTGGGTAATGCTGACCGGCTGGGTAACACCGCGCGGTGACGACGGGTTGCTGTTCGCCGCGTTCGCGCTCGGCTGCGGCGCGCAGCAATGGCTATTGACGATTTCGTTCCGCTACGCCGAGGCCAGCCTGCTCGCGCCGTTCGAATACCTCGCGATGGTTTTCGCCGCGATCGTCGGCTACGTCTTCTGGGGCGAGGTGCCGGCGCCGTCGACCTGGCTCGGCGCTGCGATCATCGCCGGCAGCGGCCTGTTCATCTTCAGTCGCCGGCAACGTATGCAACCGCGCAAGCCGCCGGCTCCGCCCGTCATTGAATAAGCCGATCGTCATCCTGCTTGCATCGATGGCGGTGACCTTCGTCTTCGGCTCGGTGCACGCATTCTCGGTGCTGATTTTGCCACTCGAAGCCGCGCTGGCACTGCCGCGCACCGACGTCAGCCTGATTTACTCGCTGGCGCTGGTCGCGATCACGGCCGCGGTGCTGCTCGGTCACCGATTCTATGCCGCGTTGCCCGCCGCCACGCTGATCGCGCTCGCGGGCCTCGCCGCCGCCGCGGGGCTGCTGCTTGCCGCACGTTCCGACGCCTGGTGGCAGCTGGCGCTCGGTTACAGCCTGATGTTCGGATTCAGCAATGGTGTCGGCTACGGATTCTGCCTGCAGCTGGCGGGCGCGGAAATGCCACGCCGCCGCGGGCTGGCGATGGGTGCGGTTACCGCCGCCTACGCCATCGGCTCGATTGTTTTCGCGATGCTGCTCGGCCTGTTGCTGCGCCGCGCGCCGTTGGCCGTCGCGCTGGCGCTACTGGCAGGCGCCGTGCTCGTCGGCACGCTGCTCGCGGCGTTGGCGCTGCGGCGCGTCGGGGCGCGTTTTTCCACGGCCGGCCGCGCCGGCGGCGCCGCGCCGATGACGCGGGTAATCGGGCAATACTGGCTCGCTTATCTCGGCGCCGTGTTTGCCGGTCTGATGGCTATCGGTCACGCCGCGGCGATCGTGCAGGCGCTGCCGGGGGGCGACGCCTACGGGACCCTCGGCGCGATGCTGACTGGCGTCGGCAGCGCCGTCGGCGGGTTTGCCGCCGCGGTGC
>JBPEYE010000378.1:0-2745 GCA_052030825.1 Gammaproteobacteria bacterium | reverse complement strand
GTATCGCCGGCATAGCCGGTATAGACTTCCTCGTCGAAAATGAACTTGATCTCGCGCGCGCGGTCGATGCGGCCGCCCTCGGCGATGCGAAACGGCTGCTTCATGCGCCGTCTGTCCCCGGCGGCGGTTCGCCGATCTTGTAGGTTGCGCGGATCCGGTAGCTGACCGTATCGCGCTCGGCGTTGAAATAACGCCGGCAACCCGCCGCGTGCAGCCACTGCTCGCGGTGCGCACCCTTCGGATTGCTGCGCATGAAGAGATAGTCGGCCCACTCCGCGTCGGAAAGTTTTTCGGTTTCAAGCGGACGCGCGATGTGCGCCTCGCCGGCATACGCGAATTCAGACTCGTCGCGCAAGCCGCACCAGGGACATTCGATCAGCAACATTTCGCGCGCTCCTAGTGCGCGACGCCGGCGGCGCCGTGCTCGTCGATCAGGTAACCGGTGACGAAGCGGTCGAGCCCGAACGGGCGGTTGAGTTCGTGCGGCTCGCCGGTGGCAACGTTGTGCGCGAAAACCCATCCCGAGCCGGGCGTCGCCTTGAAGCCGCCGGTGCCCCAGCCGCAATTGAAGTAGAGCCCCTTGACCGGCGTGTTGCCGATGATCGGGCAGGCGTCCGGCGCGGTATCGACGATGCCGCCCCACTGCCGGTTCATGCGCACGCGGCGAAGCACCGGGAACAGTTCGCAGATCGCCGCGACCGTGTGCTCGATGGTCGGAAAGCTGCCGCGCTGGCCGTAGCCGTTATAGCTATCGATGCCGGCGCCGATGACGAGATCGCCCTTGTCCGACTGGCTGATGTAGCCGTGCACCGCGTTCGACATGATGACGGTATGGATGATCGGCTTGATCGGCTCGGAGACGAGCGCCTGCAGCGGGTGGCTTTCGATCGGCATCCGGAAACCCGCCATTTCGGCGAGCACCGAGCAATGCCCGGCGACGACGACGCCGATCTTCTTCGCCTTGATGCTGCCGCGCGTGGTCTCGACGCCGGTGACCGCACCGTTTTGCTGGCGGATCGCGGTCACCTCGCAGTTTTGGATGATATCGACGCCGTAACGATCGGCGCCGCGGGCAAAACCCCAGGCGACCGCATCGTGCCGCGCGACGCCGCCGCGCGGCTGGAACGACGCGCCGAGGATCGGATAGCGGCAACCCTGGTCGATGTTGATCTCGGGGATTGCGCGCTTGATCTCGGCCGGGGTCACGACATAACCGTCGATGCCGTTGAGCCGATTCGCGTTCACGCGACGCTGGATATCGCGCATATCCTGCAGGTTGTGGCCGAGGTTATAGACCCCGCGCTGGCTGAACATGACGTTGTAGTTGAGATCCTGCGACAGGCCCTCCCACAGCTGCATCGACTTTTCGTAGAGATGCGCGGCTTCGTCCCACAGGTAATTCGAACGCACGATGGTCGTGTTGCGGCCGGTGTTGCCGCCGCCGATCCAGCCCTTTTCGAGCACCGCAACGTTGGTGACGCCGTGCTCCTTGGCGAGGTAATACGCGGTCGCGAGCCCGTGACCGCCGCCGCCGACGATCAGCACGTCGTACTCGGCTTTCGGCTCCGGGCTGCGCCAGGCCGCGGCCCAGTTCTGATGGTAACTGAGCGCATTGCGGGCCAGCGAAAAGATCGAGTATTTGCTCATGGCAGCGACGAAATTTCGAGCCGCGTAGCATAACAAGCCGACCCCGGGCGGCAAAGCGAATTGACGCCGCGGGGTCGAAAAAAAACAAGACCATGGCGCATCGCGGACATGACGGCGAATCCGCCAACCCCGATCGAAAGAAAGGTACGGCCCGGAGCGCCGCGGCGCCGCGCCGGGTTAGTTGCGAAGCGCTACGAGGTCCTCGATCTCGGCGTCGGCGAAACCGAGTTCGCGCAGGATCTCGCGCGTGTGCTGACCGAGCGCCGGCGCCGCCCGCTCGCCACAATCCGCCGCCGCCAGCGGGCTGCGGACGAAGCGGCGCGCGCGTCCGAGGTCGTCGGTGACCGCCGAGAACGCCGCGTACTCGCCGGCGATATCGCTGTCGGCGATCGAACCGACGTTCTCGATCAGCGCGCAGGGTATCGCGTGCGCCTGCAGGCGCGCGATCCAGTCGGACGCCGCGCGCGCGGCGAAAACTTCGCCGAGCAGGCGGTCGAGCGCGTCGCGATGCTCGATCCGCGTCGCGTCGTCGGCAAAGCGCGCATCGTCGATCCAGTCGGGCCTGTCGATGGCCCGACAAAAGCGCGGCCAGTCGCGGTAACTGCCGAGGGCCACGACGAATTCCCGGTCGCTGGCCCGGTAGGTTTCGAACGGGGTCATCGACGGGTGCCGCGAACCGAGCGGCGCGGCGACGATGCCGGCATTGAGATAGCGCGCGAACGCGTTTTCGAGGCAGGCCCACTGGCACGCGAGCATCGACACGTCGAGGGTCGCGCCGGGTGCCTCGCCGCGCGCGTCGCGGCGGTACAGGCGTTCGACAATACCGATCGTCGCGAACAGCGCCGCCGAAATGTCGCCGATCGAAAACCCGACCCGCGTCGGCGGCCCGCCGAGCGGCCCGTTGATGCTCATCATGCCGCTCATTGCCTGCACGACGATATCGTAGGCCGGCAAATCCGAAAGACTGCCGTGCTGGCCGAAGCCGCTGATCGATGCGCGCACCAGCTTCGGATTGATCGCCTCGAGCTCGGCGTCGCCGCAGCCGAGACGGTCGCGCACACCCGGGCGCATGTTCTCGACAAACACGTCGGCGGTCGC
>JBPEYE010000377.1:0-8405 GCA_052030825.1 Gammaproteobacteria bacterium | reverse complement strand
TCATTGCGAGCGAAGCGAAGCAATCTCCCCGTGATAAATCACGTACCTGGAGATTGCTTCGTCGCTTCGCTCCTCGCAATGACGATTTCTTTAGTGGTTCCTTGATTGCGGAGGCGAGGGGGCGCTGATGGAAGGCGTGCGCGTCGAACACCGATTTCTCGGCCAGCCGATCACGCCGCTGACGTATCGCCGTTTGCAGAACTTCCGCGCCAACCGGCGCGGCTGGTGGTCGCTGTGGATCTTCGCGGTGCTGTTCGTGGTGACGCTCTTTGCCGAGTTCGTCGCCAACGACAAGCCGATCCTGGTCTACTACGACGGCGGCTTTTACGCGCCGATCTTCGCGACCTACCCGGAGACGACCTTCGGTGGCGAGTTTCCGACCGAGGCGGATTATCGCGATCCTTATGTTGCCGATCTGATCGATTCGCAGGGCTGGATGGTCTGGCCGCTGGTGCGCTTCGACCACCGCACCGTGTCGTGGGACCTGCCGGAGCCGGCGCCGTCGCCGCCCGACGGCACCCACTGGCTCGGCACCGACGACCAGGCGCGCGACGTGGTCGCGCGGATGATCTACGGCTTTCGCATCTCGGTGCTGTTCGGATTCACGCTGACCATCATCAGCGCGATCATCGGCGTCGCCGCCGGCGCCGCGCAGGGTTACTTCGGCGGCTGGCTCGATCTGATCTTCCAGCGCTTCATCGAGGTCTGGGCGGGATTGCCGATCCTCTATATTCTCATCATCCTCGCGAGCATCGTCGAGCCCAACTTCTGGTGGCTGCTCGGCGTGCTGCTGCTGTTCTCGTGGATGGGCTTCGTCGGCGTCGTGCGCGCCGAGTTCCTGCGCGCGCGCAACTTCGAATACGTGCGCGCGGCGCGCGCGCTCGGCGTGTCCGACCGCGTGATCATGTTCAAGCACGTGCTGCCGAACGCGATGGTCGCGACGCTGACCTTCATGCCGTTCACGCTGGCCGGCTCGGTCACGGTGCTGACCTCGCTCGATTTCCTCGGCATCGGCCTGCCGCCGGGCTCGGCGTCATTGGGCGAGCTGCTGGCGCAGGGCAAGGCCAACCTGCAGGCGCCGTGGCTGGGGCTCACCGGCTTCTTCGTCATCGGCGCGATGCTGAGCCTGCTGATCTTCATCGGCGAAGCCGTCCGCGACGCCTTCGACCCCCGGAAATCCATCGCATGAATTACGGTGACAGTTACCCCAACTCCCACCGCAACAATTGTGGTGACAGTTACCTTATTTTCCGGCGCACTAATAGAGTAACTGTCACCTTAGTTGCGCGCGAAGAGTTTGGTGACAGTTACCTTATTTTGCAGTGCAGAAAAAGGGTAACTGTCACCTTAATTGCGGGGGTCCTCGCATGAGCGAGCGGTTGCTGCATATCGAGGATTTGTCGGTGCACTTCGATACGCCGTCGGGCGAGGTGGTCGCGGTCGATCACGTGTCGCTCGATATCGCCAAGGGCGAGACCGTGGCGCTGGTCGGCGAGAGCGGCTCCGGCAAGTCGGTGACCGCGCTGTCGGTGATGCAACTCCTGCCCTATCCGCGCGCGCGCCACCCGAACGGCAGCATCCGCTTCAACGGCGAGGAAATGATTGGCGCGAAGCCGGCCGACCTGATGCGCATCCGCGGCGACCAGGTCGGCATGATCTTCCAGGAGCCGATGACGTCGCTGAACCCGCTGCACACGGTGCACAAGCAAATCCGCGAGACGCTGATCCTGCACAAGGGCATGAGCGAGACCGAGGCGCGGGCGCGCACGCTGGAACTGCTCGACCTGGTGCGCATCCGCGACCCCGAGAAGCGCCTCGACAGCTGGCCGCATCAGCTCTCGGGCGGGCAGCGCCAGCGCGTCATGATCGCGATGGCGCTCGCCAACGAGCCGGATCTCCTGATCGCCGACGAGCCGACCACCGCGGTCGACGTGACCACGCAGGCGCAGATCCTGCGGCTGCTCGAGGAATTGCAAAACGAGATGGGCATGGCGGTGCTGCTGATCACGCACGACCTCGGCATCGTCGAGAAGGTCAGCGACCGCGTCTACGTGATGCAGGACGGGCGCATCGTCGAGCACGGGCCGACGCGCGAGGTCTACGAGCGGCCGCGCGAGGCTTACACGAAAGATTTACTTTCCGCCGAGCCGGCGGAGAAACCGCAGATCGATTACAGCGGCAGCCCGACCGTGCTCGAGGCCGAGCACATCCGCGTCTGGTTCCCGATCAAGAGGGGCATCCTGCGGCGCACGGTCGATCACATCAAGGCGGCCGACGACATCAGCTTCAGCTTGCGCGCCGGCGAGACCGTCGGCGTGGTCGGCGAGAGCGGCTCGGGCAAGACCACGCTCGCGCTGGGCTTGCTGCGGCTCGAGAAGGCGCAGGGGCGGATCGACTTCGGCGGGCTCGAGATCCAGGATTTGTACGGCGAGGACTTAAAACCGATCCGCCGGCAGATGCAGGTCGTATTCCAGGATCCGTACGGTAGCTTGAGCCCGCGGCTGTCGATCCACCAGATCGTCGAGGAAGGGCTCATCGCGCACGACATCGGCGACGAGGCGTCGCGCGACGAGATGGTCGTCGCTGCGCTGGATGAGGTCGGCATCGACCCGGCGAGCCGCTTCCGCTACCCGCACGAATTCTCCGGCGGCCAGCGCCAGCGCATCGCGATCGCACGCGCGATGATCATGAAGCCGAAGCTGGTGCTGCTCGACGAACCGACCTCGGCGCTCGACCGCTCGGTGCAAGTGCAGATCGTCGACCTGCTCTTGAAGCTGCAGGAAGAGCACGACCTCGCCTATCTCTTCATCAGCCACGACCTGAAAATCGTGCGCGCGCTGTCCGACCAGCTCATCGTCCTGCGCAACGGCGTCGTCATCGAACAGGGCGAAGCCGACCACGTCTTCGAATCCCCGTCCGACCCGTACACCAGGGCCCTCATCTCCGCAGCCTTCGACTTCGAACTCGAAGACGAGTCGGTACTGGAACAGTAACCCCCGCCTGACTGCCAAGCTCGCTATTGCCACCCCGCGGATCGGTCGAGCCGCGGGGTGCCAGATTTCCCGATCCCTTTGTATCTGCGCCGGATTTTCTAGTTTCCGGTGCCGAAGTTCGATTCTTCCGTTACGTCCAAAAAGTTGCTGGTCAGGTATTCTCCGAGTTCGAAGAATGATCGTTCCATAGCGGGATCGACCTCGGCATAATCCGAATCGGAGACCGCATCCGGTTGCGGCGCAAAGGCTTGCAGCTGTTCGGAGATGACGGTAACCATTTCGTCGAACGTCTTGATCCCGGCTGAAGCCGCGGCACTTTTAGCTTGCGGCAGCACCAGCACCCCGATCAATTGCCCCGCGTGGTGCGGGGATTCTTCGGTACCGGCAAAAACGAATACGGTACTCGAATCCTTGAAAAGGCGTCTGAGTCCGGTTTCCAGCGGGTAACCAGTAAAGTTCGCGCTCACACGGGCATTCGGGAACGGACCTAGTAACCGAACGCTGACACCACTGAGTTGCGACACTTCCGCTGCCAGTCGCTGCAGGGGAACGTCTTCGAGCGCGACCGTGAGCTTGCCGTCTTCAACCTTGATAACTGGTGCCATCGGTCCGGCCGCAATCTCGTCCCCGCGCGGACCGACATCGGGTCCCGATGCCAAGGCGATCTCCGACCGGGTCGCGTCACGCACCGAGTCTGGCGCGCCGCCGGACTCGAGTTCGCATCCCGCAAGCATGATCAATGCAACCAGGCAAGCGCGTAACGAATGGCGTTTGATTCGCAGGCTCATTGTCGATCGATCGCCGACAGGTCGGGCCGACATTTCACCGATCGACCCGATGAAATGCGACCCGACCCGAGATTCGATTTTCGTCGAACCTGGTGCGTGCTCGCTGCTATTCAACTCGCAAATCCTAGATCTCGTTCAACGGCGCACAGTACTCGTGAACGACGCCGCCGATCGTTGCCGAAATGCAGGCTTCGTTCGGCACGCCCAGACGGTCGAAGGCATCTTCCATCTGGGCATTGATCGGGCAGCCCTCGCCCTGGGTGTTGCTCTCGTACCCATCGCCGATCTCGACGAAGTCTGGACCGGCACTCCGGATGGTGATAAAGCTGTCACCGGGAAGATCGTCGCACAGCACGACTTCTTCCTCATCCCAGACGAGCCTGCCACCGACGTCTTCGACCTCGGGTACCGTCACCGGGCTAAATCTCGCGATCGTGAAAACGGTGTAGATTACCGGATCGTTCGAAACAAGCTCGATCGTCCACTGGGCTTCGGTAATCGTGATCGGTCCGGGCGGCGGCGGAGGCGGTGGATCCTCGACCTCGAAGAAGTTGCGGTCTTCCCAGAGCAGTCCGCCGGTGACCGGATCCAGCAGCCGGCAACTGAACTCGTAGGTACCGCGCGGGGTGTCGGGGGTAATTTCCCGAATGAGCCGAATCGGTCCGAAGTCGATGTCCATGCCCGGCGGCAACCTGAGACCGCCGAAACCTCCCAGCCGGAGAACCGATTTCGGCGGCTGATCGGGTTTGTGAAACCAGATCTTGATTTCAGTTCTGATCCGCTCGTCGCCCGGGTTGGCCAGCCGCAATACCTCGGCGATGACTTCGTCGCCATTCCTGTATCGTCTCTTGTTCAGCTTGATGCCACACTCCGGCGGCGGCACATAGTCCGGCGACGTAAATGCAATACCGTCGAGCTTGACACCGGTGCTGTCGACTTCGCCGACGATCGTAAATGTACCCGAATGCGGATCGAGGATCGCCAGCGTGCTCTTGGCCGGTGGGGGGTCATCAGCCTGACCCTGCTGTACCGCCGCGTACAGCTTGCCCGTGACGGGATGATAGTCCATCGCCACGACCCGGAAGGGCGCGTCGGGATTCGCCGGCGGACCGAAAACCGTAAAGTCGAGCCCCAGGGGAACCCCGACGATCGATCCATTGGCGGGATCGAGCTCGGCGATTTCGAAATTGTTTGCCCAATAAAGTGTGCCCACAGGATCGTAAATTCCGACATCGTCGAAGGCAATGGCATTGCCGCGACGGCAGAAACCACCGGGTGCGCCGATCTGCGGCGAATCGCAAGGCGTGCCGATCCGGGTAGCGATGCCGGTTTCCGTATCGGCAACAAATAGCTGCGAGCCCCGGCCCGTTATGCCGAACAGCCGGCCGGTCAGCGGGTCGAACGACCAGCCGGGGATGTTCTGGCGCAGGCTGCCGAACTGATCGAAGTTTCCCTCGCCGGGACCCTGCCCCGCCGTTTGCGGCGGGCCGAATTCGATTCCCAGCGGACCGATCGGCGGGCTGCCGATGCCCATGGCATCGATCGTAAACAGCAGCGTCGGTGATACTGGCCGTCCGAAACTGTTCGGTCCCCGACCGCCCGTGCCGGCAAAGATGACGTCATTTGAATCGATTGCGAGTCCATTGACGTCTCCACCGTAGCCGATATCTTCGCGCAGTTCGGTCGTCGTTCCGGTGGTGATATCCACCCGGTGGAACTGACTGCGATTCCCGCCGCCGGTGCCGCTGCCGGGGCCACCGGGCCCGCCCTGCCCGCCACCCGATCCGAACCCCGTGGAGGTGCCGTACAAAACGACCTGTGCCGCGACGTTAGCGCTGAAGCCGATCGAGGCGGAAACGATGAGCAGCGTCAACCACTTCATTAGCCTCGCCGCTGACGTCTTCTGCGTAAACGCCCGGCTGCGAACGGCATTGACGGGGGGTTCGGCGTCAACCGGATCTGCCACCAGGTCCGGAACGACTTGAATCGAAATAACGAAGTTTTGCATCGTTGACCTCCCTTGTTCTGTTTATAGGGTTGGTTGTTATTTTTGATATTTTCTAATCGACGCAGTGCTGAGACTTGCAAATAGCAAATCCGAATCTGGTAACACGATGGCCGTCAAACGCAACCAGACAGTGCGGCCATTCTTATCGGGACCGGCAATACGCTATATCGCCGGCTGTGAAGACAGGTTAATCGATTCCAATCGGTGTATGGCGTTACCTCCGTGCCCTCGTTTTTTTTGTCGAGGCGGCAAGTCTGCGGCTCGGGCCGCAAACGCTGATGCCGAACCATTCAACATACGCCTGATTTGCGTCCGAGGCCAATCAAAAGATTTTCTGCGCCAGATGCGGGTATATAAAGCTTGAATGAGTGAATCGACCATCGAATCCGGGCAAAAAAGCCCAAATCGCTGAGCCCGCGGCTGTCGATCCACAAGATCGTCGAGGAGGGATTGATCGCGCACTCGGAGATCATGAAGCCAAAACTGGTGCTGCTCGACGAGCCGACCTCGGCGCTCGACCGCTCGGTGCAGGTGCAGATCGTCGACCTGCTGCTGAAACTGCAGGAAGAGCACGACCTCGCGTACCTCTTCATCAGCCACGACCTCAAGATCGTGCGCGCCCTGTCCGACCAGCTCATCGTGCTGCGCAACGGCGTCGTCATCGAGCAGGGCGAAGCCGACCACGTCTTCGAGTCCCCGTCCGACCCCTACACCAGGGCGCTCATCTCCGCCGCCTTCGACTTCGAACTCGAAGACGAGTCGGTACTGGAACAGTAATTTACTCCCCACATCGGTTTTCGGCTCGAACCGGTATACTGCTCCCTGCTTCCCGTTTTATTACCCACGCCCGGATGAGAAGGCATGAAAACAAAACTGTGTGAAGACCTGGGCATCGAGTACCCGATCATGCAGGCGGCAATCGGCGGGATATCCTGCCCGGAGCTTGCCGCGGCGGTTTCCAACGCGGGCGGCATGGGATCGATCGCGATGACGGGCTGGGGCAAGGAAGGCACCCGGGCGCTTTTATCCCGAGCCAACGAGCTGACGACGCGCGGCATTATCGCCAACGTGTTGCTCTCGTACGACGTCGCGGACGAGATCGAGGCGATTCTCGAGAATCCGCCGAAAATCGTCTCTTTTTTCTGGGGTGACATCGCGCCCTACAGCAAACGGGTTCACGACGCAGGCTCTCTGGTCGTGGTCACCGTCGGCAGCGTCGATGAAGCAAAGCGCGCGGCCGATCAGGGCGCCGACATGATCGTCGCCCAGGGATGGGAAGCCGGCGGTCATGTTCGAGGAGAAATTGCGACTCTGCCGCTGATACCCGCGGTGGTCGATGCCGTCAGCCCCTTGCCGGTCATCGCGGCAGGGGGAATCACCGATGGCCGCGGTCTGGCGGCCGCCCTTTGCCTGGGTGCCCAGGCCGCGTGGATCGGCACCCGTTTTCTCGCCGCGACCGAGGCTGACATACATCCGACCTACCTTGCCAGGGTTTTGAGCGCCGAGGCGTCCGACACCTATTACTCGAAGCTCTACGACGGCACCTGGCCCGATGCGCCTGGGCGAGTAATCAAGAACAAGACCATTGTCGAGTGGGAATCGGCGGGTCGACCGAATCCGGGGCAGCGCCCGGGCGAGGGTCAAACCATCGTGCGAGATGCGGATGGCAACGAGGTCAGGCTTTACGATGCCGTTGCCATGCGCTCGGAGATGACCGGCGATATCGAGGCCGCGCCGCTGTGGGCGGGCCAGGGCGTCGGACTCGTCGACAAGGAGCAGTCTGCCGCGGAAATTATCGACGAACTGGTCAACGAAGCGAGGTTGGCCTTGCGAGACCCTGGCTAATCTGCGAGAAGCCGTAAATCAATCGGGTCAGTGTCGATTGAAAAAATACCCGATGACAATCGACGCTGACCCTTTCGATCTCTGCTCTATCCCGAAACTTTCTGGTATGCCTTTCGATACTTGTCGAAGGCTTCCTTGTCCTTTTTGCGGACTTCCCATTTTTTTATTCTGCTCGACTACCAGCAGAAGGCGTGCCGTACACCGTCGACGGTCCAGACGACGCAGGGATCCGGATCACCTTCCAGTTTATATTTCTTGGCTTTGCCGAGATCGGTCGTGACTACCTTGACCAGCTCGGGTGGAATATCGGATAACTGGGTGATCGGTTTGCCCTTGATCTTGGGGCATACGAAGGCGCTTCGCTTGCCTTCATCGTTTACCCAGATGACGAATATTCCGTTGTTGGCATTGCAGAACCCCTGGCCTGCAGGGGGAAGTGGCGTACCCGCGGTAGTAAACCAGGGGGTGGCACAAGCGCTGAGTACGGTTAAACCGAGTAGTCCTACGATCAAAGCTTTCATGTCTCATTCCTCTCTGTTTGTGTTCGGTGATGAGCCTGTCTACTTCTTGTGGAAGTGCTGAAAACAGCATCATCCTTCGGGACGACAACAAATTGATTTCCCGGCAACCAGAGCCTCCAGGTGGAGGCTCTCTGGTGTCGGTTCACTATCGAATTTCCCCCAAACCTTTAAATTTTATGGATCAACTATTCTCCGGAATTTGCCGTAACCTGCCCTCGACCAACAGGATAGAGTTCTGTCGTCGTCGGCG
>JBPEYE010000376.1:0-10107 GCA_052030825.1 Gammaproteobacteria bacterium | reverse complement strand
GCGATGCTCTTGCCGCTTTCGAACTTGACGACCACCTTGCCGTCGTCGAACTTCGACAGCGTGCTGATCTTGTCGCTCATGCGCAGCTGGATGTTGCAATCGCGCAGGTGATGTATCAGTTCGTCGACGATTTCGCGGTCGACGAATCCGAGCACGAAATCGTTGGTCTCGAGCACCGAGACCTCGATGTCGAGCGCCTTGAAAATCGTCGCGTACTCGAGCCCGATGACGCCGCCGCCGACGACCAGCATCTTGCGCGGGATACGCTTCAGGTTCAGGATTTCGTCGCTGTCGACGATCGCATCGCCGTCGAACGGCACGTCGTCGGGCCGGTGGGTGCGGGTGCCGACGCAGATCACGAAATAGTCCGCGGTGAAATCGTGGTTGTTGCCCTCGTAGTCCTGCACCGCGATCGAGTGCTCGCCGGTGAAGCGCGCGTGACCGTACTGGATCTGCACGTTATTGCGCATCAACTGGTGCTCGAGAATCTCGATCTCGTAGTTCAGCGTCGTCACCAGCCGCTGCTTGAGGTCGCCGGCGGTGATGGTTTCCTTGACCTTGTAGCTGCGTCCGTAGATGCCCCGCTGGCGCCAGCCGGACAGGAACAGCACGGTCTCGCGCAGGGTTTTGCTCGGGATCGTGCCGGTGTGCACGGTGACGCCGCCGACGATCGTGTTTTTTTCGACCAGCAAGACTTTCTTGCCGAGCTTCGACGCCTGGATCGCGGCACGCTTGCCTGCCGGCCCGCTGCCAATGACGATCATGTCGTAGTGAAGTTTCAAGCGTCACTCCCCTCCCGAGTTACGCCGACTATAGCTAATTTTGCTCCGGCAGGCGCCGGATTTCTTCCCAGATCCCGCCGAGGCTGCGCGGAATCGGCCCCGACTTGCGCAGTGCCTCGGGCATGTCATCGATCGCGCGCAAGGCCGCCTGGCGACTATCGTAATCGCCGAAAAACACGCTGTAGACCGTCTTGCCACCGGTGAAAGTCTTGACGATACGCAGCTGCCCGGTGTCGACCTCGCGCCGCCCGATGTCGTCGACATAATCGAAGTAGCTCGCCGGATCGAAACCCTCGAAGCTCAGCAACAGCACCTGGATCGTGCCGCGATTCTCGTCGCTCGCGTACAGCCAGTCCAGCGAACGCTTGAGCTCGCGCAGGAGGCGGTCGCGCGGCATCACGGCGGCATCGGCCGGCGGCGCCGGCGGTTCGGGATCGGTCAGCGACGCGATGGCGACCGACGTATCGCCGCCGTCACCGTCCGCGCGCTCGGCCTGGCGGGCGGTCGCCGACGCATCGACAGTCTGGTCGACGACCGGTGACTCGATCTCGACCGCGTCGCCGACCGTCGCCATCGGATCCGACTCGGCCGGTGCGCTGGCTTCGGATCCATCGTCCGAAGTCACCGGCGCGCTCACCGCCGGAATTGCGTCGTCGCTCTGGGGCACGGCAACGGGGTCGGCCGGCGCTTCGGATAGGGGCCCCGCGCTGGCAACGTCGGTCACGACCGCCGGATCGCTGGCATCCGCCGCGTCGGCGATCGACGCTGCTTCGCTTGCCGTCTCGTCCGCCACGACCGCCGCGTCGGCGGCGACTGGCGCTTCGCTGGCAGGCGGATCCGGCGCGACGTCCGCATCCGCCGCCGGCGCGGCGACCGTTTCGGCAGCGTCGCGCGCGATCGGCGCCGGCGCGAGCGGGATTTCGACCAGCGACGATTCCGGCTCGACGAAAAAATACCAGCCGACACCGAGCGCGACCCCGAACAGCAGCAACACCGCGACGATGACGCGGCTGCCGCTGCGGATCGATTCGCTGTCGGCGAGCGGCCCCGTCTCGATGTGCGAACCGTCGTGTTCGGCGATTTCGATCAGGTTACCGATGACGCCGTGGGCATCCGCGACCTGGCGTCTGAGTGGCGCCGGCATCGTCAGCTTGCCGAGCGGATGCTCCGGAAACAGGTAGTGACCGAGAAAAGCTTCGACCTCCTCGTCGTCGAGCGGCATCAACTGGAAGCTCTGTACCCGGACCTGGTACTGCTGCGACAACAGGCGCAGTTCGTTGAAACCCTCGAGGTTGCTCGCAATGATCAGGTTGAGCTGCTTGTCGACGCCGTCGGTCGACCAGCTCAGGAACAGCTGATGCCGGGTTTTTTTCAGCGCCAGTTCGAAATGATCGGCGATGACGACGTCGCCCGGCGCGGTCTGCTCGAACAGCCGCTCGATTTCGTTGGAGAGGTCCGCACTTTCCAGATCTTCCGGCGCATTGGCGAGATCGATCCAGTGCACGGCCTTGTCGCCGAGGCGGTTTCGCCGCAATTCGTCGAGTAGCCGCGTCTTGCCGACACGCGGCTCGCCGTAGAGCAAATACAGCGCCGACCCCGCGTTCAGCTCGCGGGCGAAATCCTCCATCAGGTTTGCGGTCTGGCGCGTCAGGAAGTACGGATTATCCACGAGCGGAATCGGTATAAATTACGGCAAAACAATTGCCGTCGTTTATACTGCTTAGCAGGATTCGATTCAATGCCCATTCCCCGTCCGGAGCGTCCTTGTCCCAGTATAGCTATCACTTCGACGACCTGCTCGCGATCCAGGAAATCATTGCGTCGACGGCGGATAAATGTCTCGGTCGTTACTACGAATGCTCGACTGCCGATTACAAGGCCGACGGTTCGATCGTCACCGAAGCCGATCTCGCGATGCAGCGTCTGCTGACCGCTGCGCTTGCCGAACGCTTCCCGCAGACGCACATGCTCGGCGAGGAGCACGGCCAGCAACGGCAGCTCGAGGTCATCGAGGGCGACCGCGATTACTGGTGCCTCGATCCGGTCGACGGCACCACCAATTTTCACGCCACGGTGCCGCTGTTCTCGGTATCCCTCGGCCTGATCAGCCGGGGCGAAATCATCCTCGGCGTGGTCTATGACCCCAACCGCCGGGAATTCTTCAGCGCCATCCGCGGCGAGGGCTTCTGGATCAACGGGACGCCGGCGGCGCGTCCGGCGCAACCAAAAAAATTGTCGCGCTGCATCGCCTTCGTCGATTTCAAGCGACTCGACAAGGTCGTTCGCAAGGCACTCGCGCTCGACCCGCCGTACAAGTCGCAGCGCAATATCGGCACCTGCGCGCTCGAATGGGCCTGGGTCGCGGCCGGGCGCGTCAACCTGCTGGTGCACGGTCGAGAAAAGATCTGGGACTACGCGGCCGGCCTGTTGCTGACCGAAGAGGCCGGTGGACGCTGCGAAACCATCGACGCCGAGCCGATTTTTCGCCAGTCGCTCAAGCCGCGTTCGGTGATCGCCGCCAGTGACCCGCACCTGTTCGAGTTGTGGAGCAGCTGGATTCGGTCCGCGCGCTAGCCCGGGTCTTTCGATTCGGTCAATCCGCGGCCGCGGATTCGGCATTCGCCCCGGGTCCCCGATGTTCGACCGCCTGATCGGCCGTTGGAGCCGGCCGGGCCGGATCGCCGGATTGGTCCGCCCGGCGAGCCTTCTGCTGTTTTTGTGCACCGCGCTCGCCGCGCCGGCGGCCGCCGCCGATTCGCTGCGTGTCCTCACCCACAACATGAACCGACTGTTCGACGACATCGACGACGGCAACGACGAAACCGTGGCGTCGACGCGCCGCTTCGATCGCCGGGTCCGGCTCGCGGCCGATCGGTTTGCCGAGTACTTCGATCGGCCACAGATCATCGCGCTCCAGGAAGTCGAAAACCGCAACGTGCTCGCACGGATCGCGGCCGAAATCGAGGCACGTCACGCGGTGGTTTACCGGCCGCTGTTGCTCCCTGGCCAGGACGTCTCCGGTATTAACCTCGCCTACCTGGTGCGCGATGGCGTCGAGATCCGAGCGCTCGAGCAGCTGTTTCGCGACGCGACGCTGGCGTTCGACGGCAACCCGTTGTTCTCGCGGCCGCCGCTGCTCATCGAGGCCTGCTACGTCGACAACTGCCTGACGCTGGTCAACGTCCACCTGCGCTCGATGCGCGGCATCGACGACCCGGACGATGGCGCGCGGGTGCGACGCAAGCGCCTCGCGCAGGCGGAAATGCTCGCCGCGTGGACCCATCGTCGCCAGCGGCAATCGCCGGGCGCCTCGCTGCTGCTGCTCGGCGACTTCAACGCCCTGCGCCCGAGCGATGCGCACGTCGATGTCATCGGCATCGTCCGCGGCGATCCGGACAATCGACGCGCGCGCGTGGCCGGTCGCGATCTGGTCGATCCCGACCTGGTCGATCTGACCGATTCGATTCCCGCCGAACGGCGCTACTCTTTCATCTTCCGGCGGCAAAAGCAGCAGCTCGACTACATGTTTGCCAACCGCGGTTTCGCCGCCGACGTCGAGCGCATCGCCTTCGGCGCAATCCTGTACCCCCTTTCCGACCACGCCGGCCTGGTCGCGGATATGCGCTGGCGCGACGCTACTGCAGGGTATGCGCCTGCGACAGATAGTGCTCCGACTGCATCTCGATCAGCCGGCTCGCGGTGCGCTCGAACTCGAACTCGAGGCGCTTGCCGCGATAAAGCAGCTCCGGGCTGACCGCCGCGCTGCACATCAGCTTGACGTGATGATCGTAGAGCACGTCGATCAGCAGCACGAAGCGACGCGCGGCGTCGTCGTCGTTGTCGCCCATTTGCCGGATATCGGTCAGGATCAGCGTGTTGAACAGGCGCGCCAGTTCGAGGTAATCGTTCTGGCTGCGCGCGGTCTCGCAAAGCTCGGCGAAATGAAACCAGACGGTGTCCTCGGCACAGAACTTCGTTTGCAGGATGCGATTGTTGACGACGAGCTCCGGCCGCAACCGCTGCACCGGGATCACGTGTTCGGCGAGGTAGGCACGAATGGCGTTGTCGGTATCGACGCCGTGCGGGACCCGGTAGAGGTCGGTTTGCTGCAGGAAGCGCAGGCGATAATCCTCGTCGCCATCGACATTGACGACGTCGCAATGCCGTTCGAGCAGCTCGATCGCCGGGATAAAGCGCGCCCGCTGCAGGCCGTCCCGGTATAGGTCCTGCGGCGCGACGTTCGACGTCGTCACCAGCACGACACCCTCGGCGAACAGGGTTTCGAGCAGTCCCGCCATGATCATCGCGTCGCCGATGTCGATGATGACGAATTCGTCGAGGCACAGCACGCGGGTTTGCGCGGCGAGATCCCGCGCCACCTGGCGCAGCGGATGGCGGGTATCGGTGAGGCGTTTCAGATCCGCGTGCACGCGGTTCATGAAGCCGTGAAAATGCGCGCGCTGGCGCGGAATCTCGTCGCCGAGGGCTTGGTAAAACAAATCCATCAGCAGCGTCTTGCCGCGTCCGACCCCGCCCCACAGGTACAGCCCGCGGGTGGTTGCCGGGCGCGAGCGGCCGCCCAGCACGCGTTGCCACCAGTTTGACGCCGGCACGTCGCCGAGGCGCGCGTGCAGCGCGTCGAGCCGGGCGACCGTGCGACGCTGCGCGGCGTCGGCGACGAAACCGGGTTCGCGCATCAGTTCGCGGTACTTCTGCGACGGCTTCACGGCCATCGCGATCGCGCGGGGAGCGCCGTCAGCCGGGATGCGACGCGTCGATTCTGCCTGGAAGTCGACACTTTAAATTTATCCAGTATTCAATGTCTTAGACTGTTTTTTTAAAGTTTTTTGCTAGTATTATATGCAAGCCCGGCACGAATATTGAATTTAAAACCAATCAAGATATACTTTTTTCGATTAAAAATGGCCAATCAAGGATCGTATCAACGGCTGTCGCAGGCCCATCCGGGCGAGACGGCACTGGTTTCGGGAGCACCTCGCAGTGGCGATTGAAAACCGCGTCATCAATCCCGCGCTCGCGCAGCAATTGTATCGCAAGAGCGAGATGCTCAAGCGCAAGCGTGCCGGCGAGCCGGCCGCGATCGAGTCGTTTCCGCGCGTCGTCAAGACCATCACCGGCCTGTGGCGCTACACCGAGGGCAAGAAGTACCTCGAGGAACTGATCCTCGTCGAGGGCGGCAAACGCCGTCGCGGATTCCCGGTCGAGGTCCAGGACGAGTTGATGTTTCTCTACCAGCTGTTGCTCGACCAGCACAAGATCCTGAACCTGCGCGGCCAGAAAATCACCGCCAAGCCGCCCCCGGGCACGAAATTCACGATGGGCAACAAGGCCTGATCGCAATTCGACCCCCACGCCATTACCCGATACCTCGACGCACTGCAGTCGAATTCCGCAGCTCAATGTGACGAACGCGCGGCCCCGGGCCGTGTGTGACGAAGCCACCGCTCGACGCTTGCCCGCACCCCGCAGTCGATATCAACCCTTGCCCGGCCGCAGCGGTGGGTTGCGATCGCTCAGCGCGCCTTCGCCGGCCTGCGCCAGGCTCTTGATGATTTCCCACTCCGCCTTGATTCGCGCCATGATCGTTTCCCATTCGCGTTCCTCGTCGTCGAAATGGCCGAGCGTGCGCTCGAGCAATTCGTCGAAATGCCGCAGTGCGCGTTCGGCGCAGCTCGCCATCGAGAAGGCATCGGCGGTTGCGCGCGCGGCGGCGACCCGAGCGGCCATCGCATCCGCATCGAGCGTATAAATCCAGTCGAGCGCTGCGACGAATGCGCTCAGGTCTTCGTTTTCGACGAGGCGGCCGTTGCGGCCGTCGTCGACGACCTCGCGAGCGCCCGACGCGTCGAGCGCAACGACCGGCAGACCCGCGGCCATCGCCTCGGTCAGCACCATGCCCTGGGTCTCGCTCTTCGACGCGAACGCGAACAGGTTCATCGCCGCGAGCGCATCGGCCAGCGGCCCGTGCTGCAGCGTGCCGCAGGTGACGAGGCGCGCTTCGAGGTCGGCATCGGCGAAGGCCTGCTCGATGCCGGCCAGCGACGGTCCCCGGCCGACGAGCACAAACCAGGTATCGTCACGGTCGCGCATGAAATCGAGAACTGCCGCGGTCATGAACTCGAGATTCTTTTCCGGTGCAAGCCGACCGAGATGACCGACGACGAAGGCGGATTCGGGGATGTTGTGCTCCCGGCGAAAAGCCGCGCCGTCACCGCTGGCGAATCGCTCGACGTCGACGCCGGTCGGTACGACCCGCACCGGTGCGCTGACGCCGCGTTCGATCAGCAGATCGCGGATACTTTCGCTCGGTGCGAACACCAGGTCCGAAAGGTTGGCGTAATGCGTCGCCAGCTCGACGACGAAACGCTGCAACAACTCGGAGTCACCCGGCACGTAGTGCGTGTACTGCTCGTAGAGCGTGTGGTGGGTGAATACCAGCGGCAGGCGAAACGAACGCGCGATGCGCACCGCGGTATTACCGAGCAGAAACGGGTGCTGCGAATGAACGATGTCGGGATCGAAGGCCTCGAGCGCGTCGGTCAACCCGGACGGCACCGGCAATGCGACCGAGAAATCGCTCGCGTTGAAGTTCTGGATGGCCGGAATGCGAAACACGTCCGGCTCTTGCTCCGGCATGTCGGGAAATTCGGGCGCGACGATCAGCACTTCGTGCCCGCGCTTGCGGTACTCGCCGCTGAAGGCTTCGACCGAGCGCGCGACGCCGCCGACGTGCGGGGTCGCGGTATTGGTAAAAATCACGATTTTCATGCCGGCATTCCCACGCGTCGCAGTTCGATCCCGCGACTCCCGCTATCGGCGGCGACCGGTTCATAGCCGGGCAGACGAATTTCGATTTCGGGCGCGTGCTCGCGCCACGCGGCATCCCAATCGAGGCGCACCGTGCCGCCGGCGCGCGGCGTCAACGTGATCGTCAGCGGTCCGTGATCGGTCGGCGCCGGGCCGAAGCGCACCGCTTCGCCCGGCTCCAGCCAGCGTCCCGGTACCCCCGAACACAGCACCAGGCGTTCTCCTTCTTCGCGGACAAAGCAGTTACGCAGCATCAAGATCCATTCGGCCGCCGCCCAGACGTGATGGCCATCGCCCATGCAGCCGCCGCCGGTGCGCGGATGAATCGCCTCGGGCCACTGGCCGGTCGGCGACGCCAGCGCCGCGACCGCGTCCATCAGCTCGAGGTAGCGCGCGTCGCCGGCCCGTAACAGGACTTGCGCGACCTCGAGGGTCAGGTAGGCGTTGAGCCCCGAATGAATCATGTCCTGGAAAAAGGCACCGTCGACGAAACAGCGCTCGAGCAGAAATTCGACGCAGTCGAGCAGGCGCGGATCGTCGGCCGCACAGGCGACGAGCGGATAGCCGAGCGCGATCGAGCCGATCGCGCCGGCGTCGAGCCGCCGGTACGGCGACGCCGGCATGCCGGGGCGGCCGAGGCGCCTGGCGCAGCTTGCCAGACTGCGGTCGATCGCGGCGGCGAACGCATCGGCTTCGGCGCGATAGGCGGCGGCATCGCGCGGATCGCTTTCGGCCAGCAATTCGCTCGCCGCGCGCAGGCCGGCGACGCACCAGAAATCGTCCCAGTAGTAATAATCGTTCGGCCCGAGGTGTTCGGCACTGAAACCGGCGGGCAACAGCCCGGCGTGCGGCGCGTCGAGATCGTCGGCCAGGCGCTTGCGGATGATCCAGCGCGCGCCGCGCCGAATCGGCTGGCGCCAGTCGGCGCCGAGGCGTTGCCCGGTCAGGCGCTCGTAGCGTCGCAGGATCCACAATACCTCGCCGTTGGCGTCCCACTCGCCTTCCTGCGAGCGGAAGTAGCCGAGCGCGGTCTGGCGCTCCGGAAACCGGGCGAGCGCGCGCCTGGCGCGGTCGTCGAGCCCGACGCAAAGCAGCGCGTGGATGATGAACGCGGCATCGCGAAACCAGAAACGCTTGTAGGTGTACGGTCCCGGATAGACCTCGTCGGGCGAATGCAGGATCAGCGACGTCACCGCGGCGTCGAACAGGTACCGGTAGCGCGGTTCAGGGCAGTCGAGGCGACAGGCCTGCGCTCTCGCCTCGCGCCAGGCCGGCCCGCTGATATCCTCGGCGCCATCGGCGAGCGGAATCTCGACGCGCAGCGACGCGCTGCCATCGGCGTCGAGCGGAAACATCGCCGCCGCGGTGACGAGCCCGAGATCGCACCGACCGCGCGCTTCGTCGGACTTGTCGGCCAGATGAATGAAAACGTCGCCGTCGCGGTAATCGGACACGTGATGGCGGACCGCCGGCGCTTCGAAAGCGACGCGCTGGCGATTGTCGATCCGCCACCCGCAACGATCCGGCGCGAGCTCGACCTCGTGAATGAAACTGACGCCCTCGGCATTGCACGGTCGCAGCGCCAGCACCAGCCAGCCCGGCCCGTCGCCGGCGGCCGCGATCTCGAGCCGGCAGACGGGCCGGCCGCCATCGAGGTTTACGCGCGCGCGGGTTTCGAGCGTCAGCGGCCCGTTGCGGGTGCGCGTCGTGATCGCGAGCCCCGGGTCCATTTCCTGGACCTGCTCGCAGTCGCGCGCGCGCGACGGCAGCAGGGTCGCGCCGCCGTCGGCGACGATCCAGCAGTCGAGCGACCAGCCATCGAACAGCGGCGTCAACAGCCCGCGCGGGTCGACCAGCGGCAGCGCTTCACAGTCCGGGTAACCGATCGCGGTCCAGTTTCGATGCGTCAGGTTGATGTGCGAGATCGAAAACGAGCGCGGCACGAAGGAGGCGTCGCGCGGGTCGAACTGGCGCTCGATCCAGTAGGGCCAGACCCAGTCGAGGTTGTGCTGGATCACCTTGCTGTTGATCAGGCCGCGGGCGGGGAACACGACCCCGGCGCGCAGCAGTTCGACCGGTTCGCCGACCTCCGACGGTTGCGCGAAATTGCGCAACCGCGCCATCAGCTCGATCGGATCGAGAAAGCCCTGGCTGCGGGCCGCCCGGCGAATGACGAAGCGCCACGGCAGCCAGCGTAACCAGCTCACGCGGCCTTCTCCTCGACGGCTTCGTCGCCTGGCCGACCTTGCAGCGCGCGCCGCGCGATGTGGTTCAGATAGAGCACGGCGACCAGCGCGGCGACGAATCCACAGCCGTACAACGCCCATTCGACGGGCGTGCGGCCGATTTCACGTTGTCCGAGCGTCGCCAGGTTGGCCGCGATCGAACCCAGGTAGACGTTGAACACCGAGTACGGCACGAAGCCGATCGCCGAACCCAGCACGAATCCGCGAAACGAGAAGCTCGACAGGCCGAAGATATAGTTGGACAGCTTGCC
>JBPEYE010000375.1:0-9571 GCA_052030825.1 Gammaproteobacteria bacterium | reverse complement strand
AATGCCGACTTGATCTCGTAAACATGGCGCTCGCGAACCGCGGGTACGTCTTCCCAGCCAGGCCTCGCGTAAACGTGCTCGGGACGGAATTTGCGTCCGCACCACGAGCCGATAACGATGTCGGGATTACGCCGCGCGACGTCCAGCGGGTCGGCGATAATGCGATCCTTGCCGAGCGCTTCGCGCGACAGCTCGGGAAAGCATTCGCGGCCGCCGGCGATTTCGATCAGCTCGGCGACCCAGCGAATGCCGGTGATGATCGGATCGTACCATTCCTCGAAATAGACCAGCGGCCGACGCGGCATCGTCTCGGCTTGCGCGCGTAAACTCTCCAGTTTGTGCTCGACTTCGCTCACCCAGGCCTCGGCGTCGCGCTGGCGGCCGACCATCGCGCCGAGCATCGCGATCATTCGCAGGATCTCGTCGACCGAGCGCTGATTGAAAACGTGCACGTCGACACCGCGACGAATCAGTTCGGCGGCGATATCCGCCTGCAGGTCGGAGAACCCGAGCACGAGATCGGGCTCGAGCTCGAGAATCCGGTCGATCTTGGCCGACGTGAACGCGGAAACTTTCGGCTTCTCGCGCCGCGCCTCGGGCGGACGCACGGTAAAGCCCGAGATGCCGACGATCCGGTCCTGCTCGCCGAGCAGGTAGAGCATCTCGGTGGTCTCCTCGGTCAGGCAAACGATGCGTTCGGGGAATCGGATCATTTCTAACCAGATCGAAGTCGGGATGTAGGGCGGTGCGCCCGAATGTTACGCCATTGCGGCCGTCTGTGTCAGCCGCCATCGTGCTCGCCGTTCGCCGCTCCGGCGGCATTGTGTTACGCTGATCCGCCGGCCAACCTGACCACCGCGATGACCCAGTCGACCTCGAATGCACGGCAGCCGACCGAGTTCGGCGGCAACCATGCTCTCGAGTGGCACAATCCCCATGTCGATACGTCCTGCCCGGTGACCCTGCCGGGATTCGCGATGGGGATTGGTGTCGCGCGCCGCGCGGTCGGCGACATCAAGGCGGCAATCGACGCGTTTCGCGGCGCCAGCCACGCACAGCTGACCGAGCTCGGCAAGGAACAGCTATCGTTTACGCGCAAGCTCGTCGCTGCGCTCGAAGCCGACCCCGCGGCCTGATTGCCTTTGCGGCGCGTCCAAGGTCTAGTTCGCCTCGTTGCATGCCTCGCTTCAGCGCCAACCTGTCGACTCTGTTTACCGAGGTGCCGTTGCGCGAGCGCTTCGAGTGCGCGCGGCAGGCCGGATTCGATGCCGTCGAGATCCAGTTTCCATACACGGTCGACGCGCCCGAGCTGAAGGCGGCGCTCGACGACTGCGGATTGCCGCTGGCGCTGATCAATTTTCCCGCCGGCGATCTGCTCTCCGGTGGCGAGGGTTACGCGGCAATTCCCGGTCGCGACGCCGAGCTCGCCGCGGCGCTCGAGGAGGGCATCGGGTACGCGCGCGTGCTCGCGCCGCGCGCCATGCATTTGCCCTGCGGTTGCCCGGCGCCCGGGCGAGATCGCGATGAATGTCTGCGCGTGTTTGCCGCGAGTCTGGCTGCCGCTGGCGCGCGTCTCGTCGAGCGCGGCATCCGGCTCGTGGCCGAACCGATCAATGACCTCGACTGGCCGGGGTACCTGTTGCCACGGGCGGCGCAGGTGCTCGATCTGATCGCGCAGCTTACGGATCTCGACCTGGCGCTGGAGTTAGATATCTACCACGCGAGCCGCATGGGCGACGATCCGTCGCGCCTGTTGCGCGACCACATCGACCGGATCGCTCATATTCAGTTCGCCGATCATCCGGGTCGCGGCGAGCCGGGTTCCGGCAACCTTGACTTCGACAAGCTGTTCGCGCTGATCGACGCGTTGCCGTACCGCGGCTACGTCGGTGCCGAATATCTGCCGACGACTGCCACCGAGGACACCCTCGGGTGGCTGCGCCGTTACCACGCCAGCCGCTGAGCCCGGATTACTGCCCAGGGTGGTAATTTGCGGTTTGTCGTTAAAATCGCGGGTAATTTCTTGAGTATTAACCTGCAACTCGGATCTGCGAATGCGGGATCGCGTGATTCGATCTGACCGGAAATTCGTTTTCGGGTAACCTTGACGCGCTTGACAATCATCGCTGGCGGGAGATAAATCCATGGCATTCGTACTGGCGGTCACGTGGACCGCGAAGGAGGGCAACGAGGCGCAGGTGCGCGAGATCTTGCGAAAGCTCGGCCCCGCGTCGCGCGCGGAGCCGGGTGTGATCACCTACACGACCCACGTCGACCCGGACAATCCGCGCGAGTTTTTCATCTACGAGAAATATCACGACGAAAGCGGCCTCGCAGCGCACCAGGAGACTGCGCATTTCAAGGAGTACGTGCTCGAAAAAGCGATTCCGCTGCTCGAGGCCCGCGTCCGCCGCCAGTTCACCGATTTCGAATAAGCCGCGACCGGGACCTGAATCCCGGGTGACCCGGAGTTAAGCTGCCAGTCGCAATGGGAGCCAGGTCGACGGTCGAGCTTTGCGGTAACGCGATCCGCCGATTAGCCGCCCTCGAAGGCCGACAGCAGCGTCAGGCGGTCGCGATCCTCGATCAGCGGCTCTTCCCAGCATCGCTCCGGGATCACCTGCACGGTGTTCATCAGGATCAGGCCATCGGGTTCGGTAATACCGGCGGCGGCGATGACCGCGCGCGGCGTCGCTGGGGTTTGTATATCGAGCGTCAGGCGGTTGCCGTCGACGCAACGCGCCGGGCGTTCGTCGCCGAAGCCGATCAGCGTAATTTCGACCGCCACGAGCGATCTCAGTCGAGACCGAGGCGCGCGAGCGTTTCGACGCGTGGCACGCCGTCGCCATCCCAGCCGCGCAGCGCGTAATACTCGTCGAGCATCGTCGCGATGTCGGCGACCTCGCCGTCGCCGACGCCGCCGCGCGCGGGTTCGTCGACAACGCGCGCCGGCAGCGCGTCGTCGGCGCGGGTAAAACCGGCGGCGAGATTGAACTGGCGCTCGAGATTCCAGATGCGCTCGCCAATCTCGTGCAGCCGCTCGAGCGTCCAGTCGCCATCGCAGGCCGCGTCGAGCATCGCGACGAGATGCTCGGGCGGAAAGATCGCGTTGGCGAACATGCACAGCCCCGAGCTGTCGATCGCGCCGACGAGGTCCTGCGTGGTCTTGACGATTTCGGCCTTGCCGTCGGTGGTGACGTTTTCGAAGTCGTGCAGCAGCGGACGCGCGCGCATGTGGCAACCGCCGCGGTTCGAGGTCGCGTAGGCGAGCGCCATGCCCTTGAGCGCGCGCGGATCGTAGCCTGGAAATTCCTGCCCCTTGACCGCCATCGCCAGTTCCGGGCGGCCGAACTGCGCACACAGCCGCGCCGCGCCGAGGCCAATGGCGGCGCCGATCCCTTTGCCGTGCGCGGTCAGTTCGGCGGCGTGGACGAGCGCCTCGGCGCTGCCGAAGCGCAGCTCGAGATCATCGGTATCGGCCAGCGTCAGCGCGCCTTCCTCGAACAGCTCCATCGCCGCGGCGATCGACGCGCCGAGTGAGATCGGGTCCATGCCATGCTCGTTGCAGAGAAAGTTGGCGTAGTTGACCGCGTCGAGATCGGCGACGCCGCACATCGGGCCGAAGGCGTAGGCGTTTTCGTACTCGAGTCCGCCGGACGGCAACTTGTAGCGGGCGCGATCGCCGCCATGACCGTCGTCACCGTTGGCGAGCGGCGACGTCGGGTCGATCGTCGCGACCCGCCCGCAGGCAATCGTGCAGGCAAAGCAGGCCTTGTTGCCGACGAGGCTCGGCTTGCCGTCGCTGCGGCGCGGCACGGTCACCGCGTCGGCGTTGACCGCCGCGACGCCCTCGAACTGCACGTCGCGGCAATTTCGCGTCGGCAACGCGCCGAAGCGGTGGGTCACGTCCATCATGTTGTGGGTGCCGCGCACGGTGAAGCGTTTGCGGATCGGCGACGGCTGCAGCACCGCCTCGGTGGCGCGCACCGCGCGGCGAAACCGTTCCGGATCGTGTACGCGGACGCCGCGCGTGCCGCGCACCGCGATCGCCTTCAGGTGCTTCGAGCCCATTACCGCGCCGACGCCGGAGCGGCCGAAGGCACGATCGATGTCGTTGACGATGCAGGCGAACTTGACGCCGACCTCGCCGGCGCGGCCGATGCTCGCGATCTTGACCTGCGGATCCTGCAGTTCCCGCCGCAGCCAGGGCTCGGTTTCCCAGACCGAGCGTCCCCAGAGCGCGTCGGCCGGGCGAATCTGCACCCGATCGTCGCGGATTGAAAGATATACGGGTGATTCGGCGCGCCCCTCGATGATCAGCAAATCGTAGCCGGCAAGCTTGAGCTCGGCGCCGAACATACCGCCGGTATTCGACGCGGCGATTGCGCCGGTCAGTGCACCCTTGGTCACCGCCGACGAGCGGCCGCCGGTCGGCGCGGTGGTCGCGGTCAGTGGCCCGGTGGCGATGATCAGCTTGTTTTCCGGCGACAACGGATCGACCCCGGGGTCGACCTCGGCGGTGAAATACTTCGTGCCGAGCCCGCGCTGACCGAGATAGGCTTCCGCCCAGTCGCGATTCAGCGGCTCGCTGTCGCAGCTTCCGGCGGTCAGGTCGACGCGCAAGATTCGATTCTGCCAGGCCATACGCGGGGATAGGACGTCCAGGAGGTTTTGGATATCGGAGAATTGTAACAGTTATACCGGACGCTAGCCGATCACGGATGCGTGGGGCCACGCGGCAACCCAACGGTATCGAATCGCCACGTTTATCTCCGATCGATTTCGAGCTAATCTTGGACCCTTCGCTCCTCCAGGCCGGGTTCGCATCCGAAAACCGAATCGTGCTTCGCATCATACTGTGGAAACTGGGCATCGAATGGGCGCATCTGAAGCGTGCGCTGTCGCCGCGATACGGGCACAAGGTTTACTATTTCGCGTTCGGCGCGAATCTCTGCGCCAGCGTCCTCGATGAGCGTCGCATCGCGGTTTTCGATGCCTTCGATTATCGACTCGACGGCGCCGCGCTGCGCTTCAGCCAGCCGGGGTTTTATCGCCAGCACGGTTACGCGTCGGCCGACCCGGCTGCCGGTGAAGTCGTTTACGGCCGCATCTACCTGATCCTCGAGCGTGATGCCGAACGCATGGATTACTTCGAGGGCGTGCCGTTTCTCGGCGCTCACGACAAGGTCGTTTGCGCGGGTGACGGATTCGAATTTTTTTACTATCGCACGACGCGGATCGTTGACGGACTCCGGCCGACGCGCGAGTACCTCGATTACATCGTCGACGCGTACCGCGAGATGCAGCAGGTACCGCCGCGGTATCTCGAACGTATCGAGGCAACCGCGGTGCTCGAGCACTTCGAGCCGCTCGATTCGGCCGACCTGTTCGTGCGCGATCTCGCGCGCTGGCCGCGTTGGCTGCATCCGGCGCTAATCGCGTACGAGCGCTGGTGTACCCGCCTGGTCGAGTTTCTCTGGCACCGCTCGCCATTGCAGTGGATGATTCGACGGCCGGCGACCGCGTCCGGCCGGCTCGCCGGGCAGGCCGAAAATGACTGAATCGTTGCTGATTCGCGGGCGCTGGATCGTGACCGAGGCCGATGCCGAGGTGCACCGCGATGCGGCGGTCGCGGTCGACGGCGGGCGAATCGCTCGCATCGGCCCGTGGGAGGAATTGCGCGCCGCGATGCCCGCAGCGCAGGTGCTCGGCGACGCAAATGCCGCGGTCATTCCGGGCCTGGTCAACGCCCATCATCACAGCCACGCGGTGTCGGCGCTGTTGCAGGGGGTTTCCGACGATCTGCTCGAGCCGTGGATTCTTGCCTGGCACGCGCTGCGCCCGGTCGATCGGTACCTGAACACGCTGGTCAGTGCCGGCGTACAGCTGGGTGCCGGCGTCACCAGCCTGGTGGACATGATGGGCGCCGGTGGTGATGCGGCGCGATTCGGCGCAGCCGCGCGCGAGGCGTTTGCCGCCTACGACAAGGCAGGTATTCGCGCCGCGCTGGCGCTCGGCATGTCGTCGCGTAGTGATCTGGTTTCCGGCGCCGGTGAGGATGCGCGATTCCTCGCTGCGCTACCGACCTCGGTGCGCGCGCAGGCCGAGTCGTTGTTGCCGGGTCATGAGCGGTTGACCGAGGATCAGTACTTCGCGGTCATGGAGGACCTGCACGCCGAATCCGGTGACCACCCGCGCGTCGACCTGTGGTACGGCCCGCCCGGCCCACAGTGGGTCAGCGACGCGTGCCTCGAGCGCTGTGCCGATGCGGCCGCGCGCCACGACTGCGGTATCCAGACGCATATCAACGAATCCTATTACGAGAAACTCCACGGCGAGCGCTTCTACGGCAAACCGACGATGCTGCACCTGCGTGATCTCGGCGTGCTCGGGCCGCGCCTGACGATCGCCCATGGCACCTGGCTGAACCGGGCCGAAATCGAGGCCATGGCCGAGACCGGCGCCGCGATCAGCCACAACCCGAGCTCGAACCTGCGCCTGCGCGCCGGAATTGCGCCGTTCGGGGCGTTGCTCGAAGCCGGCGTCACGGTCGGCATCGGCATGGATGCGACGACGCTCGACGACGATGAAGACCTGTTTGCCGAAATGCGTCTCGCGCTGCGCCTGCAGGCCCGGCCGCGGGTCGACCAGAAGGTGCCGTCGGTGGGCGAGGTTTTCGCCGCGGCCACTCGTGGCGGGGCGCGCCTGCTGGGACGGCAGCGCGAACTCGGGCGGCTCGCACCGGGTTACCCGGCCGACCTGGTGATACTCGATACCCGCCGCATCTGCTGGCCGTGGATGTCACCGGAGGCCGATCCGCTGGAACTGATCGTGCTGCGCGCCCGGCGCGCCGACATCCGCCGGGTGCTGATCGACGGCGAAACCGTCTGGGCCGACGGTGCACCGACACGCTTCGATCTCGACATCGCCGCGGCCGAACTTGCCGCGCGACTCGAAGCCGAACCGTTTCCGGCCGCCAGGCAGTCTGCCATCGAGGCGGTCAAGCCGCATCTCGAGGCCTGGTACGCAAACTGGGAAGCACCCGATTCCGATCCGTGGACCGTATACAACTCGCGTTCCTAGCGCCGGTCGTCATCCGCGAGCGTAGTTCGCCGCGGCAAGACCCGATCAGAACGGATTGAGACGGAATCCGAGCCGACGGTGTGCGGCTCAGCCCGGCGGGATATCGGCGTCCTGGAACGCGTGCGCCAGCGCTTCGGGCGTGAGTTTGCGGACCTCCTTGAGCGAATGCAGTTGCTCCTTGCCGCAGCCGCTGCAGCGGTATACCGGCATCGTCAGGTCAACGCCGATCGGGTCGAGTGCCTCGAGTCGGACCTCGATCGAGAACGTGTGGCGATGGTCGGGTTTGGCTTCGAGTTCCTCGCCGCAGCTCTCGCACAGGTATTTCTTCCTGATCAGGCCCTTTTCCTCGCCGGCCGGCAATTCCGGCTCGTCCTCCTGCAACAGGTGGTCGAGCAGCATGCCGGGAAACTGGGGCGCGAGGAATTGCTTGTGGCCCTCGTCGCACTTGAGGACCGGCAGATCGTGCAGCCGGATTTTCAGGGGCTCGGCTTCGCCGTCGGCGTAGGGAATGGCGTGGACCCGGGTTTCGCCGCGACAGCGATTGCAGGCTTTCGTCGTCATGCATCTCTCCTGCGCTGTAACCGGCGGTCCCCGGGAACGCGCCGCATGCGCGCCCGGTTGGGTTCGCGGTCAGGCGCCCGCACGCCGGGCCGCCGCGGGGGCTCTCGGGATCGCCGGTGCGAGTCAGGGATCGAGCCCCGGGGCAAATCATCTAAACATCGATCACGCGGTTCGTCAAACTGGCCCCCGGCGCCGGCTGCGCATAAGATGGTGCCATGACATTTTTCGAGGGATTCACGCTGACCGAGGTCGAGGTCGCGGCCGGCTCGCTGCGCCTGCGCCACGGCGGCAGCGGCCCGCCGCTGCTGTTGCTGCACGGCAACCCGCAAACCCACGCGATGTGGCACGCCGTGGCGCCGTCGCTGGCTCGCCGGTACACCGTGATCTGCCCCGACCTGCGCGGCTACGGCGGTTCGCACAAGCCGCCGGCGAGCGCCGACCACGCGGCCTACGCCAAGCGCGAAATGGCGCGCGACCTTGCCGAACTGATGACGCAACTGGGTCACGATCGGTTCGCCGTCGTCAGCCACGACCGCGGCGCGCGCGTCGCCCACCGGCTCGCGCTCGATTATCGCGAGCGGATCGATAGGCTCGCGGTGCTCGATATCGTGCCGACGCTCGAGCACTTCGAGCGCACCGACATGTCGTTCGCGCTCGGCTATTACCACTGGTTCTGGTTCGCCCAGCGCCACCCGTTTCCGGAAAACCTGATCAGCGCAGAGCCGGAGACCTGGTTTTTCGCGCACGTCGCGCGCGAACCGAAGGACGACGATTTCTTCCATCCCGACGCGCTCGCCGACTACCTCGAAGCCGTTCGCGATCCGGAGATGATCCGCGGCATGTGCGAGGATTACCGCGCCGCGGCGACGATCGACCTCGAGCACGATCGCGCGAGTCGCGCCGCCGGCGAGAAGATTCGCTGCCCCTTGCTGGTCCTGTGGGGTGCCAGTGGCCGGATCGGTGGCTGGTACGACGCGCTCGCGATCTGGCGCGACTATTGCGTCGCCGAGGTCGACGGCGGGTCGGTCGCGAGCGGTCACTACCTCGCCGAGGAAGCACCGGAGGAGGTGCTCAGCTGGCTCGAGCCGTTCCTCGCCGGCGACGCCTGAAGCGTCTCCGGCCCCCATTTTTCGGGGTTTCCGCCGAGACTTTTTTTAACCACGGCACGCTCGGCGAGGGAATAATTCTCATTTCTTCCGGCGCGGCCTGAATTCCATGGCGCGGCACCCGATCCGGTGCTATACGTTGCGCGTTTTTCACTTCGGTCGACGGGGACATCGGCGTGCACGTCAGGTATCCGGTCTGGTTGCAAACCGCGCAGCAGCGGCCCGGCGCGCGCGTCTTCGCGACGCTGTTCGCGGTCGAATCCTGCGCCCGTGCGCTGCTCGCAACGGTCATCACGGTGCAGGCGCTGCAGCTGCTCGGCAATGCGCGCGACGTCAGCCTGCTGTTCTCGATCGTCGGCCTGACCGGGCTGATCGCGAGCTTCTCGATCCCGGCGCTGATCCGCCACCTGAGCCGGCGCCGGGTCTACACGCTCGGCGCATTCCTGCTGATCGGCGCGGCCGCCGCACTCGCGAGCCAGGCGCTGCCGGGGCAGGTGCTCGGCATGCTGTTTCGGGTCTATGGCACCGCGTGTCTGAACATCACCCTGAGTCTGTACATCCTGCAATACGTGCGTCGCGAGGAACTGACGCTGGCCGAGCCGAAGCGGATGCAGTTCGGCGCCTTCGCCTGGCTGGTCGGTCCGGTCGCCGGCGTATACCTCTACGAGCGCGTCGCGACGATCATGCCGTTCCTCGCCAGCGGGTCGATGTCGGTCCTGTTGCTGGTGATTTTCTGGATATTGCGGGTCAGCGACGCGCCCGGGATTGCCGCGCCGAACGAGCGCTCACGGCGCGGACCGCTGCGCACGATCGGCCGCTTC
>JBPEYE010000374.1:0-2004 GCA_052030825.1 Gammaproteobacteria bacterium | reverse complement strand
ATCACCGCGGCGTTGCCGTCGAACTTGATCGCCGAACCGTCCGGGCGGCGCACGCCGCTGGCGGTGCGGACGACGACCGCGTTGTAGACCTCGCCCTTCTTGACCTTGCCGCGCGGAATCGCGTCCTTGATGCTGACCTTGATGATGTCGCCGATATGGGCGTAACGGCGCTTCGAGCCGCCGAGCACCTTGATGCACTGCACCTTGCGCGCGCCGCTGTTGTCGGCGGCATTCAATACGGTTTGCATTTGAATCATTGCGCTTACTCCGGGCTGGCCTTTTCGACGACCTTGACGAGTTTCCACGACTTGGTCTTCGAAACCGGCCGGCACTCGCTGACCTGCACCAGGTCGCCGATACCGCACTCGTTGTTCTCGTCGTGGATGTGCAGCTTGGTCGACTTCTTGACGAACTTGCCGTAGATCGGGTGCTTGACCTTGCGTTCGATCAGCACCACCGCGGACTTGTCCATCCGATCGCTGACGACCGTGCCGCTCTGGATACGGAGCACTTTCTCGGTCATGCCTGCTGACCCCGCTTTTCGTTCATGATGGTCTTGACGCGCGCGATATTGCGCCGCACCTTGGTAATCTGGTCACCGCGCACCGCATCCGGATTGATGCCTTGCTGCATGCGCAGGTTGAATTGTTCGCGGCGCAACGCGAGCAGCTCGTCGCGCAGTTCCGCTTCGCTCTTGTTGCGTAGCTCCGAAGCATTCATTACATCACCTGTCGCGAGACGAAAGTGGTTTTGAACGGCAGCTTGGCGGCCGCCAGGCGAAAGGCTTCTCGAGCGATGCTCTCGCTGACGCCTTCCATCTCGTAGAGCATGCGCCCGGGCTGGATCTTGCAGACCCAGTACTCGACGTTGCCCTTGCCCTTGCCCATGCGCACCTCGAGCGGCTTCTTCGACACCGGCACGTCGGGGAAGACGCGAATCCAGATCTTGCCGCCGCGCTTGATGTGGCGCGTCATCGCGCGCCGCGCGGCCTCGATCTGGCGCGCCGTCATTTTACCGCGCTCGACCGCCTTCAAGCCGTACTCGCCGAAGCTGACCCGGTTGCCAGTGGTCGCAAGGCCGCGATTACGGCCCTTGAACTGCTTGCGGAATTTGGTTCGTTTGGGTTGTAACATGACTGCCTTCTCTTACTTCGCCTTACCCGCCGGCTTTTCGGCGTCCTTGTTTTCGAGATCGAAAACCTCGCCTTTGTAGATCCAGACCTTGACGCCGAGAATGCCGTAGGTCGTCAGCGCCTCGGCGAAGCCGTAATCGACGTCGGCGCGCAGCGTGTGCAACGGCACGCGGCCCTCGCGGTACCATTCGTTGCGCGCGATCTCGGCGCCGTTCAGCCGGCCCGAGACGTTGATCTTGATCCCCTCGGCGCCAAGGCGCATCGCGTTGGTGACCGAGCGGCGCATCGCGCGGCGAAACATGACCCGGCGCTCGAGCTGCGAGGCGATGTTTTCCGCGACCAGTTGGGCATCGAGCTCCGGCTTGCGAATTTCCTCGATGTTGATCTTGACGTTATTGATGTGCACCGACACCAGCGACGCGACCTCGATGCGCAGTTTCTCGATATCCTCGCCTTTCTTGCCGATGATGATCCCGGGACGCGCGGTGTGAATCGTGACCGCGACCGACTTCGCCGGGCGCGAAATCTGGATCCGGCTGACCGAGGCCTGCGACAGTTTCTGCTTCAGAAAATCGCGAATTTTCAGGTCTTCGTCGAGGAAGTCGGCGAACTGCCCGGAATCCGCGTACCACTTCGAGGTCCAGTCGGTGGCAATGCCGAGGCGGAAACCCGTCGGATGTACTTTTTGTCCCATATTCGAATCCTTACCTGTCCGCCACGGTCACGGTGATGTGACTGGTGCGTTTCAAAATCCGGTTGCCGCGACCCTTGGCGCGTGCGCGCATCCGCTTCAGCACCGGGCCCTGGTCGACGTAGACCGACGCGACCCTGAGTTCGTCGATGTCGGCGCCGTCATTGTGCTCGGCGTTGGC
>JBPEYE010000373.1:0-2419 GCA_052030825.1 Gammaproteobacteria bacterium | reverse complement strand
TTATGTTGTCCTTTCATCCGTTCTATTTTCATTGTCGCATTGGGAGCAGGGGGTAATTGGTACAACTGCAGCCCTGGTTTTTGGTGTTGCTGCAGCATTGGTTTATTTAAACTACAGGTATCTGCTAGCCCTGATATTTCCCCATTTCGTCGTTATATTCGTAGCATTTTTATAGCCTTGAGTTTTGAATTAAATAAAAAGAACAAAAGGGGGGGCAGCGACCAATGATAATCATTCGTCACCGACCCCTATTACCAGGTCGCCGAGATAAGGCAAGTCGAGCGGGTTGACGACGGCCTCGATGCCGACGCCCTTGCGCGCGGCCCACGCGAGGTTCTGCCAGTAGAGCGGGATGACCGCGGCGTCCTGGTAGATCCTCGCCTCGATCTCCTTCAGTAACTGCGCGCGCTTCTCCAGGTCGGTTTCCTGGTTCGCCTGCTGCGTCGCCGCGTCGACGAACTCGCTCGAGTAGTTGCCGGCGTTGTACTGGCCGAAGTGGGTGTCCTCGGTCGGCGTCATCGCGAGGTACTCGTAGAGGTTCGCGCTGTCCTCGGTGTCGGAATGCCAGCCGATCATCATGATGTCGGCGGCGCGGTCGTCGAAGCGCGGCCAGTACTCGGCGTTCGCCAGCGTCGTCAGCTCGACCTCGATACCGATTTTCGCGAGCATGTCGGCGACCGCGCGCGCAACCGCCTCGTCGTTGCCGTAGCGGTCGGTCGGCGCCATCATCGTCACCCGGAAGCCTTTCGTGTAACCGGCCTCCTGCAGCAGTCGGCGCGCGAGCGCGAGATCGTAGCGCGGCTCGAGCCGGGCGTTGTGGCCGAGGTAGCCGGGCGGGCTGAACTGCCCCGCCGGCGTCGCGAAGCCCTGCATGATTTGCTGCGTAATCGCGCTCTTGTCGATCGCGTGGACGATCGCCATGCGTACGCGCTGGCGGCGAAACTCGGGGCGGCGATTCTGGTTCATTTGCAGCATGACGATGCGGGTGCCGGGCAACACCACCAGGTCGACGTCGCGCGCCGCGCGGATGGTTTCGAGCTCGGTCGCCGGCACCGGCGCGATAAAGTCGACTTCGCCGGCGAGCAGCGCGCTGACGCGGGCCTTGTCGTCGGCGATCGGCGTGAACACGATCCGCGTGACGTTGCCGGGCGAGCGCCGGTCCCAGTAGTCGGCGAAGCGCTCGAACACGAGGCGGCCGTCGGCCTCGCGCGCGACGACCCGGAACGGGCCGGAGCCCGACACGTGAGTGGACGCGAACGACGCGCCGTTCTTGACGATCGCGGACTTGTCATTCCCGTCCGCGTCGCTGCCGCTGTAGAACGCGCGGTCGAGTGCGAACAGCTGGGTCGCCGCGTGCAGCATCAGCGGATACGGGCCGCTGGTTACCAGGTCGATCGTGTAATCGTCGACCACGCGCAATTCGCTGAATACGGCGAACTCGGGCGCGAAGTCGGCGCTGGTCTTGAGCCGGTCGAAGCTGAATTTCAGATCCTGCGCGGTCAGCGAGCGGCCGCTGTGGAAGCGAACGTCGCGCCGCAGGAAAAAGCGCATGGTCAGCGGATCGATTCGCTCCCAGCGCTCCGCGAGGCGCGGCTCGAAGCCGAGTTCCCGGGTCCAGCGCAGCAGCGGGTCGAACGCCAGGTGCGCGACCTGCAGCACGCGCGGGGTCAGCTGCTCCTGGATGTCGAGAGTTTCGGGACCGGCCGCGTACGCCACCCGTAGTTCCGCCGCCGAGGCCGGCGCGAGGCACAGCGAGGCGAGCAGCGCGATGCCCGTCGCGAGCCGTTGCGCGCGGTTCATCGGCGCGACAACCGTGGTGCAGCCGCGCGGCGGTCGGGCCGGTCGGCGTCGGAGTGCGGGAGGCAAGGCGGGTTCATCGGGGTACCAGTCGCGAATCGAAGCTGCGGTTTTGGGTCGCGATCCTACTGCGCGCGCTAGTAGATTGCCACGTCGCCGAGCAGCCAGTCGACCTGGTCGTCGCCTTCCAGCACGAGACGCTTGCGCGTCTGGTAGTTCAGCTCCGGGGTCGTCGTCAGCAGCGACTGGTACTTGCTCGACTCGATCGAGATCAGGCCGCAATCGGTCGATGCGCTGAGTTCGACCGCGCGCGCGCTGGTGTAGGGCCGCCAGCCGAATTCCTCGCCGTTGACGACTTTTTCCTCGGTGCCGTCATCGTGGCGAATCGAGCCGAAGCCCTCGACGAACACGTAGAGATGACCGTCGTCGAGCCACAGCGTTTTGCCGCCCTCGACCACGCGCCACTCGGCGATCCGCGACAGCTTGTCGGTGACGGTCGACGACAGCGTCGCGAACTGCGGCAGTAGCTTGACCACCGGGCGCAGCAGCCAGCGGTTTTCGAGCATCGCCTGGAGTCCGCTGTGGCGAATGAAATTGCGAAAGGTTTCCTCGGCGAACACGC
>JBPEYE010000372.1:0-4311 GCA_052030825.1 Gammaproteobacteria bacterium | reverse complement strand
TGTCGATCTCGTCGAACGCCTTCACGTCTCCGCCAAGCCGCGCCGCCATTACCTTCGTCAGCGCCGCCGTCAGCGTCGTCTTGCCGTGATCCACGTGACCGATCGTGCCTACGTTCACGTGCGGCTTGGTTCTTTCGAATTTCTCTTTTGACACGTCTCAGATCCTCTATTCAGATTTGCATCTCTGTCTGTCAATCGGGGGGACACAAGCCTTAATTTGCCGGGCAAACTAAGGCTTATGCCCCCGTGCCGTATCCGGGTGCGCGATCGTATACCGAAACGCGCTTAATCGCCACCCTTGATGATCGCATCGGCGATATTTTTCGGCGCCTCGGCGTATTTTTCGAACTCCATCGAGTAGGTTGCGCGCCCCTGCGTCGCCGAGCGCAGGTCGGTCGCGTAGCCAAACATCTCCGCGAGCGGCACCGACGCGCGAATGATCTTGCCCGAAACCGCGTCCTCCATGCCGTGCAGATGGCCCCGGCGCCGGTTCAGATCGCCCATGACGTCGCCCATGTACTCTTCCGGCGTGACGACCTCGACTTTCATCAGCGGTTCGAGCAACGCCGGACTGGCGGCCTCGGCGCCCTCGCGCAGCGCCATCGAGCCGGCCAGTTTGAACGCCATCTCGTTCGAATCGACCTCGTGATAGGAACCGTCATAAAGGGTCACCTTGACGTCGACCAGCGGGTAACCGGCGAGCACGCCGTTTTCCATCTGTTCCTGAACCCCCTTGTCGACCGCGGCGATGTACTCGCGCGGCACGACGCCGCCGACGATCGCGTTCTCGAACTCGTAGCCGCTGCCCGGCGGCAGCGGCTCGAGCTTGAGCCAGACGTGGCCGTACATGCCGCGGCCGCCGGTCTGACGCACGAACTTGCCTTCCTGCTCGATCGGCTTGCGAATCGTTTCGCGAAAGGCAACCTGTGGCTTGCCGATGTTGGCCTCGACCTGGAACTCGCGCTTCATCCGGTCGACGATGATATCGAGGTGCAGCTCGCCCATGCCCGAAATGATCGTCTGTCCCGACTCCTCGTCGGTGCGCACCTGGAACGACGGATCTTCCTTGGCCAGCTTGGCCAGCGCGACGCTCATTTTCTCCTGATCCGACTTGGTCCGCGGCTCGACCGCAACCGAGATCACCGGATCCGGGAAATCCATTCGCTCGAGCATGATCCGGTGCCCTGGATCGCATAGCGTGTCGCCGGTGCCGACGTCCTTCAGGCCAACCGCGGCGGCGATGTCCCCGGCGCGAACTTCTTTCAGTTCCTCGCGCGAATTGGCGTGCATCTGCAGGATGCGGCCAATGCGTTCGCGCTTGTCGCGCACCGAGTTGTAAATCGAATCGCCGGCCTTGAGCACGCCCGAGTACACCCGGAAAAAGGTCAGGTGGCCGACGAACGGATCGGTCGCGATTTTGAAGGCGAGCGCGGCGAACGGCTCTTCGTCGTCGGCGTGACGCTCGCCCTCGGGCTCGCCGTCCGCACCGACGCCGTGAATCGGCGGCACGTCCAGCGGTGACGGCAGGTAGCGGATGACCGCGTCGAGCATTGCCTGCACGCCCTTGTTCTTGAACGCACTGCCGCACAGCACCGGCACGATTTCGTTACGCAAGGTGCGTTCGCGCAAGCCCGAGTAAATCTCGACCGCGTTCAGGTCGCCGTCCTCGAGATAGGTTTCCATCAGGTCGTCGTTGGCCTCGGCCGCCGCCTCGACCATTTGTTCGCGCAGTTTGCGGCATTCGTCGAGCATCGCTGCCGGGATCTCTTCCTCGACGAAAGTCGTGCCGAGCTTGTCCTCGTCCCAGTAGATCGCCTTCATCCGGACCAGGTCGACGACGCCGCGGAACTTTTCCTCGGCGCCGATATTGAGCTGGATCGGTACCGGGTTACTGCCGAGCCGATTCCTGATCTGGCGCACGACGCGCAGATAGTCGGCGCCCTGGCGATCCATCTTGTTGACGAAGGCGAGTCGCGGTACGTGGTAGCGGTTGGCCTGGCGCCAAACGGTCTCGGACTGCGGCTCGACCCCGGCGACCGCGTCGAATACCGCGCAGGCGCCGTCGAGCACGCGCAGCGAGCGCTCGACCTCGATCGTGAAATCGACGTGGCCGGGGGTGTCGATGATATTGATGCGGTGCTGCTCGAACTGCTGGTCCATGCCGACCCAGAAACAGGTCGTCGCGGCCGACGTGATCGTGATGCCGCGCTCCTGTTCCTGCTCCATCCAGTCCATCACGGCGGCGCCGTCGTGGACTTCACCTATCTTGTAGGAAACCCCGGTGTAGAACAGGATGCGTTCGGTGGTCGTGGTCTTGCCGGCATCGATATGCGCGATGATGCCGATGTTTCGATAGCGCGAAATCGGTGTGGTGCGAGCCACCGGTCATTTCCTTGTCTGCTCGACGGTTTACCAGCGGAAATGGGCGAAGGCCTTGTTGGCCTCGGCCATGCGGTGCGTATCCTCGCGTTTCTTGACCGCGGTACCCTTGTTTTCGGATGCGTCGAGCAGTTCGCCGGCGAGTTTCATCGCCATCGTCTTCTCGCCGCGCTTCTGCGCCGCCTCGATCAACCAGCGCATCGCCAGCGTGTTGCGCCGCGACGGGCGCACCTCGACCGGCACCTGGTAGGTGGCGCCGCCAACCCGGCGCGACTTGACCTCGACCATCGGCCGCACGTTCTCGAGCGCGCGCTCCATCAGTTCGACCGAATCGACGCTGCTCTTTTTGGCAATGCTGTCGAGCGCGTGGTAGAGAATCCGCTCGGCGGTCGATTTCTTGCCGTTGCGCATGATCATGTTGATGAACTTGGCGATTTGCTGATCACCGAACTTGGGATCGGGCAGAATATTGCGCTTGGGAACTTCTCTGCGACGGGGCATCGACGGAACCTATGACTTGGGGCGCTTGGCGCCGTATTTCGAGCGACCCTGGCGGCGATCCGGCACGCCCTGGGTATCGAGGCTGCCGCGAACGACGTGGTAACGCACGCCCGGCAGGTCCTTGACCCGGCCGCCGCGCACCAGCACCACCGAGTGCTCCTGCAGGTTGTGGCCCTCGCCACCGATGTACGAGGCAACTTCGTAGCCGGTGGTCAGGCGCACCCGCGCGACCTTGCGCAGCGCCGAGTTCGGCTTTTTCGGGGTCGTCGTGTAGACGCGGGTACAAACGCCCCGCTTTTGCGGCGAACCCTCGAGCGCGGGCACGTTGCTCTTGCTGCGCCGCGACCGACGCGGCTTACGCACCAGCTGATTGACTGTTGCCATCGATTCGACTCTCCTGCAGTCGCTCGTTCAATTTACGGGTATTCAACGAACAGCAGGCTATACACTAGGGTATAGCCTGCTGATGGGACGCGGAATTTTAGGCGTCACGTCGTGCCCTGTCAACCGCTTAATCCGACACCGCGGTCTCCGCCGCGGCGGCCGCATCGGAGCCTTCGGCATCGGCCTCGCCCGGCATCACCGGCATCGCCGGCTGCATCCGTTTGCGCCGGCGCTCCTCGTGATAGGTCTGGCCGGTACCGGCCGGAATCAGGCGGCCGACAATGACGTTTTCCTTCAAGCCCCGCAGGTCGTCCTTGGCCCCCTTGACGGCAGCCTCGGTCAGCACCCGCGTGGTCTCCTGGAACGACGCCGCCGAGATGAACGATTCGGTCACCAGCGACGCCTTGGTAATCCCGAGCAGGTCCTGCTCGTAAGTCGCCGGTTTCTTGTTCATCGCCTCGGCCTTGTCGTTGAGGTCGAGTACCCGGGCCTTGTCGACCTGGTCGCCGCGCAGCAGGCGGGTGTCGCCGCCGTCGACGATCGTGACCTTGCGCAGCATCTGCCGCACGATGACCTCGATGTGCTTGTCGTTGATCGACACGCCCTGCAGGCGGTAGACGTCCTGGACCTCGCTGACCATGTAATTGGTCAGGTCGCGAATGCCCTTGATGCGGACGATGTCGTGCGAATCGAGTTCGCCGTCGACCAGGATCTCGCCCTTCTCGACGTGCTCGCCCTCGAACACGTTGATGTGGCGGAATTTCGGGATCAGCGTTTCGATCGACTCGTTGTCAGCATTGGTGATGACCAGGCGTTTTTTGCCCTTGGTCTCCTTGCCGAAAGACACGGTGCCGGTCATTTCCGACAGGATCGCCGGCTCTTTGGGCTTGCGCGCCTCGAACAGGTCCGCGACCCGCGGCAGACCACCGGTGATGTCGCGGTTCTTCGACGATTCCTGCGGAATCTTGGCGAGCACGTCGCCGACCTTGATCTTGGCGCCGTCCTCGACGTTGACCAGCGCGCCGCCCGGCAGCATGTAGTGCACCG
>JBPEYE010000371.1:0-10034 GCA_052030825.1 Gammaproteobacteria bacterium | reverse complement strand
TTCGACAACTACAGCTACCTGTTCAACGAGCCGCGCTTCATCAACCTCGACCCGGCCTGGACCCCAGGCGGTTTCGCGATCCAGAACCTGCGCATCGGCATCAACGGCAAGGAAGCGCTCGCCGGCCAGGCCTACGCCAACATCGACGTGACGATCAACACCACCGACTACGATCCGGCGACCGGCCAGCTGCTGTCGCCGCTCGGCACGATCATCGCGCTCGAGAAGGGATCGGCCAGCGACGAGTTTTTCCTGACCTTCGAGCTGATCGGGACCGCAAGTCATACCTTCGTCGATCCGCAACCGGGCGCGCCGTCGCCGCCGGCGGATCCACCGAGCCCGGTGGCATCGGACATCGGCATGCGCACCTTCGAGGAAATCAACTCGACGATCGCGGCGATTACCGGCGTGCCGACGACCAACGCGGCGATCGAATCGGTTTACGCCGACTACGTGCAGCAGTTGCCGACCGTCGAGGCGATCGACGCGTTCCTGCCCTCGCACCAGATGGCGATCGCGCAACTCGCATTGACGTCGTGCAGCGAGCTGGTCGAAAACCGGGGTAACATCGCGCGCACGGCATACTTCCCGACTTTCGATTTCAACGCCAACGCGCAGGACGCGTTCGATACCGTCGGCGAACGCGCGCTGATCGTCGACCCGATCCTGACCGCGGTGATGAACGTCGATCAGCTGGTGCCGGCCAACAACCTGACTACGCAGCCGACCGAAACCGAAATCACCAACGTGCTCGGCGCGATGACGCCGCAGGACCTGGATCCGGCTCTCGTCGGCGACAGCTACGACAGCCTGATCACGCAGCTGCTGGCGAGCGGCGCCAACGATGCCGCCCGCACCCAGCAGATCGTCAAGGCGGTCTGCGCCGCCGCCACCGGCGCCGCGGTAATGATCGTTCAATAGGACCGAATATCATGCCTAGATTCAAGAAGAACCGGCCCGTGCATCCCGACGCCCCGTTGCTGCACGAGGACCATGGACGTCCGGTATCGCGGCGCCAATTCATTCGCCAGGGCCTTGCTACCGGCGGCGCAACGCTGCTGACCGGCAGCATCCTGAACCTGTTTGCCGATCCGCGCGCAGCCTACGCCGCGGTCGCACCCGATCTCGACGCGCTGGTTAACTCGATCCCGGGTTGCACCCTCGGCGGCGGCGGCGGACTCAACGTACCGTTTATCTGCTTCGACCTCGCCGGCGGCGCCAATTTTGCCGGCTCCAACGTGCTCGTCGGCCAACAGGGCGGGCAGATGGACCTGCTGTCGACCGCCGGCTACGACAAGCTCGGCCTGCCGGGCGACATGCTGCCGGGCCAGGCGCAGACCGTGACGACGCTGAACCCGAGCCTCAACAACGACTTCACCAACCGCGAGCTGAACCTGATCTTTCACGCCGACAGCCCGCTGCTGCTCGGGATTCGCGAAAAGGCCGTCGGCGCGATCGGCCAGGTCGACGGCACGGTGATCCCGGCGCGCTCCGACAACGATACCGGCAACAATCCGCACAACCCGCTGTACGCGCTGGTGATGACCGATCCGAGCGTGCGCGGCGAGGTCGTCGACCTGATCGGCTCGCGCTCGAGCGTCTCCGGCGGCAACTCGATGGCGCCGGCGATGTACATCAATCCCGAATTCCGCCCGACCAAGGTCGACCGCCCGAGCGACGTGACCGGCATGGTCGACGTCGGCGACCTGACCTCGATTCTCGGGCCCGCCGACGTCACCGCGGTGATGGAATCGATGGCGCGGGTTTCGCACTACAAGATGAAAGCCGGGATCAACACCGGCATGACCAACGACGATATCCTGAAGGACATGGTGCGCTGCGGTTACCTCAAATCCGCCGACATCGCCAACACCTTCGCCGGCGTGCCGGTCGACCCGCTCGACGACCCGCGGATCAATCGCGATTCCCTCGGCGGCGATCCGACCGCGCCCTTCAGCGCGGCCGAACTGGCCGGTGACGGCGAGTTTCGCAAGACCGCATCGGTGATGAAAATGGTGCTGAATCGTTACGCGATCGGCGGCTGCGTGACGATGGGCGGCTACGATTATCACACCGGCGACCGCGTCACCGGGGAAAACCGCGACCTGCGCGCCGGACGCTGCATCGGTGCGTGCCTGCAGTACGCGGCCCTGCTCAATACGCCGCTGATGATCTATGTTTTCAGTGACGGCTCGGTGTTCAGCAACGGCAATACCGACAACAACAACGCACCGGGCGGCGGCACCGACGGCAACGGCAACGTCACCGTCGGCGGTGGCGGCAAGGGCGAATGGACCGGCGACAATTCGTCGACCGCGTGTTCGTTCTTTCTCGTCTATCGCCCGACCGCGGCGCCGGTGCTCGTCGGCAGCCGCCAGATCGGCCACATGAATGCCGGCGCGTCGGTGGTGACCTCGGCAACGCCTGCGGCCAACAACGTCAACCTGTTGGTCAACATGATCATGTTGAACTACATGGCAGTAAACGGCATGGTGTCGCCGGGCAATACGACCGCATTCACCACCGCCTTCCCCAACCACGGACTCGGTAACAACCTGGATAATTACATCAGTTTCGGTAGCATCCGGGTCTGATCCCGTTTGCTCCGAAAGCCGCGCACAAAGTTGGAAATATGCATGCCAGGCGCAACCGTTTCCGCTTCGCGAGTCTGATTCCGCTGCTGGCGCTGATGCTGGCGGCGCCGGCCGGCGCCGACTGGTACCAGCAGCAGCGCGAGCTGATGGGCACCCGGGTCAGCGTCGAGCTGTGGCAGGACGATGCGGCCGCGGCCGCGCACTGCGCGGGCCGCGCGTTCGCCGAGATCAGCCGCATCGAATCGATCATGAGCACCTACCAGGCCGGCAGCGAAATTTCGTTCATCAACAACAACGCCGCGGTCGCGCCGGTCGAGATCAGCGCCGAAATGGCCTTCCTGCTGCGTGAATCGCTGCGCTTCTCCGAGCTGACCGGCGGCGCCTTCGACATGACCTACGCGAGCGTCGGTCACGCCTACGACTTCCGCGCGCGACAAAAACCCGACGACCGCGCGATTGCCCAGGGTCTTGCGGCAATCGATTACCGCCACGTCGAACTCGCCGATGGCAAGATCGGGTTCCGCCACGGCGGTGTGCGCATCGATCTCGGCGGGATCGCCAAGGGCTACGCGGTCGACCGGGCGGCCGAAGCACTGCGCGCCTGCGGCATTTCCGACGCCCTCGTCAGCGCCGGCGGCGACAGCCGTATCCTCGGCAACCGTCGCGGCCGCGCGTGGATGATCGGCATCCGCCACCCGCGCGACCCGGATGGCATCGCGCTGCGCCTGCCGCTCGCCAACAGCGCGATCTCGACGTCGGGCGACTACGAACGGTATTTCATCGATGCCGGCGAGCGCGTCCACCACATCATCAACCCGGCGACCGGACGCCCGGCCGCCGGCAGCTGGAGCGCGACCGTTACCGGCCCCGATGCGCTGACGACCGACGCGCTGTCGACCAGCATCTTCGTGCTCGGCGCGACCGACGGCATCGCGCTGATCGAAAGCCTCGAGGGCATCGACGCGATCATCATCGACAACCGCGGAAAATTGCACTATTCATCCGGATTCGAACCCCCCGCAAACGGCGGATAAGGTCTATTCTTAGTCTATGAAACGTTTTCTCCTGCCCCTGATTCTGGCCATCTGGCTGCTGCCGGGCCTCGGACCGACGCTCGCGCAGGACGGTGAGCCCGAGGTCGAAATCTCGCCGCCGGCCGGCGCCGACGACGACGCCGTCGACGCGAGCCTCGACGCCAGCATCGAAGCCTTGAAAAAAGAGGTGTTGACGCTCAACCGCGACCTCTTCATCCTCGAGGAAGACCTGCTGTTTCCGGCCAACACGCAGTTCAGCGTGTTCCTGTCGATGAACGCCGGCGCGCTGTTCCAGCTCGATTCGGTGCAGCTCAAGATCGACGACAAAAACATCGCCAACCATCTCTACACCGAGCGCGAACTCGCCGCGCTCAGGCGCGGCGGCGTGCAGCGGCTCTACATCGGCAACCTGCCGACCGGCGAGCACGAAATCGTCGCGATCTTCACCGGCGTCGGACCCAAGGGCCGCGACTACCGCCGCGGCGAGTCGATCGTTATCGAGAAGACCAGCGAGCCGCAGTTCGTCGAGTTCGTCATCGAGGACGACAGCCGCAAGGAGCAACCGCAGTTCGATGTGCGCGTCTGGGAGTAATCGCCGTCGCGGCTACCTGGTCGGCGCGTTGCTGCTGGTTGCGATGCCGCTGGCCGCCGCCGACCTCGACCTCCACCGGGTCGAGGACCTCGCCTACGGCCGCGCGCTGTTCGAGTACTTCCAGGACCACGAACTCGACGCGATCACGCAGCTGATGGTCGCCGCCGAGCGCGCGCGCAGTCGCGCCCAGGTCGACGAAGCCAACCTGCTGCTCGCCGACCTGTACTACGGCTACGGGCTTTACGAAGAGTCGCGGCAGATGTTCGCGCGCCTGTTGACCGCCGAGGTTTCGGATTCGGTGCAAAACCGGATCTGGTTCAACCTCGCGCGGCTGCGCTTCGACCAGGGCCACTTCGAGCACGCGCTGGATCTGCTCGCGCGAATCGACGGCGCGTTGCCGGACCAAATCGAGGCCGAGCGCAAATACCTGTTGACCAATCTCTACCTCGGTCAGCGCGAGTACGAGCGCGCCGCGGATCTCAGCAACGCGATCGACTCGAATTCGATCTGGAAACTCTACGCCCGTTACAACCTCGGCGTCTCGCTGATCGAGGACGAACGCCTCGAGCAGGGCCGTCACCTGCTCGACAGCATCGGCCAGATCGAACCGCAGAACCAGGAGCAGCGGGCGCTGCGCGATCGCGCCAACCTGTCGCTCGGCCTCCGCCAGCTGCGTCTCGAGCAACCCGACGCCGCGCTCGCGAGCCTGTCGCGGATTCGCCTCGAAGGACCGTTGTCGCACGAAGCGCTGCTCGCATCGGGCTGGGCCTGGCACCGCCTCGGCGAGCACGACAAGGCGCAAACGCCGTGGCGGCTGTTGCTCAAGCGCAATGCGCTCGACGCGGCGACCCAGGAAGCGATACTGGCGATCCCGGCAAGCTACCTGGAGGCCGGCCGCGACGAGCTCGCGCTGCGTCATTTCGAGAGCGCCGCGCGTCAGTTCGACGCCCAGCTGCGCCTGCTCGACACGGCGATCGACTCGATCCGCCGCGACGGCCTGATCGCGTCGCTGCGCGAACACGCGATCCTGTTCGACCGCGCCAGCCTGCAACGCTTGCCGCCGAGCTCGGACGTCACCGCGCATTTGCACCTGCTGCTGGCATCGACGTCGTTCCAGCGAGAAATCCGCCGCTACCAGCAGCTCGTCGATATCCGCAACTCGCTGCGGTACTGGGACAACAATTTTCCCGCGCTCGAACTGGTGCTGGCCGAGCGCCGCAAGGCCTTTGCCGCCAAACTGCCGAAGCTGCAGCAGTCGTCGAGTTTCGCGACGCTCGCGCAGTTGCGCGAGCAACGCGACGCGTTTGCCGCGCGCGTCGGTGCGATCGAGGGCGGTGAAGATCACGCGGCGCTGGCCGATCCCGACGAGCAAGACCACCTCGAACGCCTCGACCGGGTTGCCGCGGGCATCGACAAGCTCGCCGGCAAGCAGAATACCGCCTACCAGCAGGATATGCACCGGTTGCTTGCCGGACTGCTGAACTACGAACTCGCGACCGATTTTCCGGTACGCCTGTGGCGAGCGAAGAAACAGCTAATCGCGCTCGACCGCGCGCTCGACGAATCCAACCAGCGCGCCGCCGACCTGCGTCGCATCGCCGCGCGCGGCGAGGCCGAATTCGTCGCCTTCGAGCGCCGCATCGGCGGCCAGCAGTCACGGATCACGCGCCTGCGGCAAAACGTCACCCAGCTGCTCGCGCGCCAGGAAAGCCACATCAACCGGCTGGCGATCGACGCCATCCGGCAGCAACAGCGGCATGTCGCCCAGCTACGCCTCAATGCCCGCTTCGAACTGGCGAAACTGTACGACCGCATTGCGGCGGAGCAGCCGCAATGACGCGTCATCACGAACGCTGCCTGGCGATGCTCACGGCCGCGATCCTCGGCGCCTGCAGCGGCGGCGGGGTCGATCTCGGGCCGACCATCGCCGACCTCGAGTCGATGCCGCCGATCATCGATACGGTCGAACTCGAGCCGCGCGCGACCTTCGAAATCGACCGCCAGCAGGTCATCGACAGTTTTCGCGCGCTGGTCGAAATCACCGCCGACGGCGGCGGCACCGGCGACGAGCTGCGCCGGCTCGCCGACCTCGAGCTCGAGCTTTCCCTCGAGCAACGCCTCGCCGACGACGACGCCGAGCGCCAGCGCGGGATCGAGGCAACGCTGCAGGCGATCGGCATCTACGAAGCCTACCTCGAGCAGTATCCCGGCAACCCCGATAACGACAAGATCCTCTACCAGCTTTCGCGCGCTTACGCGATCGAGGCCGACGAGCAAAAATCGCTGGCCGCGCTGGATCGCATCGCACGCGAATATCCGGCGTCGCCCTACCTCGACGAAGTCCAGTTTCGGCGCGGCGAAATCCTGTTCGTAATGCGCGAATTCGAAGCCGCCGAGGCGGCCTACGGAACAATCGTCGAACAGCATCCGGACTCACTGTTCTTCGACAAGGCCCTGTACAAGTACGGCTGGGCGCAGTTCAAGCAGAGTCGCTACGACGACGCGCTGGCGAGCTACACCCGCCTGCTCGACCTCAACCTGGAACGCGACAAGATCGGCGAGCTCGATTTCAATCCGGCACTCGAGCGCGGCGAGCGCGAGCTGCTCGAAGACGTCGTCCGGCTGGTTACGCTGTGCTTCAGCTACCAGGACGAGCAACGCACGATCGCACAGCATTTCAACGCCCACGGCAAGCGCGACTACGAGCCGTTGCTCTATCGCAAGCTCGGCGAACTCTATCTCGACAAGGAGCGCATTCTCGACGGTTCGGGCCTGTTCCTCGCCTACACCGACGAATACCCCTACTCGCCGCACGCACCTTATTTCCACGAGCGCGCGATCGCGGTTTTTACCCAGGCCGGGTACAAGGATCTCGTGCTGAAGGAAAAAATCGCCTTCGTCGACCGCTACGACGTCGGTACCGAGTACTGGTCGGTGCAAAGCCCGGCAACGCAAGCGCGCATTCGTCCGAGCCTCGAGACCCACATGAGCGAACTCGCGACGCACTACCACGCGCTCGCGCGGGCCAGCAAGCGGGCCCCGGATTTTCGCGTCGCGGCCGACTGGTACCGGCGCTACCTGGCCTCGTTCGCCGACGCGGACGGCGCGCCGCGGATGAATTTCCTGCTGGCGGAAAGCCTCAACGACGCCGGCCAGCTGCCGCAGGCGATCGATGCCTACCAGAAAACCGCCTACGGCTATCCGCGCCATGCCGACAGCGCCGAAGCCGGCTACGCCGCGCTGCTCGGTTTCGACGCCCTGTTCAAGACCACCAATGCCAGCGACGTGCCGGCGTTACGGCGCCAGCGCATCCAGTCGGCGGTCCGCTTTACCACGAGCTTTCCCGGCGATCCGCGGCTACCCACGATCGAGCTGCAAACCGCGCAACAGTTCTTCGAGTGGCGCGAGTACGAACCGGCGATCGCGTCCGCACGCCGCCTGATCGAAAGCCCGCAGGTCAAGCGCGAGACCAGGCAGACCGCCTGGGCGATTCTGGCCGACGCGCAGTTCTCGAGCGCCGACTACGCCGCGGCCGAACAATCCTACCTGACGCTGCTCGATTTCCTGCCGGCGCGCGGCAAGCAGCGCACCGAGGCGCGCGAACAGGTAGCTGCCAGTATTTACAAACAGGGCGAAGCGGCGCGCGGCGCCGGCGATCACCTGCTCGCGGCATCGCACTTCTCGCGTCTCGGCGAGGTCGTGCCCGATTCGCCCAAGCGCATCGTCGCCGACTATGACGCCGCCACCGCCTACATTCAGCTCGAAGACTGGGACGCGTCGATCCGGCAGCTCGAAGCGTTTCGCAAGCGTTATCCGCGCGACCGGCAATTTAGCGTCGGCGTCACCGAGAAACTCGCGCTGGCCTACAGCAAGTCGGGTGATGCGCCGCGCGCGGCCGGCGAGATGCTTGCGCTCGCCCGGCTGCCCGGCGGAGCCGAACGCAAGCAGGACCTGATGTGGCGCGCCGCCGAGATTTACGAGGAATCGGGCGCGACCGGCAAGGCCATCGAAATCTACCAGGAGTACGTGACCGCCTACCCGTTCCCGCTGGCGCGCTCGATCGAACTGCGGCACAAGATTGCCGAGTCCTACCGCGCGCGCAACGACACCCGCAACCTGCACTTCTGGCTCAATGAAATCGTGCGCGCCGATGCGCGTGGCGGCAAGGAGCGCAGCGACCGCAGCCGCTATCTCGCCGCGACCGCGAGCCTCGAGCTGATCGCGCCGCTCGAGCGCAGCTACCGCAAGGCGAAACTGACGGTGCCGCTGAAACAAAGCCTGGCGAAAAAGAAGCGCCTGATGCAGCAATCGATCGACGCCTACACGCGAGCCATGCGCTACCAGGTCGCCGAGGTGACCACCGCCGCGACTTACCACATCGGCGAGATTTACCATGATTTCGCCCGCTCGCTGCTCGCGTCGGAACGCCCGCGCGGACTCGACGACGAACAGCTCGAGGAATACGAGCTGCTGCTCGAAGAACAGGCCATTCCGTTCGAGGAAAAAGCGATCGACATTCACCTCGCCAACTTCAAGCGCATTCCGACGGGCACATACGACGAGCCGACGAAGAAGAGCCTCGCGGTTCTCGGCGATCTGATGCCATTCCGCTTTGCGCGCGTGGAGAGCACCGATGCCTATGTCGAAATTCAGTAAGCCCGCCGTCATCGTCGTCTTGCTCGCGCTCGCGGCCTGCGCGAGCGCGCCCGAACCCGCGCCGGCACCGGCCGTCGAGGCGCCCGCGGCACCCCCGGCCGCCCCGGTGGACGAGGCGCAGCAGCGCTACGAGAAGGCGATCGCGACGCTCAAGGCCGGCAAAGCGGAGCGCGCGATCAAGCTGCTGCTCGAGGTCAGCGAAGCCGCGCCCGACAAGCCCTTCGTGTTCACCAACCTCGGCCTCGCCTACTTTCAGCTCGAACGTTTCGAGCTCGCCGAGACGGCCTTCGCGCAGGCGATCGCGCAAAATTCGCGCGACGCGGTCGCGCACAACCACCTCGGCATCCTCGAGCGGCGCAAGGGCCAGTTCGAGGCCGCGCTCGAGCGCTACCGCCGCGCGATCGCGATCGATCGAGACTATGCGCGCGCGCACCTGAACCTCGGCATCCTGTTCGACATATACCTGCAGGATCTCGAAAAGGCGCTGGCGCAATACCAGAAATACCAGAGCCTCGTGCCGCAGCAGGACGAACAGGTCGCCGGCTGGATACTCGACATCGAGCGCCGGCTCAAGTCCGGCGCCACGCGGTCGTAACAGGAATCGAAATGAGAAAACTTTCGCTAACAATTTGTGCCATTTTTGCTATTTCCATGGGTGCGGCGAGCCACGCACAGGAGCGGCTGGACATGGAAGGCACCGAGATTATCGGCAACAAGGAGCTTCCCCGGGTGCTTTATATCGTGCCGTGGAAACCGGTCGAACGCTTCGAGATCCAGTCACCGCCGATCGACAGCATCATGCAGCGCAAACTGACCCCGATCGAGCGCGCGTCCTTTCGCCGCCAGATTCATTATCACGACGCCATCTTCGCGAAGGCGCCGGTAACCCAACCCTGATCCACACCCGACCCAATTAGTGGAGATTATCGCGATGAACGACCTGCTCACTACCGTAATCAAGTTCTTCCAGGATGGTGGACCCTTCATGTACCCGATCCTCGCCGTGCTCGCGATCGGAATTGCGATCACGCTCGAGCGCTGGATGCACCTGAGCGTCGCCAAGGCCAAGAACCGGCATATGATCAAGCGGCTGATGCCGTTGATGGAAAAAGGCGACGTCAACGGCGCCGGCAAGCTGGCGCGGGAGTCGAGCGCGAC
>JBPEYE010000370.1:0-8496 GCA_052030825.1 Gammaproteobacteria bacterium | reverse complement strand
CGCAGGGCTGGCTGGTGCTGATCCTCATCATGCTCGCCGGCGTGCTGATCCGGCAGTATTTCGTGCTGCGCCATTCCGGCACGGCGCCGCTGGCGCTGCCGGCGATCGCGATAGTGTTGCTGCTGGGGCTGGTCTGGTACCTGCGCCCGGCGGCGGTCGATACCGGCGCCGCGCGCATCGGCGACGACGAGATCGCGCTGATCATGCAGGCGCGCTGCATTTCCTGCCACGCCGCCAAACCGAGCCAGCCCGGTTTCGCCGAGGCGCCGCTCGGCATCGCGCTGGAGACGCCGGACCAGTGGCGCCAGTACGCCGAGCGAATCGCGATATCGGTGCAGACCCGCTACATGCCGATCGGCAACCTGACCGCCATGACCGACGAAGAGCGCGCGACGATCGCGACCTGGTACGCGCAGCTCGGCTCGGAGTAGACGCGTGACCGTCGTGCCGGCGCCGCTCGATCAGGCGAACTGCGATACCGCGGTGCGCGCCGACTTCCTGCATTTCAGCGGCGATCCTGACGCCGGCGGTGACAGTTACGAATATCTCGAGGACGGCCTGCTGATCCTGAAGCAGGGTCGCGTGCAAAGGCTCGTCGCCGCGGCGGAATGGGTCGACCATTTGCCCGACGGCACGGCGTTCTACGACTATCGCGATCGGCTGGTCATGCCCGGGTTCGTCGACACCCACACGCACTACCCGCAAACCGAAATGATCGCGAGCCACGGCCACCAGTTACTCGACTGGCTCGAGCAGTACACCTTTCCGGCGGAAGCCAAATTCGCCGAGCGCGCGCACGCCGACCGCGTCGCCGCGCTGTTCTGCCGCGAAATGCTGCGCCACGGCACCACCACGAGCGCGGTATTTGCGAGCGTGCACCCGCCGTCGGTCGACGCGATCTTCGCCGAGGCCGAGCGGCTGGACCTGTGCCTGGTGGCCGGCAAGGTGATGATGGATCGCAACGCGCCCGAGTATCTGCTCGATACCGCCGAGTCGAGTTATTCGCAAAGTTGCGAGCTGATCGAACGCTGGCACCTGAAGGGGCGTAACTATTATGCCGTGACGCCGCGCTTCGCGCCGTGCTGCAGCGAAGCGCAGCTCGAGGTTTGCGGGCGGCTACTCGGCGAGCACCCGGATCTCTACCTGCAGTCGCACGTCGCCGAAAATGCGGACGAAGTGCGCTGGGTCGCCGAGCTGTTTCCCGCGCGGCGCAGCTACCTCGACGTCTACGATCACTACGGCCTGCTCGGTCCGCGCGCGGTCTATGCGCACTGTATCCACCTCGACGCCAACGATCGTGAGCGCATGGCAGCGAGCGGTGCCGCGATCGCGTTCTGCCCGACGTCAAACCTGTTCCTCGGCAGCGGCCTGTTCGATCTCGACGCCGCGCGCGAAGCCGACATTCGCGTCGGCCTCGCGACCGACGTCGGTGCCGGCACCAGTTTCGGCCAGCTGCAGACGCTGAACGAGGCTTACAAGGTCTGCGCGCTCGGCGGCCAGGGCCTGACGCCGCTGAAGGCGTTCTACCTCGCGACGCTCGGCGGCGCGCGCGCCCTCTACCTCGACCATCGAATCGGTAATTTCGCGGTCGGCAAGGAAGCCGATTTCGTCGTGCTCGATCTCGCGCCGACCGAGCTGATGGAAGCGCGCATGGCCCATGCGACGTCCCTCGAGGAGCGTCTTTTTGCGCTGATGATGCTCGGCGACGACCGCTGCATCCAGGCCACCCACGTCATGGGTCGCCGCCAGCACAGCCGCAGCCCCGTCAAATGACCTCCCCACTCAATTTGGATCAGGGCAAAAATTATCGGCGGCTCTCGAGCATCGGCCGATGATCCAGCGCGTCCAACTGCGGTGACGAATCGCAGCAAGATGACGAAATTTTGTTCTGACCTGAATCGAGTGAAATTTATCGAATTGCCGGATAACCGAGGATGTTGACGCTGATCGAAAACGCGCGAGTGCTGGTGACGATGGACGACGCGCGGCGCGAGTTCGAGGATGGCGCGCTTCTGCTGCAGGACCATGTCATCGAGCGGGTCGGCACGACCAGCGCAATCGGGAGCGAGCTGGAGGAGCGCGGTGTCGTTCCCGAGCGGCGCATCGACGCGAGCGGTTGCGTGCTGTTGCCGGGGCTGGTCAATTGCCATCACCATCTCTACCAGACCCTGACGCGCAGCATCGCGACCGGCGCCGGCAAGTCGCTGTTCGACTGGCTGACGACGCTTTACCCGATCTGGGCCGAAATGGACGGCGACGCGGTTCACGTCAGCGCCCGGCTCGGGCTCGTCGAGCTGCTGCTGTCCGGCGCGACCACGGTCGCCGATCACCTGTACCTGTATCCCAACGGCGCGCGCCTCGACGACGAAATCCGCGCCGCGCGCGAGCTCGGCGTGCGCTTTCACCCGACCCGCGGCAGCATGAGCCTCGGCCAGAGCCAGGGCGGCCTGCCGCCCGACCGCGTCTGCGAAGCCGAAGCCGACATCCTCGCCGACAGCGCGCGCGTGATCGCCGATTATCACGATCCCGAACCCTATTCGATGCTGCGCATCGCCCTCGCCCCGTGCTCGCCGTTCAGCGTCAGTCCGGAGCTGATGCGCGAATCCGCCGACCTTGCGCGACGCCATCCGGCGGTCCGCCTGCATACGCACCTCGCCGAGACCCTCGACGAGAACCGCTACTGCGAACGCCAGTTCGGGATGCGCCCGATCGCTTACGCCGAAAGCCTCGGCTGGGCCGGTGACGACGTCTGGTTCGCGCACATGGTGCACCCCGACGCGGATGAAATCGGACGGCTCGCGGCCAGCGGCAGCAGCGTCTGTCACTGCCCCAGCAGCAACATGATTCTCGCGTCGGGGATCGCGCCGGTGCGCGACCTGCTCGACGCCGGCGTCGATGTCGGTCTCGGCGTCGACGGCTCGGCCAGCAACGACGGTAACCAGCTGCTCGGCGAGGCGCGCCAGGCGATGCTGCTGCAGCGCGTCGGCTGGCCCGGTTTCGAGTCGCGCGCCGATCGCGTCAGTGCACGCGAGGCGCTCGAACTCGCGACCCGCGGCGGCGCGCGCGTGCTCGGCCGCGACGACATCGGCAGCCTCGAGCCCGGCAAGGCGGCCGACTGCGTCGCCTTCCGGGTCGACGACCTGGCGCACGCCGGCGCCGGCGGCGATCCTGTGGCCGCGCTCGTGACCTGCGCGCCGACGACGGCCTGCTGGTCGATCATCAACGGCCAGGTGGTCGTCGAACGCGGCGCGATCCCGGGGATCGATCTCGCCGCGCTCGTTGCCGCGCACAATCGGCACGCCGCGCGCCTTGTCGAACGCGCGGCAGCCCGCAAAGCGGAGACCTGATCTGCCTGCTCGAACACCGACCGGCGCGGGTCGCTCCGGTCATCGCCGCTGCGTCCGCCGCGCTCGTTGCCAGGCTGCGCGGAGAACGTTGGCGACGCCCCTCCAGTCGCTTGGCCCATGCGGCCTGACGGCAGACTGTCGTCCGAACTCGCCGGTGGTGGTCGCGGGCGACGGCTTGTGCCAGAATGGCCCCAGCTTCGGGGGCAGTTCGAACTTTGGACAAGGTTTACATCACCGCGCAGGCGTTGCTCGAGGACTCGTTTCGCCTGGCGCACCGGGTCTACACGGACGGCTTCAAACCGCATTTCATCGTCGGCATCTGGCGCGGCGGCACGCCGGTCGGCATCGCGGTGCAGGAATACTTCGAATACCAGGGCGTCGAGACCGACCACATCTCGGTGCGCACGTCTTCGTATTACGGCATCAACCAGCAGGCGAAGAAAATTCGCGTCCACGGGCTGCACTACCTGATCGAAAACGCCAACGCCGACGACAGCCTGCTGATCGTCGACGACGTGTTCGATTCGGGGCGCAGCGTCGCCGCGCTGATCAAGGCGATCAAGCGGCAGTCGCGGTTGAATACGCCGGGCGATATCCGTGTCGCCTGTCCGTGGTACAAACCCGGCAAAAACGCGGTCGACTTCGAACCCGATTACTTTCTCCACGAAAGCGAGGAATGGCTCGTGTTTCCGCACGAACTCGCCGGCCTCGACAAGGACGAGATCGCGCGCGGCAAGCGCGATCTCGCCGATATACTTGAATTATTCGAATAAACAATTATTTTTTCAGGTAACGGGGACAGATTCGAATAACATCAAAAGGATGGGTTGCTGATTCTATGTCCGCTCCGCTTCGCCTCGTCATCTCCATCGCCGTGTTCGCGGCCCTGTTCGTCCTCGGTGACAAATGGGTCCAAGATCACCGCGCGATGGTCGAAACCGAGCAGCGCCTGTTGCTGAACCAGATCGTCACTGACCAGGCGATCGCGATCGAGCGGCGGCTGCTCAATTCGTTGCTGGCAGCGAGCTTCGTCGCCTTCGAGACCGAGCGCAACGGCGGCGAAATCGACGACTTCGAGCGGTATGCCAGTATCGTCATGCAAAATCTGGGCGGGATCACGAATTTGCAGCTTGCGCCCGACGGGATCATCACCCGGATCTATCCGCTCGCCGGGCACGAACCGGCGCTCGGTCTCGATACCATCAATCACCCGGAGCGTCGCGACGTCTCGCTGCGCGCCATCGAGCGCCGCGGCCTGTCGGTGGCGGGGCCATTCGAGCTCGCGCAGGGCGGACTGGGCGTAATCGGCCGCCACCCGGTGTTCATCGATCGCGGCGCAAGCGAGGATTTCTGGGGATTCGCCAGCGTGCTGATCACCCTCGACGATCTGCTGGCGTTGATTCGACTCGATCAACTCGAAACCAGCGGCTATGCCTACGAGTTGATCAATACGGCGCCGTGGGCGGGCGAACAGGCGGTCTTCGTCAAATCGGCAATGCCGCTGATGGACCCGGTTTATCGCGCAACCATCCCGGTCGCCGACCGCGAGTGGGAGCTCGCGATCAGCCGCAGCGGTGGCGCCGCGTCGGCCCTCGAAGTGGGCGGGCACGTGCTGACCGCGCTGGTTTCGCTGCTGATTGCGATCGGGCTGTTCATGATTCTGCAGCAGAACGAGGTGCTCAAGCGCGCGCGCGACCGCGCCGACCTGGCCAACCGCGAGCGCAACGAATTCCTTGCCAGCATGAGTCACGAAATCCGCACGCCGTTGACCGGTTTGCTCGGCGTGATTCACCTGCTGAAACGCACCGGGCTCGATCGCGATCAGCAGCGTTACATCGAAACCGCGTCGACCACCGGCAACATGCTGCTGACTGTCGTCAACGACCTGCTCGATATTTCGCGGCTCGACAGCAACGATTTCCCGCTCGAGCGCGTCAGTTTCGAAATCGGCGAACTGATCGAGGACGTCAGCAGCGTTGTCGCCAAGGCCGCCGTGGGCCGCGGCGTCGACCTGGTCTGTGACATCGATGCCGGGATACCGTACCGGATCAGCGGCGATCCACAGCGCCTGCGCCAGGTGCTCAACAACCTGCAGAGCAGCGTGCTCGCGCGGTTACGCGACGGCGAAATCCGGGTCTACGCGAAAACGGTCGACGGCGCGATCGAGATCGGTATCGTCCATCCCTCGGTTGGCGACGCCGACGATCCGACGCTGCCACCGGAACAACGCGTCCGGGGACCCGATCCGCGGCAGGGCATGATGATTTCCCGGCGCTGGATCGAGGCGATGGGCAGTCGCCTCGAGATTGTCGACCGCGGCGATGGCGAGACGCGCTATTCCTTTCGCCTCGCGATCGATCCGGCCGAGGCCGAACCCTACGCCTGGAATCCGCCCGAATCGATGCGCGCGGTCAGTATTTGCATCCTGAGCCCGAGCGCGGCACGTCGGGAATCGTTCGTCAGGGCGCTGCGCTACTGGCAGATCGAGCAGGTCGAAGAGATCGCGTTCGATGCCGAACGCGATTCGCTGCCGGTGGACGCCAGGCCCTGCGACCTGGTGATGATCGACCAGGTCGGCAGCAACGAGAGCGTCGCTCGCTTCATCGAAAACCGGCGCAATTCCGCCGAATGGCGCGATACCCGCTTCATTCAGCTATTGCCGCAAAGCGCCAGCAGCGACGGCAGTGTAGCCGACCTGTGCCTTTACAAGCCGGTCGGCCAGATCAAGCTCTACAGCGCGCTGATGGAAATGCTCTATCGCATATCGCTCGAATCGGAGTTCGACGAGCGCGCGCCGGAGGCCGGCGGCGAGACGCGCAAACCGCTGCACGGGCGTCGCCTGTTGCTCGCCGAGGACAACGACATCAACAAGGTCGTCGCGCTCGAAATTCTCGAGGACACCGGTGCCGTCGTCGACGTCGCGGTCAACGGCAAGGAAGCGCTGGAAATGGTGCAACAGCACGACTACGACCTGATCCTGATGGACATTCAGATGCCGGTCATGGACGGCTACGAGGCAAGCCGGAGGATCCGCGCGCTCGGCGGCCGTTACGGCGAAATCCCGATCGTGGCGATGACCGCGCACGCCCGAAACAGCGATCGCGGCAAGAGCCTCGACGCCGGCATGAATCACCATGTCGCCAAGCCCTTCGACCCGGATGCGCTGATCCAGGTCGTGATCGAGCAGGTCCGCGGCGAGCCGTGAAGCGGCGCTTCAGGCCTGCAGCAATTCCATCATCCGGTTGACCGGCTGTTGCTCGAAATCCTGCTGGTCGGCGCAGATTTCGAGTATCCGGCTGGCTTTCTTCGCACTCAGGCGACCGCGCAGGTAGCGCTCGAACTTGGCCTCGAGCAGCGGAATGCCTTCGTCGCGGCGGCGGCGATGGCCGACCGGGTAGTCGACGACGACCTCGTCGGTGCTGCTGCCGTCGCGGTAAAAAACCTGCAGCGAGTTGCCGATCGCGCGCTTGTCGGGTTCGAGATATTCGCGCGTGAAACGCGCTTCCTCGACGACTTCCATCTTGTCGCGCAGCGCGTCGACCCGCGGGTCGGCGGCGACGTCGTCCTCATAGTGCTCGGCCTGCAGGTCGCCCTTCAATAAACCGATCGCGACCATGTACTGCAGGCAGTGATCGCGGTCTGCGGGATTGTCGAGCCGACCGGTCTTGTTGATGATGCGATCGCCGGACTCCTGCGTCTTGATCAGGATGCGATCGATGTCGTCGAGCCGGTCGACGACCTCCGGGTGCAGACTGACCGCCGCTTCGACCGCGGTCTGCGCGTGGAACTCGGCCGGGAACGAGATCTTGAACAGCACGTTTTCCATGACATAGGTGCCGTAATCCTGCTTCAGAACCAGCGGCTTGCCGTCGAACAGCACGTCCTGAAAGCCCCAGGTCGGCGCGGTGATCGCCGACGGGTAACCCATCTCGCCGCGCGCGGCGGCGAGCGCGAGGAACAGGCCGCGCGCCGACGCGTCGCCGGCGGCCCAGGATTTGCGCGAGCCGGTGTTCGGCGCATGGCGGTAGGTGCGCAGCGACGAACCGTCGAGCCACGCGTGCGAGACCGCGTTGAGGCATTCCTCGCGCGAGCAGCCGAGCATGTGCGCGGCGACCGCGGTCGACGCGATGCGCACCAGCATGACGTGACACAGGCCGACGCGGTTGAACGAATTCTCGAGCGCGAGCACGCCCTGGATCTCGTGTGCCTTGATCATTGCGATCAGTACGTCGCGCAGCGTCAGCGATTCGCCGCCCTCGCGCAGGCGCTGGCGCGACTGGTAGTCGGCGAGCGCGAGGATCGCGCCGAGGTTGTCCGACGGGTGACCCCACTCGGCCGCCAGCCAGGTGTCGTTGTAGTCGAGCCAGCGCACCATCGCGCCGATGTTCCACGCGGCGCGGACCGGGTCGAGTTCATAGGCGGTTCCGGGCACGCGCGCGCCGGATCCTGGCATATCCGCGCCCGGAACGATCGGTCCCAGCAACTTGGTGCAGGCCGGATAGGACAACGCGAGCAGCGCGCAACCGAGGCTGTCCATCCAGTCGTAGCGCGCGGTTTGCATCGCTTCGTCGGATTGGGTCACGTCGTAGTCGCGAACGTAGTCGACGATATCCTGGATGACCTTGTCGAAATCCGGACGACTCGCGTCCAGTACAGCGGCTTTGCTCATGTTATTTCCTTTGGTCGATCGGAATGAATTCGAGGTTTTCGGGGCCGGTGTAATTGGCCGACGGGCGAATGATCTTGCCGTCGATGCGCTGCTCGATGACGTGCGCGCCCCAGCCCGTGGTGCGCGCGATGACGAACAGCGGCGTGAACATGTCGGTCGGCACGCCCATCTGGTTGTAGGACACGGCCGAGAACCAGTCGAGGTTGGGAAACATATTCTTCAGTTCCCACATGACCGTCTCGAGACGCTCGGCGACGTCGAACATCAGCGTGTCGCCATTTTCGTCGGACAGCTGCTTCGCGAGCCGCTTGATCACCTCGTTGCGCGGGTCGCTGACGGTATAGACCGGGTGGCCGAAGCCGATGACGATTTCCTTGTTGGCGACGCGCTCGCGGATGTCGGCCTCGGCCTCGTCGGCCGAGCCGTAGCGCGACTGGATTCTGAAAGCCTCTTCGTTGGCGCCGCCGTGCTTGGGTCCGC
>JBPEYE010000037.1:0-4492 GCA_052030825.1 Gammaproteobacteria bacterium | reverse complement strand
GCAGGCCGACAAGCCGCCGCGCGCGCGGCTCGCCGACCGCATTGCCGCGCGCTTCATCATCGCGGTGCTGCTGCTGGTCGCGACGGTTGCCATCGGCTGGTACCTGGCCGACAGCGCGCGCGCCTTCGAAATCGCGCTCGCGGTGCTGATCGTGAGCTGCCCCTGCGCACTGTCGCTGGCGACGCCGACCGCGCTCGCCGCGGCGCTCGGCCGGTTGCAGGCCGACGGCCTGCTGATCCGGCACGGCGGTACGCTCGAGCGGCTCGAGCAGGTCACGCACGTGGTCTTCGACAAGACCGGTACGCTGACCCACGGCAAACCGCGCGTCGACGAGATTCTGCTGCGGCCAGGCGTTTCGCAAGCCGACGCGCTGTCGCTCGCCGCGGCGCTGGAACGGCATTCGGAACATCCGCTCGCGCGCGCGCTCGTCGCCGGCCCGGTACCGGCACACTCGCCGGCCGCGACCGACCTCGTCGCGACGCCGGGCGGCGGCATCGCCGGGCGGATCGGCGGCGAGGACTATGTTCTCGGCAGCGTCGATTTCGTCGCCGCGCAAACCGGCGTCGATCTGCCGGCGGAATGGCGCGCGCGGCTCGCCGATCTGGCCGGCTCGGCGGTCGTACTCGCGCGACGGGACGCGATGCTCGCGTTGTTCAGCTTCAGCGATACGCTGCGTGAGGACGCCGCCGCGCTGATCGCGCGTCTGCGCGCAAGCGGCAAGTCGATCTCGCTGCTGACCGGCGATCGCCCCGCCGCGGCGCGGCTAATCGCCACGACGCTCGGCATCGACGACGTACGCGCCGGGCTCGCGCCGGCGGACAAAATAGCCGCGGTGGCGGAGCTGCAGGCCCGCGGTGCGCGCGTGCTGATGGTCGGCGACGGCGTCAACGACGCGCCGGTGCTGGCGCGTGCCGACGTGTCGATCGCAATGGGCGGCGCCACCGCACTGGCGCAGCGCAGCGCCGACATCGTGCTGCTCGCCGACCGGCTCGCGCCGATCGGCGACGCGCTCGCGCAAGCCGCGCGCAGCGGACGGATCGTGCGGCAAAACCTGGCCTGGGCGCTGGGCTACAACCTCGGCGCAATCCCGCTCGCAGCCACCGGCCTGGTCGCGCCCTGGCTTGCCGCGCTCGGCATGTCGTCGAGTTCGCTGATCGTGGTCATGAACGCACTGCGGCTGGCGCGCTGATGGAAGTGCTTTACCTGCTGATCCCGATTTCGCTACTGCTGCTTGGCGGCATCGTCTGGGTCTTGCTGTGGGCGGTGAAAAGCGGTCAGTTCGACGATCTCGAGGGCCCGGCGCACCGGATCCTGCTCGACGAGGAGCGCGTTGTCGACGGGCAAAAAAAAGCCGGCGGGGAGAAGCCGGCTAATACTCTATTCAAGTAAGAGTAGGAGTCGAGTTCGATTGTAGCTCGTCGCCCGACGCGCGCATTGATCTGGATCAATTGTGTCGCAGGAACTTACAGCGTGCGTGAAAACATCGGCTCGACGCGCGCCTTGCGCTGGTAGCGATCGAAGACCATGCAGATGTTACGAATCAGCAGTCGGCCACCGCTGGCGATCTCGATCCGGTCGTCGTCGAGCGCGAGCAGGCCATCGAGCTCCATCGCCCGCAATTCGGCCAGTTCGGTCACGAAGGTGGCGGCGAAATCGATGTCCCAGTCGCGCTCGATGCGGCGGATATCGAGACTGAAATGGCACACCAGGCTCTGGATGATCGCGCGCCGCAGCAAGTCGTCGCGATCGCTCTGATAGCCGCGCACGATCGGCAGGCGTTCTGCGGCCAGCGCTTCGTGGTATTCGTCGAGACGGACCGAATTCTGGCTGAAATGATCCGCGACCTGGCTGATCGCAGACACGCCCATACCGATCGAATCGCACTCGGCATGCGCGCTGTAACCCTGGAAATTTCGGTGCAGGTCGCCGCGCTTTTGCGCGCGCGCGAGTTCGTCGCGGGGCTTGGCAAAATGATCCATACCGATGTATTCGTAGCCGGCGGCGCCGAGCTGCTCGATCGCGTCGCGCAGGATTGCGAGTTTTTCCGCCGGCGTCGGCAACTCGTCGGCGGCGATGCGCCGCTGCGGCGGAAAGCGATGCGGCAAATGAGCATAGTTATAAATTGCGATGCGGTCCGGGTCGAGCTCGATGATGCGTTCGAGGGTTGCCGCGAAGCTTGCACGCGTCTGCAGCGGCAGGCCGTAGATCAGGTCGATGTTGACCGAGCGCATGCCGTGGCGGCGCGCGTCCTCGACGATTCGCGCGGTGGTCTCGTAGCTCTGGATGCGATTGACCGCTTGCTGCACTTCGGGATCGAAATCCTGCACCCCGAGGCTGACGCGGTTGAAGCCGAGCTGGCGCAGGTGAGCGACGCCGTCGGCGGTCATGACCCGTGGATCGATTTCGATCGAGTAATCGTGCGCGCCTTCGTCGACGAGGCGAAAATGTGCGGCGATCCGCTCCATCAGGGCCTGCGACTGCGCATGCGACAGGAATCCCGGTGTCCCCCCGCCCCAGTGCAATTGGCGGACTTCACGATCGCTGTCGTAGAGCGCGGCCTGCAGCGCGATCTCGCGATACAGATCCTCGAGGTAGGGTTCGGCTTTTTCCTTGCGCCTGGTGATGACCTTGTTGCAAGCGCAGTAGTAGCAAATCGAACTGCAGAAAGGAATATGGAAATACAGCGACAGCGGTTTCGGGATCAGTTCCTCGTTGCTTTGTCGCGCCCATTCGCGGTATTCGTGCTCGCCGACGCGGTCGTGAAACTCGGTTGCCGGCGGGTAGGACGTATAACGCGGCCCGGGCCTGTCGTAACGTTCGATCAGGTCGGGCTGGAACAGTGGCGGTCTGGCCATGACGGGTATCGCGGCTAACATTGATACGAGCCTAACGCGTCGCTCGCCGACCGTTTTGATGTGTATCAACTGGTGGCTTCGGATGCGCCGATTGCGTCGGCGGTGAGGCGCGCGAAGTGTTGTTGTACCGGATCCCAGTACGGCGACAGCACGCCGCCGTCGTAGCCTTCCGAGTGCCGGCCGATTTGCATGCGTTCGATAATACCGATGTCTTCGTGATTGAGATCGCGCCAGTTGCCGACGACGTGCGCGCGGGCATCGGCGTACTCGGGTGCGTGCGCGCCGTCGCCGATGAAGTACAGCGCGATCGTTTCGCGACAGGCCACGGGCCCGCGCGGCCAGACTACGAAGACGTCGACCTGGTCGGGGAAGATTTCGAAACCGAAGTTCGGGAACAGCACGAACCAGTCACCGCGACGCTGCTTCGCCTGCGGCAGGTTCGGAAAATGCGGTAGCGCGCCGCCGCGCGCCGGATCGGTGTGCTTGAACTCGTAGCCGCAGGCGAGCACCTTGCCATCGAAGGTCGGCGCGCAACGTTCGGCCATGCCGACGAAGCCGTTCAGCCACGGATGGCAGGAGAAAACGTGGTAGGGCTCGATGAAGTTTTCGATCGCCAGCTTCCAGTTCGCCGCGATGTCGAATTCGAGCGACTCGGCGTGCCGCAGCGCGCTGAAGTCGTAGCCGTCGAGACGCGCCGCGATCGGCTCGATCAGCGCCGAAAACTCCGCCGCCGCGCCGCCGAGGTCGACGAAGATCCAGTCGTGCCAGACGACGCTGCGTACCTTGCGCAGATCGGCGGCGTGGCAGGTATCGCGATTCGCATCGTGGCGCTCGCCGCCGTGAAAATGCGGCCGGTTCAGCAGTTTGCCGGCGAGGCTGTAACTCCACGAATGATTCGGGCAGACGAACAGCTTCGCGCGTTTCGGTGCGGCGACGAGTTGCGCACCGCGATGGCTGCAGACGTTGTGCAGAACGTGGATTTCGCCGTCGTCGTCGCGTACCAGCAGCAGCGGTTGTCCGGCGATCTCGACCGGGCGCATGTCGCCGGCTTGCGGCAGATCGTGGGCGAAGCCGGCGAACACCCAGTTGTCGCGAAACAGGGTTCGCTGCTCGAGGCTATGAAAATCGGCGCAGGTGTAGCACAGGTTGGGCAGGCCCGAACCTTCGGCGACCGGGCGCTCGAGCCGACCGTCGCCGACGCGGGCGAGAAAGTCGTCGCGGACCTGTTGCAGGCGGGGGGCGAGCGGTATCACGTCGGTTTGCAAGCGGCCGGATTTTGCAACCCGTCAAAGTTATTGCTAATTTGCGGGCTTGGCAAGTCTGCTGGCATCGCGCCCATGTACGAATCCCTGTTCCAGCCGCTTACGCTTGGTCCGACCCGCGTCGGCAACCGTTTTTTCAATCCGCCGCACGGTACCACGCTCGGTCACCGGGGCGTCGTCAGCGAGGACCTGATTGCCTACCACGAGGCCCGGGCCCGCGGTGGCGTCGGCCTGATCATCCTCGAGAGCATGACGGTGCACCCGAGCTACGGCTTCGAGGACGCGTTTCTCTACGCCGGCAGCGATCGTATCATCGACGGACTCGCCGCGCTCGGCGAGCGATGCCGCGCGGCCGGAACCCCGGTGTTCGGCCAG
>JBPEYE010000369.1:0-9886 GCA_052030825.1 Gammaproteobacteria bacterium | reverse complement strand
GCGCCGGCATTGAGCTGGATGTCTTCCATCGTGATGCCGAGCGCCTCGTCGCGGCACAGGAAGGCCGCGAGCGCGCCGAGCTCGTGCGGCTGGACGAGCCGCTTTTGCGGTTGCTGGGCGACGACTTCGGCAATCTCGTCGTCGACGCTGCGGTCGTTGTTGCGCGCCTGCTCCGCCATGCTCGCGGCCATCATGTCGGTTTGCACCCAGGTCGGGCTGATCACGACCGAGCTGACGCCGTGCGCTGCGCCCTCGAGCGCGACCGCGCGGGAGAGGCCCAGCAGGCCGGATTTCGACGCGCAGTAGGCGGCGTGGTCGGCCAACGCGGTGCGCGCCGCGGTCGAGCCGATATTGATGATGCGACCCCAGCGGCGCTCGATCATCCGCGGCAGGCACGCGCGAATCATGCGAAACGGGCCCGACAGGTTGATATCGATCACCTCGAGCCAGTCCTGAACGTCGTGCTCGCAAACGTACTGGTGGGTCGAAATGCCGGCCGCATTGACGAGAATATCGACGCCGCCATGCCGCTGCCCGACGGCATCGACAAAAGCCTCGACGCTGGCGAGATCGGCGACGTCGAGCGGGTGGTAGAAAATGGCGTCGCTGGCGGCCTCGAGTTCGGCGATCGCGGCATCGAGTCGCCGCCGGCCACCGACCGCGACGCTTGCGCCGCGCTCGGCGAGCGCCAGCGCGATCGCCTTGCCGATTCCGGTCAGGCCTCCGGTCACGATCGCGACGCGGCCGTCGAGATAGCGTTCGACGGCTACCATTCGCCGGTCGTCGGCATCGACTGCCAGGGCTCCGCCGGCGGCAGCGGATCCCCTTTTTGCAGCAGCTCGATCGAGATCTTGTCGGGCGAGCGAAAAAACGCCATGCGGCCGTCGCGCGGCGGCACGTTGATCGTGATCCCGGCGTCCATCGCTTTCTGACACATTTCGTAGACGTTATCGACGGCAAACGCGAGGTGGCCGAAATTGCGCCCACCCTGGTAGACCTCGCCGTCCCAGTTGTAGGTCAGTTCGAGAATCGGCGCGCGTTCGGTCTCGACCACGTCGAGGTCCTCGGGCGCGGCGAGATAGACCAGCGTGTACTCGCCTTCCCGATCCTCGTAGCGATCGACCTCGACCAGGCCGAGCAGATCGCGGTAGAAGCCGAGCGATTCGTCGAGGTCGTGCACGCGCACCATCGTATGCAGGTATTTCATGTCGAATTCCGTCAAGTGAAACGGAGCGGATTATCGCACAGCGGCGAACACTGGTCAGCAGCGCCGGATTTCACTACCATCGGGTCAACCACGAGAGCCGCTATCATGAAATTCAATCCCGACGTGCTCGATTGTGCCGCGGCACCGATTGCCGAAGCCTGGTCGTGGGTGAAAAATCCCGACTCCGAGCGTCTTCTCGACCTGTGCCAGGCGGTACCCGCGCACCTGCCCCCACAGGAGCTGCGCAACTACCTCGGCGACGCGATCAAGGCCGGTGAAGGCGCGACCTATACCGACATCCGCGGCATCGTGCCGCTGCGCGAGGCGCTCGCCGCCAACATCAGCGAGCGCTATCAGGGCACGGTCGAAGCCGACGATATCGTGATCACGGCCGGCTGCAACCAGGCTTTCTGCTCGGTCGTCGACACCCTGTGCCGGGCCGGCGACGAGGTCATCGTTCCGCTGCCGTGTTACTTCAACCACCAGATGTGGCTGGCGACGCGCGGCGTAGTGCCGCGCTACCTGTCCTTCGATGCCGCCACCGCGATGCCCGACCCGGACGAGGCGCGGGGACTGATCAACGAGCGCACGCGCGCAATCCTGCTGGTCACGCCGAACAACCCGAGCGGCGCGATCTACAGTGCCGAGCGCATCGGCGAATTCTTCGACCTGGCGCGGGCGCACGGCATCGCATTGATTACCGACGAGACCTACCGCGATTTCATCGATTTCGCGCAGTTGCCGCACCGGCTGTTCGCCGACCCGGACTGGCGCGACACGCTCGTCCACCTCTATAGCTTTTCCAAGGTCTTCAGCCTGACCGGCTTTCGCACCGGCGCGGTCGCGGCGAGCCCGGAACTGATCGAACAGCTCAAAAAGGTGCAGGATTGCACCGCGATCTGCGCGCCGCACGCCGGGCAGCTCGGCGCGCTCTACGGGCTGCGGCACCTCGATGCGTGGAAGCGCGAGAAGGCTGACGAACTCGCGCGCCGCGCGGTCGCGATTCGCACCGCCTTCGACCATCCCGACCTGCGCTACCGGCTCGTCAGCGCCGGCGCCTACTTCGCCTATATCGAGCATCCGTTCGACGCGTCCGCGCGCGAGGTGGTCAAACGCCTGATCGAAGCGCAGGAAATCGTCAGCCTGCCGGGCTCTTATTTCGGTCCCGAGCAGGAACCGTTCATCCGCTTTGCCTTCGCCAACCTGCACGAGCGCCACTTCGAGGATCTCGTTGCCCGGCTGATCGCAACCCAAACCGATTGAGGTAGCCGTGATGCGTAAAACGATTCGCGGCACCTGCCTGTGTGGACGCGTGCGCTTCGAGGTAGACGGGCCATTCGATGCCTTTCACTGGTGCCATTGCAGCCAGTGCCGGCGCTCGACCGGGTCGGCGCACGCGGCCAACCTGTTCACCGATCCCGCGCGACTGCGCTGGCTGGCCGGCGAGGACCTCGTCCAGCGCTTTACACCGGACGAGCCCGGCCTGATATCGAAATGTTTTTGTCGTTACTGCGGCTCGCTGTTACCGTATACGAGCCTCCAAAGCGGCCGCCTGGTCGTGCCCGCCGGCAGTCTCGCCGACGACCCGGGAATCGCGCCGAACGACAATATCTTCTGGCGCGATCGCGCGCCGTGGTACGACGCCGGTCTCGCCGCGCCCCGTGTCGAGCAGCAGCCGGGCGAATGAACCATCGCGATGACCCGCAGTCTGACCCCAAAATGCCTCGATAACAAAATGGTTCCCGTCTTGCGCCTTCAATTACTGCTCGTTGCGCTGTGCGGCCTGTTTGTCTTCGGCTCGCCAGTCGCCGCGCCCGAAATCGAGACGATCGACGAAAATCGATTTGCCTTCGAACTCGGTGGAAGCCGCATCCAGGTTCAGATCCGCGACCGCGTGCTGCGCACCAAGCAGGATATCCTGCTCGACTGGGTCGTCTACTCGGCCGAAACCGTGATCCAGTACTACGACCGCTTCCCGGTGCGCACCGTCAATATCGACCTGCAGGTCAGCGGCGGCCACGCGGTGCGTTTCGGCCAGGCATTCGGTGGCAAGTCGCCGCGGCTGCGCATCGTCGTCGGCGAGAACGTGACTCCGGAGATGCTGCGCCGCGACTGGATCCTGGTGCACGAAATGGTGCACCTGGCGATGGCCGACGTGCCCTACGCGCATCGCTGGCTGCTCGAGGGCCTCGCGACCTACGTCGAATCGGTCGCGCGCGCGCAGCGCGAACACCTGAGCGAGGACTTCATCTGGCGCAATTTCATCGAGCGCATGCCGCAGGGCCTGCCCCAGGCCGGCGACCGCGGCCTCGACCGCACCCCGACTTGGGGCCGTACCTACTGGGGCGGCGCGATCTTTTGCCTGCTCGCCGATGTCGAAATCCGGCGGCTGACAAACAACGAAAAGAGCCTGCGCGACGCGCTGCGCGGCGTGCTCGACGCCGGCCTGTCGATGCACGCGAGCGCGACCGCGATGGAAGTCTTCGAAGCCGGCGACCACGCCACCGGCGTCGCCGTGCTGGTGCCGCTGTACCAGAAGATGAAGACCGACCCCTACCCGGTCGACCTCGACGCGCTGTGGCGGCAGCTCGGTGTCGGCCTCGTCGGCAGCCGTGTCGTCTACGACGACGACGCGCCGATGGCCCACGTCCGCCGCCAACTCCTGAGCCTCTGACGGCGACTGCAAGCCGCCGTCATCGCAAGCCCCGGCGTTCGCCGGGGCAGGCTGCGCGAAGCAATCCACCGAAGGCGTCCCGAGCGTTGCGAGGCGTCTCCCCGTTGTTGCCGTCATTGCGAGCACGGCGAAGCAATCTCCCGGGATCGGGCAGGCTTCAGGAGGTTGCTGCGTCGGCTGCGCCGCCTCGCGATGAGGTACAAACTAGCGAGATTTCGGGTCAGACGAATTCGAGGAGGCGGCGCCAGGCTTCGAGTTTCTGGTCGAAGTTCATGCCGGCATTGGCCGGGCTGGTCGACGGCAGACGGATCAGCTCGAAGCCGGGCGGATCCGGCAGCCGCGGCAACGCGAGCTTGCGGAAGTATTTTTCCGAGGTTGCGCCGTTGCAGAAAATCGCCCGGATATCCGGGTATTCGCGCAATAGCCACGGGAAGTCGTTGGCCCTGGCACTGCCGTCGTCGATGCTCGAATCGAGGCTGCCGGGCCGGTGACAGGCTTGCAGGGAATCCCACAGAATCAGGGGTAGTTGCTCGAGCGCGGCGATGCGAATCGCGTAATCGGCCGCTGGATCGATGCCGAACAGCTCGCCCATGATCGGCCAGAACGCGTTGCGTGGATGGGCGTAGTATTGCACCGCCTCGAGGGACGCGACGCCGGGCATGCTGCCGAGAATGACGATGCGCGGGTTGGTGCCTATGACCGGGTCGAAGGACTGAACCCGGGCCACGGTCCCTACTTCTTCATTTGATCGAAGAATTCGAGGTTGGTCTTGCTCGACTGCATCCGTCCGAGGACGAATTCCATCGCCTCGATCTCGTCCATCGAGTGCAGGAACTTGCGCAGGATCCAGACCTTTTGCAGTTCTTCCTGGGCGAGCAGCAGTTCCTCGCGGCGCGTGCCCGAGCGGTTGATGTTGATCGCCGGGAACACGCGCTTCTCGGCGATGCGGCGGTCGAGGTGGATTTCCATGTTGCCGGTGCCCTTGAATTCCTCGTAGATGACTTCGTCCATCTTCGAACCGGTCTCGACCAGCGCGGTCGCGAGGATCGTCAGGCTGCCGCCTTCCTCGATGTTGCGCGCGGCACCGAAAAAGCGCTTCGGCCGGTGCAATGCGTGCGCGTCGACGCCGCCGGTGAGTACCTTGCCCGACGACGGGATCGTCGTGTTGTAGGCGCGCGCGAGGCGCGTGATCGAATCGAGCAGGATGACGACGTCGCGCTTGTGCTCGACGAGGCGCTTGGCCTTCTCGATGACCATCTCGGCGACCTGCACGTGACGGCTCGCCGGCTCGTCGAAGGTCGACGCGACGACCTCGCCCTTGACCATGCGTTCCATCTCGGTGACCTCTTCCGGGCGCTCGTCGATCAGCAGCACGATCAGGTAGCACTCGGGGTGGTTGCTGGCGATGCTCTGCGCGATGTTCTGCAGCATCAGCGTCTTGCCGGCCTTCGGCGGCGACACGACGAGTCCGCGCTGGCCCTTGCCGATCGGCGAAACCAGGTCGATGATGCGCGCGGTGATATCCTCGGTGCTGCCATTGCCGCGTTCGAGCTGCAGCCGCTCGTTGGGGTGCAGCGGCGTCAGGTTTTCGAACAGGACCTTGTGCTTGACGTTCTCCGGCACGTCGAAATTGATTTCGTCGACCTTGAGCAGCGCGAAGTAGCGCTCGTTGTCTTTCGGCGGGCGGATCTTGCCGCTGATGGTATCGCCGGTGCGTAAATTGAAGCGCCGAATCTGGCTCGGCGAGACGTAGATATCGTCGGGTCCGGCGAGATAGGAACTGTCCGCCGAACGCAGAAAGCCGAAGCCGTCCTGCAGAATCTCGAGCACGCCCTCGCTGAAAATGTCTTCGCCCTTCTTGGCCTGCGCCTTCAGGATACTGAAGATGATGTCCTGGCGGCGCATCCTCGCCGAATGGTCGCCTCCCATGTCCTTCAGGGTATCGATCAATTCGGGGACGGTGTGTTGCTTCAGCTCATTGAGATTCATTATCGGAACGCCCTAGTGCAGGGTTGGGAAATCTAGACGTAAAACGGTCTACGAGTACGGTCAGGAATTTACGTTTTTACAGGGAATTGCCGAGGGGAATCCGGCAATGATTAATTTGAGATTAGCACACGAACCCGGGGTCGTCTACCTTGCCGACGACGCTTTTTTACCGACACGATCGGGGTCTAGATGTTGCTGTCGAGAAAAGCCGTCAGCTGGGATTTGGAAAGCGCGCCGACCTTGGTCGCCTCGACCGCGCCGTCCTTGAACAGCATCAGTGTCGGAATTCCGCGAATACCGTATTTCGGCGGCGTATCGGCATTGTCGTCGATGTTGAGCTTCGCCACCGTCAGCCGGCCATCGTACTCTTCGGCGATCTCTTCGAGAATCGGTGCGATCATTTTGCACGGTCCGCACCATTCGGCCCAGTAGTCGACCAGCACGGGGCGCTCCGACTGCAGCACGTCGGCTTCGAAGGAATCGTCGGAAAGGTACACAATTTTATCGCTCACGGGGTCTCCGGCTGGTCAGGCTCAAACAAACAGACCGTCAATTTAGACGCATCACTACGGGCTGTCAATAATGCGAAAAACCGCACAAAAGGAAGTTGAATCGCCCGTTCAATGATCCCATCTATGGGCGGATTCCCATTAATTCAAATGCCTGCGCAGGTTTGCAAGCAATTTGCTAACATAGTCCGATTAAGCACATCTGACGACATTTTCCGCCCGCCTATGGCCCAACAACACCTGACCGAGCAGCCGTTCGGCTCGTTACCGCTCGATCCGCGCCTCCAGGCCGCGCTCGATCGACTCGATTTTCGCTACTGTACGCCGATCCAGGCGAAAGCGCTGCCGCGGCTGCTCGCCGGCGGCGACGTCGCCGGCCAGGCGCAGACCGGAACCGGCAAAACGCTGGCGTTCCTGCTGACCTGCGGCCAGCGCCTGCTGCAATCCGGGCGCGCCACCGAAATCGGCCGCCCGCGCACGCTGATACTCGCGCCGACCCGCGAACTCGCGATCCAGATTCACAAAGACGCCGACCGCCTGCTGGCCGATTTGCCGATCCGGCTCGCGATCTGCTACGGCGGCAAGGCGTACGAGCAGCAGAAAAGGCAATTCGACGAACCGGTCGACATCCTGATCGGCACGCCGGGCCGGCTGATCGATTTCTTCAAGCAAAAGCTGTTCAATTTCAAGGCGATCGAGGCGATGGTGCTCGACGAGGCCGACCGCATGTTCGACATGGGATTCATCGCCGACGTCCGCTACATGCTGCGCCGCCTGCCGCCACCGGATAAACGCATCAATATGCTGTGGTCGGCGACGATGGCGCAAAAGGTCATGGAGCTCGCCTACGAACACATGAACGAAGCCGAACTGATTACCATCGACGCCGATACGCCGGCCGTCGATCGCATCGAACAAACCGTCTATCACCCGGCCAACCACGAAAAGATCCCGCTGCTGCTCGGCCTTATCGGACATCTCAAGCCCGCGCGCAGCATCATCTTCGCCAACACCAAGTACGCAACGATCCGCATCTGGGAATTCCTCCAGGGCAACGATTTGTCGGCGGCGATCATTTCCGGCGACATTCACCAGAACAAGCGCGAAAGCCTGCTGAAGAAATTCCACGACGGCGAATACTCGATCCTGGTCGCGACCGACGTCGCCTCGCGCGGCCTCCACATTCCCGACGTGACTCACGTTTTCAACTATGATTTACCCGAACTCGGCGAGGATTACGTGCACCGGATCGGTCGCACCGCGCGCGCCGGAAAGTCGGGCGCCGCGATCAGCTTCGCCTGCGAAAACTACGCGATGAACCTGATCGACATCGAGGCTTACACCGGGCAGCCGATACCGACCGCTCCGATCACCGAGGACTTGCTGGTGAAACCGAAACCGCCGATCAAGATGAAGGGCAACCGGGTGCGACCGAAAGGCGGCAAGAAATCGTCGCGGCCGCGCCGGCGTCGGGGTCCGCCACGGCAATCCCAGGGCAAGCAGAAAGCGGTTTGAGCAAGCCCGGCAACATTTTGCTGATCGGCGGCAGCGGCTTCATCGGCAAACGACTCGCGTTCGCGCTGGCCAATCACGGCTGGCAGGTCACGGTGCCGAGCCGTCGCCCGCATCGTAACCGCGCGCTGCTGGTGCATCCCAACATCCGCCTGGTCGAAGCGAATGTCGTCGATCCCGAGAACCTGCGCAATCTGTGTGCCGGTCACCAGGTCGCGGTCAACCTGATCGGAATTCTGCACGAGCGCCGCAAGGGCGATTTCCGCCGCATCCACGTCGATTTCGTCAAGTCCCTGGTCGAGGCCTGCAACGCGACCGGCATCGACCGGCTGCTGCACCTGAGCGCACTCGGCGCCGACCAGGCGACTGGTTCGAGCCTCTATTTGCGCACCAAGGGCGAGGGCGAAAACCTGCTGCATACGCTCGGCCAGCGCGGTTTGCACGTGACCAGCTTTCAGCCGTCGGTCGTGTTCGGCAAGGAGGACAGTTTCATCAATCGCTTCGCCGGCATTTTGCGCTTCACCGTCGGATTCTTTCCGCTCGCCTGCCCCGACAGCAAGCTCGCGCCGGTTTACGTCGGCGACCTGGTCGCGCGCATCGTCGAGGTGATCGACGACCGCGACAGCTATTCGAAACGCTACCCGGTTTGCGGGCCCGAAGTCTTCACCCTGCGCCAGATCATCGAACAGATCATCGACACGCTCGATTTGCCGGTCCGTGTCCTGCCGCTCGGCAAGGGGCTGTCGAAGTTGCAGGCGTTGATATTGCAAAACCTGCCCGGCAAGCTGTTCACGCTCGACAATTACCGCTCGCTGCAGACCGACAACGTTTGCCCCGACGACTGTCCCCTGTGCCCGACCAGCCTGCGCCAGCACATTCGGGGCCTTGCGGCAATGCACGGCAACAAGTCGCACTACGACCGGCTGCGCAAAAATCTGCCGCCCGGGGATTCTGCATGAAGGCATACCGCGTCGGCGGTTGCGTCCGCGACCGCCTGCTCGGCCTTCCCGTCCAGGACATCGACTGGGTTGTTACCGGTGCCACCGTCGACGAGATGAAAGCCGCCGGCTACCAGTCGATCGGCAAGGATTTCCCGGTCTTTCTGCATCCCGACAGCAAGCAGGAATATGCGCTCGCGCGGAGCGAGCGCAAGACCGGCCCGGGATACCGCGGCTTCGAGGTCAGCTTCGATCCCGACACGACGATCGAGCAGGACCTGGAGCGCCGCGACCTGACGATCAACGCGATGGCCGAGACCGAGGACGGCACGATCATCGACCCCTTTGGCGGCCGGCGTGACCTCGAGGCGCGTTTGCTGCGTCACGTCTCGCCGGCTTTCGTCGAGGATCCGGTGCGCGTGCTGCGCGTCGCCCGTTTTGCCGCGAGGTTGCACCACCTCGGATTTCGCATCGCCGACGAGACCCGCGAGCTGATTCGCCAGATCGGCGAATCGGGCGAGCTCGAGGCATTGGTCCCGGAGCGCGTCTGGCTGGAATTGTCGCGCGCCCTCGACGCCCCCGACCCCGACGTCTTCTTCGAGAGCCTGCGCGACTGCGGCGTGCTGGCCCGGCTATTCCCGGAAATCGACGCGCTGTTCGGCGTGCCGCAAACCGCGAAATATCATCCCGAAATCGATACCGGGGTCCACCTGATGATGGCGCTGAAGCAAAGCGCCGAGCTCGGCTTCGACAACGAAACCCGCTTCGCGGTGCTGATGCACGACCTCGGCAAGGCGACGACGCCAGCCGAAATCCTGCCGGGGCACCGTGGACACGAGTTTCGCGGCAAGGATCTCGTCGCGTCGTTCTGCCGGCGCTGGCGGGTGCCACGCGCCTACCGCGATCTCGCGCTGATCACGACCGAGTACCACACCCTGGTGCACCGCGCCTTCGAGTTGCGCCCGCAGACGTTGCTCCGGATCCTGCTGCGCGCCGACTGCCTGCGCAAGCCCGAGCGATTCCAGAAGATGCTCGACGCCTGCCTTGCCGACGTGCG
>JBPEYE010000368.1:0-17249 GCA_052030825.1 Gammaproteobacteria bacterium | reverse complement strand
GTCCACCGCTGACCTGCCCGACCATGGCGCCCGTCATTTCGAGCAGCGATGGCGGGAATGGCAGGTCATTGCGAGGAGGCGCAAGCCGACGAAGCAACCTCCTGGGTCCTGCCCGAGCCGGAAAGATTGCTTCGCTGCTTCGCAGCTCGCAATGACTCCGGTTCAGGGATGAAAGCTAATCTCTTGCTGGCTGATCTTCTGTTTCCAGATTTGCGGGCCGGTCTGGTGCACCGATTCGCCGCTATGGTCGACCGCGACCGTGACCGGCATGTCGTCGAGCTCGAACTCGTAAATCGCTTCCATGCCGAGATCCTCGAAGGCGACGACCTCGGCGCCCTTGATCGCCTGCGCGACGAGGTAGGCCGCGCCGCCGACCGCCATCAGGTAGACCGACTCGAATTCGCGGATCGCGGCGATCGCATCGGGGCCGCGCTCGGCCTTGCCGATCATGCCGAGCAGGCCGGTCTTCTCCAGCATCGTGCGGGTGAACTTGTCCATCCGCGTCGCCGTGGTCGGGCCGGCCGGACCGACGACCTCGGTGCCGATCGGGTCGACCGGGCCGACGTAATAGATAAACCGCCCTGCCATGCTGACCGGCAGCGGCTCGCCTTTCTCGATCAGGTCGACCATGCGCTTGTGCGCGGCGTCGCGCCCGGTCAGCATCTTGCCCGACAGCAGCAGCGTGTCGCCGGGTTTCCAGGTCTTGACGTCGTCGCGGGTGACGGTGTCGAGATTGACGCGGCGCACGTTGTCGCCGGTCTCGCGCGCGACCTCGGGCCAGTCTTCGAGCTTCGGCGGTTTCAGCCTGGCCGGGCCGCTGCCGTCGAGGGTGAAGTGTGCGTGGCGGGTCGCCGCGCAGTTGGGGATGATCGCAACCGCCTTGTTGGCCGCGTGCGACGGATAGTCTTTCACCTTGACGTCGAGCACCGTCGTCAGGCCGCCGAGCCCCTGCGCGCCGATGCCGAGCCGGTTGACCTTATCGAAGAGCTCGAGCCGCAGTTCCTCGGAACGATTTTGCGCGCCGCGCTTTGCCAGGTCGTGAATGTCGATCGGGTCGAGCAGCGCTTCCTTGGCGAGCATCATCGCTTTTTCGGCGGTGCCGCCGATGCCGATGCCGAGCATCCCGGGCGGACACCAGCCGGCGCCCATCTTCGGCACCATCTCGAGCACCCAGTCGACCACCGAGTCCGACGGGTTCAGCATCGCGAACTTGGACTTGGCTTCACTGCCGCCGCCCTTCGCGGCGACGTGCACCTCGACCGTGTCGCCCGGCACGATGTCGTAGTGAATCACGCCGGGCGTGTTGTCGTTGGTGTTGCGCCGGGCACCGTCGGGATCTTCGAGAATCGACGCGCGCAGCACGTTGTCAGGCAACAGGTAGGCGCGCCGGATGCCCTCGTTGACCTGGTCGGTGACCGACAGGTCGCCGTCCCACTGCACGTTCATGCCGACGCGCAGGAACACGGTGACGATGCCGGTATCCTGGCAAATCGGCCGATGGCCCATCGCGCACATGCGCGAGTTGATCAGGATTTGCGCGATCGCATCGCGCGCGGCGGGGTTCTGCTCGCGCTCGTAGGCCTCGGTCATCGCCTGGATGAAATCGACCGGGTGATAGTAGGAAATGTATTGCAGCGCGTCGGCGACGCTGTCGATCAGGTCGGCTTGCTTGATGACGGTCATGGCGTTCGTCGGTCCGTTGTGTTCCGGCCATTCTAATCGCAAATTTCGCAAATTGCCCCTGCCCGGCCTCCGTCAACGGAATCGACTCGGAGTCGTTGCTCTGAGTAAAGCTGGCGGGCTGCGGGAAATTTTGCGCTGATCTGAATTAAATTCAGGTCTTTGACCCTGGCATGAAATTCAGGTCATCGCGCGATTTCGCGGGCGGGTCAAAACGGCCAGACGAGGAGGATCATCGGCACCGAGACGGCGATGACGATGACTTCGAGCGGCAGGCCCATGCGCCAGTAGTCGCCAAAACGGTAGCCGCCCGGGCCAAGGATCAAGGTATTGTTCTTGTGTCCGATCGGGGTCAGGAACGCGCAGGACGCGGCGATCGCGACCGCCATCAGGAACGGATCCGGGTTGACCTCGAGACGCTGCGCGATACTGATGCCGATCGGCGCGGCGATGACCGTGGTCGCGGTGTTGTTGAGCACGTCGGACAGCGTCATCGTGACGATCATCAGCAGGATCAGTACCACCACCGGCCCGTAGCCGGCGGCGAAATCGATGATCTGCTGCGCGATCAGCGCGGTGCCGCCCGACGCTTCGAGCGCCGCGCCTATCGGGATCATCGAGCCGAGCAGCACGATCACCGGCCATTCGACCGAGGTGTAGATTTCGCGCAGTGGCACGATGTTGAAACCGACCATCGCGATGCAGACCAGCGCCAGCGCTTCCGGCAGGTGCAGCAACCCGGCGGTGGCCGCCGCGATCGCGAGCGCGAAACAGCCAACCGCGATGCCGGCCTTGTGTCGCTGCACGACCTGCAGGTCACGCTCCTGCAGCGGCAGGCAGCCGAGCCAGGAGACGACGTCGTCCATACGGTCGGTCGGGCCGAGCAGCAACAACACGTCGCCCGGCTGGGTGTCGAGCTTGCGTACGCGTTCGCGGAAGGTCCGGCCGCGTCGCGAGACGCCGAGCAGGGTCACGTTGAAGCGGTACAGCAGGCGCAGTGACAGCGCGCTGCGACCGGCGATGCGCGCGGTTTCGGTGACTACCGCCTCGACCAGCGTCAGATCATCGAGATTGTTCTGCTTGCGCTTCTCGGCACCGTCGTATTCGAGCTTGTGGGCGCCGACAAAGGAGTCGATGTGTTCCGCGTCGGCCTCGATCACGAGCATGTCGCCGGCGCGAATTTCCTCGCGCCGCGCCTGCCCCGGCAATCGCTTGCCGTTGCGCACCAGACCGACGATCGCGACGTCGGCCTCGTCGGCATCGTCGTCGAGATCGCGCACTTTGCGCCCGACCATGCTCGAATCCTCGGCGATCTTGACTTCGGCAACGTAGTCTTCGTGCGGCGACTCGACATTGCGCTGCGTATCGACCTCCGGCTGCGGGATCAGGCGCCAGCCGAGCGCGACGATGAACACGACACCGGCCAGCGCAACCACGATGCCGACCGGGGCGAAGTCGAACATCGCGAAGGATTCGCCGATGGCATCCTCGCGAAAACTCGCGATGATGATGTTCGGCGGGGTGCCGATCAGCGTGATCATGCCGCCGAGTATCGACGCGAACGACAGCGGCATCAGCGTCAGCGACGCGCTGCGCCCGGCTTTCTTCGCCGCCTGCAAATCCACCGGCATCAGCAGCGCGAGCGCGGCGACGTTGTTCATGACCGCCGACAGCACTGCGGCGACGCCAGACATCAGGCCGATGTGCGTGAGCAGCGAGCGCCCGCCGGCAATCACGTAGTGCGCGATCAGCTCGACCGCGCCCGAGTTCGACAGGCCGCGGCTGACGATCAGCACCAGCGCGATGATGATCGTCGCGTGATGACCAAAGCCCGAGAAGGCCTCTTCCTGCGGAACGAGGCCGAGCACGACGGCAACGATCAACGCGCCGAAGGCGACGCCATCGTAGCGGAACCGGCCCCAGATCAACAGCGCGAAGATGACGCCGAGCAGGCCGAACAGCAGCGCCTGGTCGGAAACTATTCCCATCGGAAAATCCTCGCGCCGATGGCCAGCAGAATTGCGCTCGAAACGCCGAGAATCAGCAGGTGGTCGGCGACCTCGACGATACCGGCGCCGTCGATCATGATGGCGCGCGCGGCCTCGGTGACATGGGTCAACGGCAGCAGCAGCGCGAAGTTCTGCATCCACGGGTGCGCGCCCTCGAGCGAAAACCAGATACCCGACAGAAACATCATCGGCCAGCTGAACAGGTTCAGAATACCGTTGGCGACCTCCTCGCTCGAGATCCGCGCGGCGACGACGAGCCCGCAGCAAATGAGATTGATACAGCCGAGCGTGAACACCAGGAACAGGTTGAGGTAGGAGCCGTGCATGCGGAAATCGACGAACAAATCCATGCCGATGTACACCACGAGGTTGACGATGAGTAAAACCCACAGACGTGACAGTATCTGCGCGCTCAGGAATTCCATGGCCGTGACCGGCGTCGCGCGCAGGCGCTTGAGCACGCCGAACTTGCGGTAACGCACGATGACGTAGCCGATGCCGAACAGCGCGCCCCACATGATGTTCATCGCGATAACGCCCGGGATCACCCAGTCGACATAGCGAATCTCGTCACCCTCGACCTCGTGCCGCTCGAGTCGCTCGCCCGAGCCGGCGTAGGCCGCAATCAGCAGTTTTTCGACGATGTAGCCGTTCGGCGACGTGCGGTTGATCCAGTAGCGCCCGGTCCCCGGCTCGAACAGCAGGTCGATCTGGTGACGTTCGACCTTTGGCAGGCTGGTCGCGATTTCAGCGAAATCGATGAAATTGATATAGCGCGTCTGGTGAAAAGCGGTCGCGGCGCCATCGTCGATCGCGCCGACCAGACCGACCTTGAATTTTTCGGGATTGTCCTCGCTGAAGGCGTAGGCAAAGACGAAGATGATGGCGATCGGCAACACGGCGCTCCACATCAACGACGAGCGGTCACGAAAGAATTCGAGGTTGCGCGCGACGAACAGCGCGTAAATTCGATTCCACATCAGGCGCGCAGTTCCTTGCCGGTCAGCTCGAGAAACAGGTCCTCGAGGTTACGCGCGCGGATGCGCAGCCGGTCGAGCGGCACCCCGCGGTCGAGCAGCTGGCGGATCGTCGCGTTGACGTCCCCGGTGACGATGTGCGCACTGTCGTTGCGGTAGGTTGCGGCGAACTCGCGCTCGCCGAGTTCGCGCGGGATGTCGGCCTCGCGCAGCTGCACGACGACGTCGTCGAAATGCGCCGCGAGCAGCGCGTCGGGGGCGTCGTGCGCGATAATCCGGCCGTGATCCATGATCGCGACCTCGTCGCACAGCTCGTAGGCCTCCTCCATGTAATGCGTCGTCAGCAGCACGGTCGCGCCCTGCTCACGAATTTCCTGCACCTGCCGCCACAGGTTGCGCCGCGACTGCGGATCGAGCCCGGTCGTCGGCTCGTCGAGGAACAGGATTTTCGGCCGGTTGATCTGCGCCATCGCCAACAGCAGGCGCTGTTTCTGCCCGCCCGAGAGTTTGCGCGAATCCTGGTGCAGGAAATCACCCAGCGAATAGCGCCGGGCAAGATCGTCGATCGACGCCGCGTCCGGGTAAAAGCGGCTGAATTGCAGCATGATTTCGCGAACGGTGATGAACTCCTGCAGCGCGGTCGTCTGGAACATGATGCCGGCCTCGTTGCGGAAGCGGGCGCCGAGTGGTTCGCCGCGATAGCGGATGGTGCCGGCGTCCGGGTTGCGGATGCCCTCCATCATTTCGATCGTCGTCGTCTTGCCGGCGCCATTGGGACCGAGCAGGCCGAAACAGTTGCCCTCCTCGATCGCAAAGCTGACGCCGTCGACCGCCGTGAGCGCACCGAATCGCTTGACCAGATTGGTAACCTCCAGGATGACGGGCATCGGGACCTCGATCGGGGGAGGGCAAAGTATAAACAGGCTCGCGGCGCAAAACTACCGGCGACGCGCGATGGTAGGCAAGCCGCGTACATGTCCTTATACTCCGGTCCCCATGGGCGACGAAATCCAGCAAGAACAGTTCGAACCGGCCGACTACGACCGCTTCCAGGAGCGTCTCGAGCAGGAGACCGAGGTCGTGCGCGAGCTTTTCGCAAAGGAAGCGTTCGACAAGCAAAGCCGGATTCTGGGCTACGAGCTCGAGCTGTGCCTGCTCGACGCGGACGGCCTGCCGAGCCGGGTCAACACCGACGTCATCGAAGCCACCGGCAACCCGCTGTTCACCGTCGAGCTGGCGAAGTTCAACATGGAGATCAACGGCAATCCCTTCGCCGTATCGGTCGACGTGCTGCGCCAGATCCAGCGCGATCTCGAGGGACTGTTCGCGGAGGCCGAAAGCGCCGCGCGCCGGCACGATACCCGCATCGGCATGTTCGGCGTATTGCCGAGCCTTGCCCGCGAGCACCTGACGCCCGACGGCTACATGACCGAGCTGCATCGCTATAACCAGCTCAACACGCAACTGCTGTCGATGCGGGGCAAGCCCGTGCACCTGCACCTCGAGGGTGACGACATCCTCGACGTCGAGCAGGCCGACGTCATGCTCGAGGCGCTCGCGACCTCGCTGCAAATTCACATGCAGGTGCCGTTCGATGAAGTCGCGCCGAGCTATAACGCGGCGCTCTGGTCGAGCATGCTGGTGATCGCGGCGACCGCCAACGCGCCGCTGGTGTTCGGCAAGCGCTGCTGGCAGGAATCGCGCATCGGTATCTTCAAGCAGGCCGTCGACACGCGCAATCCGGACGAGATCAGCAACCACATCGTCCCGCGGGTCCATTTCGGCAAAGGCTATATCGATTCGCTGCTCGAGCTGTTCGAGGACAACTTCTACTACAGCCCGATCCTGCCCGAAGTGCTCGACAAGCCGGCCGCCGATCTGCACCATCTGGCGCTGCACAATGGCACGATCTGGCGCTGGGTACGGCCGATCGTCGACCGCAACAAGAACGGCGACTACCACCTGCGGCTCGAGCTGCGCGTCGTCCCGGCGGGCCCGACGCTGATCGACACCCTCGCCAACCTCGCGTTCTACATCGGCCTGACCGAAGGTCTCAAGACCCGGCCCGACGCCGAACTGCGCCAGGTTCCGTTCGAAACCCTGGAAGCCGATTTCTACCGCGCCGCGCGCGAAGGCCTCGGCACCCAGGTGCACTGGATCGACGGCCAGCTGCAGCCGCTGGCGCCGCTGTTGCTCGAGCAGGCGATTCCGCTCGCCCGCGAAGGCCTGAAAGCGATCGGCATCGACGACCGCGATGACTGGCTCGGTATCGTCGCCGCGCGCGTCGAAGGCAACGCGACCGGCGCGCAGTGGATGCTTCGCCACTGGAAGCAACACGGGGACGCCCCGCGCCTGGTCCGCGATTACCTGGATCGGGCGCAGCAAAACCGGCCGGTCCACGAGTGGGGGACCGAATAGCGCATGAGCGAGCATTTCGACCGCCTGCACGCGCTGCCGGAAGGATTTTTCGGCATCGGCACCGCCAACATCCGCAGCCTTTTTCCGAACCCGACGCTGATCCAGATCGACGGTCGCGACCCGCGTTTTCTGTTCGTCTCGATTCTGCTGCACGGCAACGAGTACACCGGGCTGCGGGTCATGCAGCGGGTGCTCGCCGAGCACGCCGACGACCTGCCGCGCTCGATCCTGCTGTTCATCGGCAACGTGCGCGCGGCCGAAGCCAACCTGCGCTTCCTGCCGGACCAGGTCGACTACAACCGCTGCTGGCCGGGCACGCTGCAGCCGCCGAATCCGACGTCGAAGATGATGCAACGCGTGGTCGAAATCGCCCACGGACTGCCGCTGTTCGCAGCAATCGATATTCACAACAATACCGGCAAGAATCCACACTACGCCTGCATTACCGACCCGCGGCCCGAGAACCAGAACCTGGCGGCGATGTTCAATCGCGTCGGTACGGTTTTCCATCACCGCGGCGTATCGACGATGGCCTTCGACGGCATCTGCCCGGCGGCGACGATCGAGTGCGGCCTGCCCGGCGATCCGGCCGGCATCGACCACGCCTGTCGCTTCATCGAGCGATTGCTGTTGCTCGAGGAGATCCCTGCCGAGCCGCCGGCGCGGGAATCGCTCCATCTGGTCGAATCGCACCTGTCAATGGAGATTCCGGAACAGATCAGTTTCGAGTTCGACCTCGAGGCCGACGCCGACCTGCGCTTCGAGCCGGATATCGAGAATCGCAATTTTACGCTGGTCGATCCGCACCAGGTGTTCGGCTATACCCGCGTCGAGCGCCCGGTGCTGATCACCGATACCGACGGCCACGACGTAACCGACCAGATCGTGCGCGTCGAGGACGGCAAGATCTTTCTCAATAACACGATGATGCCGGCGATGATCACGCGCGACAAACTGGTCGTGCGCCAGGATTGCCTGTGTCACCTGATGCAGGACTACCTGCCCCACCACGAAACCGAACGCTAGCGCTCATCTCCGCGTCATTGTGAGCCCCGGCATTCGCCGGGGGCTCCGCGTATTAATCTCCCGGTATCGGGCCAGATCGGTGAGGTTGCTTCGTCGCGCGCGACCTGCGGTCACGCACGCCTCGCAATGACGTTCAAATCCCGCCGCCGATTGCGCGGGCGCGCTAGCTCAGTTCGCCGCGGGCCGGGTAGTCTTTCTCGAGCGCGAATTTCAGCGCGCCGTGGATCTCCCTGAAGTGCGGCCGCGCGAACGGCATCGTGCTGACCTGGCTCCAGTACAACGTCTGATCGGGCTTGACGATGAACGCGCCCGGCTCGTTGAACTCGGCCGGCTCCTCGATACCGATCGAGGTCTTGCCGCGGCCGGACGAGCGGTGCAACCCCCAGTCGCGCACCTGCTCGAGGGTCGCGCCGTAGCCAACTTCGAGCTTGCCAAGGCCCCAGTCTTCGCGCGCCTGCTCGGCGCGCTCGCGCGTATCCTGGCTCAGCGCGATCATGCCCACGCCGATTTCGGCAAAATCGTCGACCATCTTGTTCATCTCGGCCAGATACTTGCTGCAAATCGGGCAGTGCAACCCGCGGTAAAACACCACGAGGGTAAAGTTTTCGGGCTTTCGCTCGGCCAGTGACCAGGATCCGTCGAGCGTGTCGACGTCGAGCGCGGGCACGGGTTCGCGAGGTTTCAGGACTTTCATCGGGCGACTCCGGTGGTTTTGATACGCGTCAAGGGCGCGCGGGCCCACCAGTGTTAGCTTTTTCGGCGCAAAACACAACGGTATTCGCCATGACCAACCTACACAATGCCGACCTGATCGAACTCGACGTCGAAAAGCCCGTCTGGGAACGCACTTTCGGAGTCTTCCCGCTGGTCGTGGTCGGCACGCGCGAACCCGACGGCGCCGACGACCTCGCGCCCAAGCACCTCGCGATCCCGATGAGCTGGCAAAACTACTTCGGCTTCGTCTGCACGCCGCGCCACAATACCTACCAGAACGTTCAGCGCAGCGGCGAATTCGCGGTGACCTACATGCGCCCGGCGCAAACCGTGCTCGCGAGCCTCGCCGCGACCCCGCGCTGCGACGACGGCAGCAAGCCGATCGCCACGGCGCTGCCGACTTTCCCCGCCGAGCGCATCCAGGCGCCCCTGGTCGACGGTGGTTATCTGTTCCTCGAATGCGAACTGCACCAGGTCGTCGATGGCCTCGGCGACAATTCGCTGATCATCGGTCGCATCGTCGCCGCGCGCGTCGCCGCCGACGCGGCGCGTGCGTCGGACCTCGACGACGAAGACCTGGTGCGCGAAGCCCCGCTGCTGGCCTACCTGTACCCGGGTCGCTTCGCCGAAATCGCGAACAGCACCAAGCTGCCGTTCCCGGCTGGCTTCAAGCGGTAACTCCCGTGTTCGACTCCCAGGCGGTGCTCGCCCACCTGCGCGCGCAGCAGGACTCGATGACCGCGCTGCTCAGCGACCTCGTACAAATCGAAACGCCGTCGACCGATGCCGCCAGCCAGGCGCCGATCCTGGCGCGCCTGCGCGACGAATTCGAAGCCGTCGGTTTGCGCGTCCGGCTGCTGCCCGGTCGGGAAAGCGGCGGCCATCTGTACGCCAGCCCGGCGCGCCGCGCGCGCGGCGGCCCCGCGCAATTGATGCTCGGCCACTGCGACACGGTCTGGCCGCTCGGCACGCTCGCGACCATGCCGCTGGAGCGCGACGAGAACCGCCTGCGCGGGCCCGGGGTATATGATATGAAAGCCGGTCTCGTCGAAATGATTTACGCGCTCAAAGCGCTCGCCGAGCTGGGCCTCGAACCGGCGGTGGCGCCGCTGTGTTTCATCAACTCGGACGAGGAAATCGGCAGTCGCGAATCGACCCGCTACGTACGCGCGCTGGCACAATGCGTCGATCGCTGCATGGTGCTCGAGCCATCGCTCGGCCCGCAAGGCCTGATCAAGACCGCGCGCAAGGGCGTGGGCCGGTTTACCGTGACCGTTCGCGGCAAGGCGGCGCACGCCGGGCTCGATCCGGGCGCCGGGGCCAGCGCAATTCTCGAACTGTCGCACGTCATCCAGAAACTGTTCGAACTCAACGATCCGGAACATGGCACCTCGGTCAACGTTGGCGTCATCGACGGCGGCATCCGGCCAAACATGATCGCGCCGGAAAGCCGCGCGATCATCGACGTGCGCGTGCAGACCCGCGCCGACGCCGAGCGTATCGAGCATGCGATTCACAACCTCGAGGCCGCGACGCCCGGCGTCAGCCTCGAGATCGACGGCGCGATCGGTCGCCCGCCGATGGAACGAACCGAGAGCAATCAACAGCTTTGGCGCATGGCGCAGACGCTTGCCGGCGAGATCGACCTCGCGCTCGAAGAAGGCATCGCCGGCGGCGGTTCCGACGGCAACACAACCAGTCTCTATACGGCGACGCTAGACGGTATGGGCGCGGTCGGCGACGGCGCGCACGCGAGCCATGAATTCATTTATCTCGATCAACTCCCGGTGCGCTGTGCGCTACTGGCGCTGCTACTACTCGCGCCGCCTTTGAAAAAACAAACGAATGGAGGTGTTTCATGATTCGCCCCTTCCTCGCGTCGGTGACGCGGATTTCCGACCTGACGCATGACAATTTCGCCAGCGAAACCCTCGCCCGCGAGCATTGGGCAATGGGCGACTATGTCGTCGGCGAAGTGCTTGACACGCGCGGGCATCTGCAGCAAGTCGAGCTGCCCGGCGGCCGCATGGTCGAGGTCATGGAGGGCGACCTCGTCGTCGGCGCCTTCGGCCGCCGCGTCGCGACGCTCGAGGCGGTCGGCAACTGGGAAGACATCGGTGCCGACGGACGTTTCAACGCGTTGACCTCGGCCGGCCTGTTCGGCAAGAACACGTCGCTGTCGCCGTTCATCGGCGCACCGATGCCGCTCGCCTACGTCGGCCACGTGGTTCGCGACGGGCGCAAGCTCACTATGTCGCAGTTCGCGCCCGAAGTACCGGCCACCCGTTTCGACATCCCGGTCATCCTGATCGTCGGCACGTCAATGTCGGCCGGCAAGACCATGTCGGGCCGGATCATCGTTCACCTGCTGTCGCAAATGGGCCTCGACGTCGTCGGCGTCAAGCTGACTGGCGCGGCTCGCTACCGCGACATGTTGAGCTTCGGCGACGCCGGCGCCAGCGCGATTTACGATTTCGTCGACGCCGGTCTGCCGTCATCGGCCTGCGACGAAGTGACCTACCGCGACGCGTTATCCCATCTGCTGTCGCGCATCGCGCGCGACGCGCCCGACGTGGTGGTCGCCGAAGCCGGCGCGTCGCCGCTCGAACCCTACAACGGCGCGGTTGCCAAGGAAATGATCCGCGACCAGGTCAAATTCAAGCTGCTGTGCGCACAGGACCCGTACGCGGTAGTCGGCGTACAGGCCGCGTTCCAGCGCGCGCCCGATCTGGTCGCCGGTGGTGCGGCCAACACCCAGGCCGGTATTGAGTTGGTACAAAAACTGTCGGGTTTACCGGCACTCAACCTGATGGACCCGGGTAGTCGCGACGAGTTGCGCGAGCGTCTGCGCCAGGCGCTCGGCCTGTAGCCTCCATTCTCGCGCGATCCACAGCCGAGGTACCGGTTTTGCCGCGGATTCAATAAACTGTCGCCAATTTTCAGCGAGCGAACCATTTCTTGGATTCTGATCGGCACATCGCCGTCATCGGCGCCGGCATCGTCGGCCTCAGCTGCGCGCTGTGGCTGCAGCGCAAGGGCTTCGATGTCACCCTGATCGATTCGGCCGACCCTGGCAGCGGCACGTCGTCGGGCAACGCGTGCACGATCGCCGACTACGGCTGCGTGCCGGTCAACAGCCCGGATATCTTTAAAAACCTGCCGAAACTGCTGTTCGGCCCCGACAGCCCGCTGTCGCTGCGTCCCGGTTACGCGCTGCGTCATCCGCTGTGGATGGTAAATTTCCTGCTCCACTGCCGCGAACAAAAGGTCGAGCGCAGCATCCGCCTGCTCGCGCGGTTGCTCGCGCAGACCTGGGACGGGCTCGACCCGCTGCTCGATATGGCCGACGCCCGCGACCTGCTCGAGCAGCGCGGTTGCCTCTACCTGTACCGTACCGAGGCCGAGTACGCCGCGGCCAAAACCGGCAATGCGCGGCGGCGCAAGTACGGCGTCGATTACCGCGAGGTCGACGGCGGCGAAATTCGCGAGCTCGAGCCGAACCTGAAACTCGAATTCGCCCGTGGCCTGTTGTTCGAAAATGCCAGCCACGTGCTCAACCCGCTATCGCTGTGCCGGCGCTACTTCGAGTGCTTCGAGCGTCACCGCGGGCGCTTCGTGCGCGCGCGGGCAAAAGCCGTCTGGCACGGCGTCGATTCGGTCGAGGTCGAGCTCGATGCCGGCGAACGGGTCGCCGCGCGCCGCGTGGTGGTCGCCGCCGGCGCGTTTTCGAAGCGCATCGAAGGGGTGCCGATGCAGTTGCTGCCGCTCGAAACCGAGCGCGGCTACCACGTGCAGTACGATCGACAGCAACACCTGCTCTCTCGCCCGGTCAGTTGGCAAAGCGCCGGGTTTTACGCGACGCCGATGAACGAGGGCCTGCGCGTCGCCGGTACGGTCGAAATCGCGGGCCTCGACGCGCCGCTGAATCCACGGCGAATCGAATATCTCGCGCGCCGGGCGGGCGAACTGCTCGCGTTGCCGGACCCACCCGACCACGAGTGGCTCGGATTCCGTCCGACGCTGCCCGACGCGCTGCCAGTCATCGGTTTCAGCACCGTGTCGGAATACATTCTCTACGCCTTCGGCCACCAGCACATCGGCCTGACGCTCGCCGGCATTACCGGCAAACTGATCGCCGAACTGGCGAACCGCGAATCGCCGACGCTCAAGATCAAGCCCTACAGTCCGGCCCGTTTTCTCTGAAACCGCCCGCCGGCGGCGGTTATTTGGGCATTATTCACGGTTTGCGCGCGCCCGGCGCGGGGTTATAGTGGCGGGCCCGGGACGGCCGTTTCGACAAACGGGACACAACCATGAGATTCGACGATAAAAACGTGATCATCACCGGCGGCGTCGGCGGCATCGGCCAGGCGCTGGTCGAGTTGTTCGCCAGCGAAGGCGCGCGCGTCCTGTTCACCGACCGCAGCGAAGAAGATTGCGCCGACCTCGCCGCCGCGCTCAGACGCAAAGACCTGGATACCGACTACCTCGCCGGCGACCTGCGGCAAAAGGCGTTTTGCGAGCGCCTGGTCGTCACCACGGCCGGCCGCCTCGGGGGTGTCGATATCCTGATCAACAACGCCGGCACGATTCCGCGCGGCAATATCGAGGAAACTACCGACGACATGTGGTTCAACGCGCTCGATGTCAATTTGAACGCGGTGTTTTTCATGTGTCGCGCGGCCATCCCCTACCTGCGCGCCGCCGGCGGCGGCGCGATCGTCAACGTCGCCTCGACCTGGGGTCTGTATCCCGGTCCCGACCATATTGCCTATTGCACGAGCAAGGGCGCGCTGGCGACCTTCACCCGCTGTCTCGGCCGTGATCACGCGCCCGAACAGATCCGCGTCAACGCGGTTTGCCCGAACGAAGTCAACACGCCGATGCTGCAAAGCGGTTTCCTGCGACGCGGCATCGACCCGTCGCGCGGGCTCGAGGAACTCGGCAAGACGGTGCCGCTCGGCCGCGTCGCCGAACCCGACGAAATCGCCGACGTGATCGCTTTCCTCGCCTCCGACGATGCGCGCTACGTGTGCGGCGCGACGCTCGAGGTCAGCGGCGCCAAACCCGTCTACGGTTAGGCCATGGGCGTACTGGACGGCAAGGTCGCCGTCGTCACCGGTGGCGGCCGCGGTATCGGTCTCGGCATCAGCCACGCGCTGCGCGACGCCGGCGCCGTGCTGCTGGTCGCGCAACGCTCGCCGCTGCCCGAAGATCTCGCCACGGACGAGGGCGTGCACGCGATCGCAGTCGATCTCGCCGACCGCAGCGGCGATGCGCGCATCGCGGCCGCCGCCAGAGACGCCTTCGGCCGCGTCGACATCCTCGTCAACAACGCCGGCATCATGTTCGAACGCGACCTCGAGGCGCTGTCCGCCGACGAATGGAATCAAATGCTGGCCATCAACCTGAGCGCACCGGTATTCCTCGCGCAGGCCCTGCTGCCGCTGCTGCGCGCCGCCGGCGGCGGCAGCATCGTCAATCTGGGATCGATCGAAGGGCTCGCGGCGAACCCGGGGCATATCGCCTACTGCGCGACCAAGGGTGGCGTGCACGCGCTGACGAAGGCCATGGCCGTGGATCTCGGCCGCGACCACATTCGCGTCAACGCGATCGCGCCGGGCTGGATTCGTTCGGACCTGAGCGACGCCTACGTCGACGCGCAGGCCGATCCCGAAACGGCACGGCGTGACCTGGTCAAACTGCATCCGTCCGGGCGTATCGGCGAGCCCGCCGACGTCGGCCGGCTCGCGGTTTACCTCGCCAGCGATGCCGCCGCGTTCATGACCGGCCAGGTCATCGTGCTCGACGGCGGCCGCACGAGCAAGCTGCCGCTGCCGTTTTGAGCGGTTTGCACCGGCTCGTCTTCTCCTGTTAAATTGGCGTCGGACAAGAAATCCGCCCCCGAGGCGGACCACTACAGAACAATCGCCAACAGGAGGAATCGATGAACCAACCGAAGAAATCCCTTTGCCTGATCGCCGCGGCCGCGGTGCTGGTATTCGCCAGCAGCGCCAGCCAGGCCGCCGGTCACCAATGCACCAACGACACCTGGAACAAGGTCATGGAGCGCGGCAAGATGGTCGTCGGCGTCAAGGCCGACTACAAGCCGTGGGGCTACCGCGACACCGCCGGCAACATCGTCGGCATGGAAGCGGACATGGCGAAGATCGCCGCCGACGCGATGGGCGTCGAGCTCGAGCTGGTTGCAGTGCAATCGTCGAACCGCATGCAGTTCCTCGAGAACGGCAAGATCGACCTGATGATCGCGACCATGTCGGACCGCCCCGACCGGCGCAAGATCGTCGGCATCGTGCAGCCGAATTACTACACCTCGGGCACCAACGTGCTGGCGCCGAAGGCAGTCAAGATCAGCAAGTGGGAAGACCTGCGCGACAAACCGGTCTGCGGCAAGCAGGGCGCCTTTTATAACAAGGTCGTCTCCGAGCGCTATGGCGCCAAGATCATCGCCTTTACCGGCAACGCCGAGGCCAAGCAGGCGCTGCGCGACAAGAAGTGCATCGCCTGGGTCTACGACGATTCGTCGATCATGTCGGACCTGTCGTCGGGCAACTACGACAACTTCGAAATGCCGCTCGCGAGCGAAGACGACAATCCGTGGGGGCTCGCGGTGCCGCTCGCCGAGAAAGACTGCATTTTCGGCAACTTCATGTCGGGCCTGACCTATAACCTGCACCAGTCGGGCAAGCTGATCGAGCTCGAGAAGAAGTGGGGTATCCAGCCGACGAAGTATCTGCAGGACCAGCACGAGCGTTTCAGCGACTGGATCAAGTAATCCGCTAAACCTCGATCGCGAACCGCCGGCGCGGGCCTGACGCCGGCCGGCGGCTTCGCGTGAATTGCATGAACGCGTTCCAGCAATACTTCTACGATCTCGCGCAGGAACACCCGAAGTGGAACTTCATCTACTTCTACGATCCGACGCAGACCGACCGTGTGATCGAAGGCCTGTGGATGACGCTGCAGCTGTCGGTGATCTGCGTCATTCTCAGCGTGATCATCGGCGTCGTCGGTGCCTGGGGCCAGGGCGCGCAGTCGAAAACCCTGCGCCTGTTCCTGCAGGGCTACATCCAGTTCTTCCGCAACACCCCGCCGCTGGTGCAGCTGATGTTCTTCTACTTCGCGCTGGGCCAGTTCACGCCGACCTACTCGCCCGACGGCTGGCTCGAGGTGCCGATCATCTCCAACGTCGGCTGGGCGATCATTTCGTTGTCGTTCTTCGCCGGCGCGTTCAACGTCGAGATCTTCCGCGCCGGCATCGAGGCGGTGCCGGACTCGACCAAGGAAGCGGCCGAGGCGCTCGGCATGAACCGGCTGCAGATTTACGTCTACGTCGTGCTGCCGCTCGCGTTTCGCGTCAGCCTCCCGGCGCTCAATAACAATCTCGTCAATCTGGTCAAGACGACGACCCAGGCGCTCGCGATCGCGGTGCCGGAACTGCTCTACCAGATGATCAGCATCTACAACGATTATTCGACCGCGCAGAACGCGTGCATGCTGTTCCTGTTCTTCGCCTACATCATCCTGGTCGGCGTACTCGTGTTCGGCATGCACCGCTGGGAGCGCGCGATGCGGATTCCGGGGTACGGGCAATGAAGCGTAACCCGCTGTCGATCAACACGGATCTCGCCGTGCTGAAACCGTTCGCCTACAGCCCGGCGGGCGGCGTTCGGGATCTGCAGTTCAGCCGCTGGCTGGCCGAGTTTTCGCCGCGCCACCTGCTGTTCGTGTTCGCGCTCATCTGCCTGTGGCCCGCGGTCGCGCTGGCGCAGAGCAATTACACCTACGGCCAGGCGCTCGATGCGCTGTGGCGCTGGCTGCCGTTCATCGTCGGCCAGGGCTTCGTGCTTAACCTCGTCGTCAGCATCCTGACGATGCTGATCGGCACCCTCGCCGGCGTCGTCCTCGGCCTCGGCCAGATCTCGCCGATCCGGCCGCTGGCGTGGACCTGCTGGTTCGTGACCCAGCTGTTCCGCAACTCGCCGTGGCTGGTGCTGTTGTTCATCGTCATGCTCGCGTTCCCGTTCGAAATCGAGATCGGCGACACGATCATCCAGATCCCCGCATGGATGAAGGCCGTGTTCGGCCTGTCGCTGCCGATCATGGCGAATATCTCCGAGATCGTGCGCGGTGCGATCGCGTCGGTGCCGACCGGACAATGGGAAGCTGCCGACTCGCTCGCCTATACCCGCGGCCAGACCCTGTGGCTCGTGATCCTGCCGCAATGCTTCAAGCGCATGATCCCGCCGTGGATGAACTGGTACGCGATCCTGACGATGGCGACGCCGCTGATCTCGCTGCTCGGCGTCGAGGAAATCATCACGCTGTCGCGCCAGGCGATGGAAGCCGAGGACAATCACCCCGAGCTGCTGGTGCCGTTCTTCGGCTTCGCGCTGATCATCTT
>JBPEYE010000367.1:0-36423 GCA_052030825.1 Gammaproteobacteria bacterium | reverse complement strand
ACAGCGATTCCGGTACTTGTTTAGTGCTTCGGCCCCGGAAGAGCCTCCATCACGATTCCATGAGTACGATGCCCGGGTCTGGACGCATGGACACGGCTCCAGTCGGACAGCACCCTACCGGGTATTAAGCGGCGAGTGCGTAGTTGTCGTCGTTGGCAACTATAGGTTGCAGGAGATTTAACGAGAGTCCCTACATTCTCGGCATGCACCTCAGGTTTCGCGACCCACGTCGAAGCCATGTCGTCCCCGGGTGTGCGGATTATAACGCATATCGGGCCGAATACGGCGAAATCAAGCGTTCGCTGCCCGCAACTCAGGGATACGGTAACAGTCGGGTCACGTCATTCGCGCGTCGAAGCTGACCCGGATTGGGTGAATCGCCAGGCAGGCTCGTCACGGCAAACCGCTGGCCCGCCGGCAAGCCGGCTTGACCCGGGTCAAGGCGCCGGTAAAGTGGTGAAATAAGGTTGGCCCGTCGACAATTCGGACGACGCATGAACGACAACCGGACAGGCTCGCTGGCAAACGCGCGGCAGCGACCGCATTGCGGGAATCGCGAGCAACTGCTTGCCGCGCTGCAATCGGACCGGGCCGGGCTGACCCGCGCCGAGGTCGCCGCGCGGCTCGAACACTACGGCCCGAACGCGTTGCCGAGCAAGCCGCCACCCGGGCTGCTCGAGGTCTTCATCGGCCAGTTCAAAAGCCCGTTGATCTACGTGCTGCTGGCCGCGGCCGTGGTATCCGTCGGTATCGGCGAATTTTCCGACGCGATTTTCATCGCTGCGGTACTGCTGCTCAATGCCGTCATCGGTACGGTGCAGGAGTACTCCGCGCAGCGCAGCGCGAGCGCGTTGCGGCGCATGATGAAAACCCGCGCGCGCGTGCTGCGCGACGGCGATGCCTGCGAAGTCGAGTCGGAGACGCTGGTGCCGGGCGACGTCGTGCTGCTCGAGTCCGGCGAACGCGTGCCCGCCGATTTGCGCCTGCTCACCAGCCATAACCTGAAGATCGACGAGTCGCTGCTGACCGGCGAATCGCTGGCGGTTGCCAAGGACGCCGAGGCTGCGCTCGACGCGGACACCGTGCTCGGCGATCGCGTCAACATGGCCTTCGCCGGCAGCCTCGTCGACCGCGGTCGCGGCCGCGGCCTGGTCGTCGCGACCGCGCTCGAAACCGAGCTCGGCGGCATCGCCGAGTCGGTCATCGGCGACAGCGACGTCAAGGCGCCACTGCAGATACGCATGGAGCGCTTTACCCGCAAGGTCGCGATCTTCGTCGGCGTCGCGGTGCTGGTCATGGCGGCGATCCTGTTCTGGCGCGGCATGCCGGCCGCGGATATCTTCCTGTCGTCGGTGGCGCTCGCGGTGTCGGTAATCCCCGAGGGCCTGCCGGTGGCACTGACGGTGGCGCTCGCGATCGGTATGCGCCGCATGGCGCAGCGCAACGTCATCGTCCGCCGCCTGATCGCGGTCGAGGCCCTCGGTTCGTGTACCTACATCGCGTCCGACAAGACCGGCACGCTGACCGAAAACCAGCTGACCGCGCGCCGGATCGCGTTCGTCGACGGCGCCGACTGGGAAGTCACCGGCGAGAGCGAACGGCCGGAGGGCACGATCCAGACCCCCGCCGGTGCCCCGACGCCGGCCGAGCGCGCGCGACTGGCGCGGCTGTGCGATTGCGCCGTGCTGGCCAACGAGGGTTATCTCGGACGCCAGGACGGAAGCTGGACGCGCAACGGCGATGCGGTCGACGTCGCGCTGCTGATGATGGCGCACAAGGCCGGCGTCACCCGGCCGCAGACCGCCGGGCGCTGGCCCGAAATCGACAGTATCCCGTTCGAGTCCGAACGCCTTTTCAGCGCGAGCCTGAATCGCGTCGACGACGGCGAGCGGGTCTTCGTCAAGGGCGCCTTCGAAGCCGTGATCGCGATGTGCGACAGGGTGCTCGGGGCGGACGGCGAACGGCCGCTCGAGCGGGAGGCGAGCGAGCAGCGGGCGCGACAGCTGGCGCAGGACGGCTACCGCGTTCTCGCGCTTGCCGACGGCGCGATCGAGCGCTCGGCCGGCGAGGCTTTCGATCCGCGCCACCTCGGCGGGCTGACGTTGCTCGGGCTGGTGGGCCTGATCGATCCGCTGCGCGCCGAGTCCGCCGCGGCGGTAGCTCAATGCCGGGCCGCCGGGATCCGGGTGGCGATGGTCACCGGTGACCACCCGGTCACGGCCTGCGCGATCGGCCGCGAACTCGGCCTCCTCGAGGACGAATCACAGGTCGTCACCGGGCCGCAGTTGAAAGCCGCCGGTAACTCCGCCGATATCGACGCGCTGACGCGCGAGGCGCGCGTGTTCGCCCGCGTCGAGCCGCGACAAAAGCTCGACATCGTGCAGTCGCTGCAGCGCAACGGGCATTTCGTCGCGGTCAGCGGCGACGGCGCCAACGACGCGCCGGCGCTGCGCGCGGCGCAGGTCGGCGTCGCGATGGGCGCAAGCGGCACCGACGTCGCGCGCGAAACCGCCGATATCATCCTGACCGACGACAATTTCGAATCGATTGTTGGCGGCGTCGAGGAAGGAAGGATCGCCTACGCCAACGTGCGCAAGGTCATTTTCCTGCTGATCTCGACCGGTGCTGCCGAGCTGGTGCTGTTCGTGCTGGCGATGATCAGCGGGCTGCCGCTACCGCTGCTTGCGGTGCAGCTGTTGTGGCTGAATCTGGTCACCAACGGTATTCAGGACGTCGCGCTCGCGTTCGAGCCGGGCGAGGGGCACGAACTCGAGCGCCCGCCGCGGCCGCCGCGCGAGCCGATTTTCGACCGCCTGATGCTCGAGCGGGTCATCCTGTCGGCGCTCGTGATCGGCGTGGTCGCATTCGGCCTGTTCCAGTGGCTGCTCGACCATGGCTACACGGTCGAGCAGGGGCGCAATATGACGCTGCTGCTGATGGTCCTGTTCGAAAACGTGCACGTGTTCAATTGCCGATCGGAATCGCGCTCGGCGTTCCGGCACAACCCGCTGCGCAACCCGCTGTTGCTGCTCGGCACGCTCGCGGCCCAGGGCGTGCACATCGGCGCGATGTACACGCCGTGGCTCGGCGACGTGCTCGGCGCAAGCCCGGTATCGCTGGCGCAGTGGTCGCTGCTGCTGCTGTTCGCGCTGTCGGTGCTCGGCGTGATGGAGGCGCACAAGTGGCTGCGTGCACGGCTGGCCGGCGAGCCGGGTCGGCCGGCCGGCGGCCCGTTGGGCTAGACGCGTCGAATTTGATTCGGGTCAACACGGCGCGATCGCGGCAATGCTGCAATGCATCTGGTATCGAAGCGGAGAGGGTGAAAGTGTTCAAATCTATCGTCGTCGGATTCGATGGATCGGCGCATGCGAGTCGGGCACTGAGAATCGGCGCCGAGCTGGCCGCGCAGGGGGATATTCCACTGGGTATCCTGTACGTCATCGAACCCGGGCACGTCACGATTCCGCAGGAAGTCCGGAAACTGGGCGAAATCGAGCACGTCATCGATCCTGCGCCGAATCTGCTGGTCAACCTGGAAAACGCGCCGTCGACGATGATCAGTTCGATGGCGCAGGCTTCGGCCGATACCGAGCGCGCGCTTTACCAGTACGCGGAGTTCCTCGTCGGGCAGGTCGAGGAAAAGGCCCGCGAGCTGGGTGCCGGCGAGGTCGACGGCAAGTCGGCGCTGGGGAATCCCGCCGAACAGATCGTCGAGTACGCGCGCGAGCGCGACGCCGACCTGATCATTACCGGCTGCCGCGGCTTCGGTCGGCTCAAAGGCATGCTGCTCGGCAGCACCTCGCAACGGGTGGCGCAGCTGGCCGAGTGCAGCTGCCTGACCGTCAGGTAGGCCCGGTTTGCGCTGCAGGTTCGCGTGGTCAGAAACATGAAAGACCGTCGCACGCAGCTGTTCGTCGTCATCGATCCGACCAGCGAAGTCCAGATCGCGCTGGTCAAGGCGCTGTTGATCGCCAAGCTCGGCGATTGCCATATCCATGCCTTCGTGTGTATTTATGAGGACTTCGGCAAACGCCACGATTCGTCTGCACGCCGCGATTCCAGGGACAATGCGATGACCGAGGCACGGGAATGGCTCGAACAGGCACTCGAACCGTGCCGCGCCGCCAGGGTGCCGTACAGCGTCGAAATCGCCTGGAACGGCCGCTGGGTCGAAAGCGTCATGCACGCGGTCGCCAAATCCGGTTGCGACTTGCTGATCAAGTCGACCTGGGAGCACAGCAGGGCACGCCGCTTTTTCCGCCAGACGTCGGACTTTACGCTGATGCGTTACTGCGCGTGCCCGATCCTGTTCACGAGCGCGGCGCAGGAATGGAAATCCGACCGCATTCTCGCCTGTCTCGACTTTGAATCGAACGATCGCGAGCACACCCGGCTCAACCACGCCGTGCTGCGCGACGCGCGCGCCTTTGGCGAAATCGTCGGCATGGACCTGTACCTTGCAAGCGCCTACAAGACGCGCCTGAGTGACGATCATCTGCCCCTCGAGACCTACGGCCGACCGGTCGATGCCGCCGCGCTCGGTGAACTTTATCGCGTCGACGCCGAGCGCATCGTGTTGCGCCGGGGTGAGCCGGTCGACACGCTCGCCGCGATTTGCGAGGCGCTCGATCCCAGCATCGTCGTGCTCGGCACGATCGCGCGCACCGGCATCGCCGGCAAGCTGATCGGCAACACCGCGGAAAAACTGCTCGACCGCGTCGCCGCCGATATCCTGACCGTCAATTAGCGAGCGCGGCGCGGATCGCATCGACCTGCGCCGGCAGCAGGCCATCGGCGCCGACCTCGATTATCTGCGCCCGTGCACGCTCGGCGTCGCCGATCGGCTCGACCGCGTCGAGCTGCCGCGCGAGCACTTCGAAATTCGCTTCCGACGGATCGTCGCGGCGGGCGGCAATGCGACGGCGTAGCTCGTCGACGGGTGCGCGGCAGTGCACGATCAAGCGACGCAAACCGCTATCCGTCTCGAGCGCCAGCAGGCGCTCGCGCTCGGCGCGGTGCAAAAACGCGGCGTCGACGATCGCGCAATAGCCCGCATCGATCAGGCTGCTCGCGATTTCGGCGAGCCGCGCGTAGGTTGCCTCACCGGCCGCGGCGGAATAAATCCCGCCCGCCAGCGGCGAATCGCTGCGCGCGTCGGCGTCGAGACCGAACAGGCGCTTGCGTTCGATGTCGGAGCGCAGCTGGATTGCACCAATACTTTCGACCAGCCGCGCGGCCACGGTCGATTTGCCCGAGCCCGACAATCCGTGCATCAGCACCAGCCCGGGCCGGATATCGTCGGCGCGGCGGCAGGCAAGTTCGACGTAACCGAGCGCGGGACGAAACCGCGCGCCGGGATCGCCTTCGCCATCCTGCGCGCGCAGCGCTTCGACCTTGGCGCGCACCAGGGCGCGGTAAACGAAGTAATAGCGCAGCAGTGCGACCCCCGGGTAGTCGCCCGAGTCTTGCAGATAGCGATTGACGAAGCGCCAGCCGTAAGCGGCGTAGCCGCGTGCTTCGAGGTCCATCGCGACGAACGCCATTTCGCTGATCGTGTCGATCCAGCGGAGCTCCGGGTTGAACTCGATACAGTCGAACGGCGTGACGCGGTTGTCGAGCATTGCGATATTGCCGAGGTGCAGATCGCCGTGACATTCGCGCACGAAACCGGCGCGACGGCGCGCTTCGATCTGCGCGGCGATGGCCTCCTGGTGCAGGTACCAGTCCTCGAGCCGGTGCAACGCGGCGGGCAACAGCGCCGGCGGCAGCGCGCGCTCGAGTTGATCGAGATTTTCCGCGCTCCAGTGCGCCACCGAGCGCGGCGTTCCGAATTCACTGGCGGCGGGTGCGCGCTCGCAGTCGGCGTGAAATTCGGCAACCCGCTCGGCGAGGGCGTCGATCAGCGCCGCGTCGAGACGTCCGTCGGCGGCGCGCGCGGAGAGCAGGTCGCGCTGCGCGAATTGCCGCATTTTGACCGCGTACTCGATCGCCTCGCCGTCGCCGTGCAGGCGCGGCGCATCGATGCTGCCGTAGATTGGCGCGAGCTCGAGGTAGATGTCGGGCGCGAAACGGCGGTTCAGGCGCAGCTCTTCCTCGCAGTAGAAACGGCGTCGCTCGAGGCTCGAAAAATCGACGAAGCCGAAGCGGACCGGTTTCTTGAGCTTGTAGGCGAAGTCGCCGGTGAGAACCACCCACGAGATGTGGGTTTCGATGCGATCGAGGTCGCCGACCGGGTGACCGAAGGCGTCGGCGTCGGCGAGCGCCGCGACCAGCCGCGCGGTACGATCCGGCGCGTCCGATTCAACCTCAGTAGCGATTGAGCTGTACCGGGATCCGACGCGCGCCGAAGCGGCCGGGGGTGGCGGTGAAATGGCCGGGCAGGGGACTGCCGCAGCTCGCGCAACCGCCGTGCGCGTCGAGCCCCCAGCGGCCGAGCACGTACCAGTCGCGCTCGATCAGCAGTTCGCCGCAGTTAGCGCACCAGGTGCTCGAACCGACGTTGTCGTGGACGTTGCCGGTGTAGGCGTAACGCACGCCGTTGGCTTGCGCGATCTCGCGCGCGCGGCTCAGCGTGGTTGCCGGCGTGCGCGACTTGTCGAGCATCTTCCAGTCGGGATGGAAGGCGGTGAAGTGCAGCGGCACGTCGGGGCCGAGCCGTTCGACGACCCAGCTCGACAGCGCGTCGAGCTCCTGATCGGAATCGTTCTCGTCGGGAATCAGCAGCGTCGTGATCTCGAGCCAGGTGTCGGTCTCGTGGCGAATGTACTCGAGTGTCTCGAGCACCGGCTTGAGCTGTCCGCCGCAGATCTTCTTGTAGAAGCGTTCGGTGAACGCCTTCAGGTCGACGTTGGCGGCATCCATTGCGGCGTAGAATTCGACCCGCGGCTCGGGATCGATATAGCCGGCGGTGACCGCGACCGACTTGATTCCACGCGCGTGGCAGGCGGCGGCGACGTCGATTGCGTATTCGTGGAAGATGACCGGGTCGTTGTAGGTAAACGCGACGCTCAGGCAGTCGAGCTCGCCGGCGACACGCGCGAGCTTCTCCGGCGATGCGCTGTCGGCGAGGGTGTCCATTTCGCGCGATTTCGACATATCCCAGTTCTGGCAGAACTTGCAGGCGAGGTTGCATCCGGCGGTGCCGAACGACAGCACCGCGCTGCCCGGAAAAAAGTGGTTGAGCGGTTTTTTTTCGATCGGGTCGATGCAAAAACCGCTCGAGCGTCCGTAGCTGACCAGTTTGACCTCGTCGTCGAGGCGCTGGCGCACATAGCACAGTCCGCGCTGGCCGTCGCGCAGCTTGCAATGGCGCGGGCACAGGTCGCACTGCAGCCGGCCGTCATCGAGACGGTGCCAGTAGCGGGTTGAGACGACACTCTCGAGCATCGGTTCTTCAGCGCGGTCGCGATCCCCCCGATTCGGATATAATCGGGCTTTCAGCGCAGCGGGAGGTGTCACCGTGAGCACCCGTCCGGCGGCCGTAGCCGGGTATTTCTACGAAGCGGATAGCAAGCGTTTGCAAGACCATGTCCATCAACTTCTGGCCGCCGCGCCAGAGCAATCGGGCGGCTTGCCCGAAGGCCTTATCGTACCACACGCGGGCTATGTCTACTCGGGTTCGACCGCCGCCAGCGCCTTTCGTTGCCTCGCGAATGATCCGGATCAAGTGCAGCGAATTTTGTTGCTCGGGCCCGCGCACCGGGTTTACGTCGCCGGCATGGCGATTCCGTCGGTCGACCGGTTCGCGACGCCGCTCGGCGAGATCGAACTCGACCGTGACGGCCTCGATCAAATTCGTCAGCTGCCCGGCGTCGAAGTGTCCGACGAGGCCCATCGCGACGAGCACAGCCTCGAGGTGCAGTTGCCGTTTCTGCAAACCGTGCTCGACACGTTCCGGCTCGTTCCGGTGGTTGTCGGCGGCGCCGACGCGACGACCGTCGCCGCGGTAATCGACGCGCTCGCCGCGGACCCGGCGACGCGGGTCGTGGTCAGCTCCGACCTGTCGCATTTCCTCGACTACGACGCGGCGCGCCGGATCGATGCGCATACCTGCAAACAGATTCTCGACCACGCGACCACGCTGCGCGGCGACGAAGCCTGCGGCGCGCGCGCCATCAACGGTCTGATGGCATCGCAATTTGGCCGCCGGCACAGCGTCAGGCTGATTCACGCTTGCAACTCCGGCGATACCGCCGGCTCGCGCGACCGGGTGGTGGGTTATGCCGCGTTCGCCCTGCATTGAACTCGATCGGGGCGAGCGCGCGCGCCTGCTGAAAATTGCGCGTCGCTCGATTCGTCACGGCCTCGACACCGGCGCCGCGTTTCGCGTCGACCCGGTCGAACTCGATGGCCGCCTGGCGCGCGCCAGCGCGGTGTTCGTAACCCTGATGCGGGAAGGTCAGCTGCGCGGATGCGTCGGTTCGCTCGAAGCCAGCGCGCCGCTGGCGCAGGCAGTCGCGACCTCGGCCTACAACGCCGCGTTTCGCGATCGGCGCTTTCCCGAACTGCAGATCGACGAATTCGACGCGCTCGCGATCGAAGTGGCGGTTTTATCGCCGATGGAGCGAATCGCGGCCGCGAGCCGCGCCGATTTGCTCGATCTGCTCGAACCCGGGCTCGATGGCTTGTTACTCGAGGATCGCGGACGCCGGGCAACCTTTCTGCCCAAGGTCTGGGACAAGTTGGCTTCGCCGCATGAATTCGTCGAGCAGTTGCTGCTCAAGGCCGGATTGCCGCCGGACCACTGGTCCGAGAGTCTGCACATCAGTCGTTACCGCACGCTGAGTTTCGCCGAGCGCTGAGTGCCGGCGCCGGCAATATTGGAGCGCCCCGGCTTTTCCGCTATCATGCGCCCACCTGTCCATCCCGAGCCGCGTGCCGAGCCCGATGCTATGCCTCCCCGGTAGCCCCGCGCTATCCGCCTTCAGACTGCAAAAACTCAAGCGACAGCTGCTCGACTCGGGAATTCAGGTGACCGCCATCGCGAGTCACTACCTGCACCTGGTCGACGCGGAGAACGCCGAATTCGATGCCGCCGAGCGCCAGATCCTCGACAACCTGCTGACTTACGGGCCGAAATCGAACCCGGAGGCAGTCGAAGGCCAGCGCCTCATTGTCATTCCGCGTCCCGGCACGATTTCGCCGTGGTCGAGCAAGGCCACCGACATTGCGCACAACTGCGGCCTCGAGCGCATCCATCGCATCGAGCGCGGCATTGTCTACGACATCGCCGCCGACGGTGAGCTGCCGCGCGCCTTGCTGCACGACCGCATGACGGAGATCGTCGTCGACGATATCGAGGGCTGCGCCGCGCTGTTTCAACATCACGCACCGCGACCGCTGCGCGAGATCGATACCGCCGGCGGCGGCCGCGCCGCGCTCGAGCGCGCCAATCTCGACCTCGGCCTCGCACTGTCCGACGATGAAATCGACTACCTCGTCGAAGCCTATGCCCGGCTCGCGCGCAACCCGACCGATGTCGAGCTGATGATGTTCGCGCAGGCCAATTCGGAACATTGCCGGCACAAGATTTTCAACGCCAGCTGGACGATCGACGGCGTCGCCCGCGATGCGTCGTTGTTCCAGATGATAAAGCACACCCATGCCTGCCATTCCGACGGTATCTTGTCGGCCTACCACGACAACTCGGCGGTGATCGAGGGCTTTGCCGGCCAGTCCTTTGTGCCGGCCGCCGACGGCGCCGAATACCGCTACCAGCCGGCGCAGCTCGATATCCTGATGAAAGTCGAAACCCATAATCACCCGACCGCGATCTCGCCGTTTCCGGGTGCGGCGACCGGCTCCGGCGGCGAAATCCGCGACGAGGGCGCGACCGGCATCGGTTCGAAACCCAAAGCCGGCCTGTGCGGATTCTCGGTGTCGAACCTCCGGATTCCCGGCTTCGAACAGCCGTGGGAGCACGATCACGGCAAGCCCGGACGGATTGCGTCGGCGCTTGAAATCATGCTCGAGGGCCCGATCGGCGCGGCGTCTTTCAACAACGAATTCGGCCGGCCCAATACCTGCGGCTATTTTCGCACCTACGAACAGACCGTCGAAGCGGCCGGCGCAACCGAATTGCGCGGTTACCACAAGCCGATCATGGTCGCCGGCGGCGTCGGCGCGATTCGCCGCGAGCATGTCGACAAGCGCGAAATCCCGCCGGGCGCCAGCCTGATCGTGCTTGGCGGCCCGGCGATGCTGATCGGTCTCGGCGGCGGCGCGGCGTCATCGATGGCCAGCGGCGAAAGCCACGAAAATCTGGATTTCGCGTCGGTGCAGCGCGGCAACCCGGAAATCCAGCGCCGCGCGCAGGAAGTGATCGACCGTTGCCACGCGCAGGGCGAGCGCAACCCGATCCTGTCGATCCATGACGTCGGCGCCGGCGGGCTGTCGAACGCGATTCCCGAACTGGTCAACGATGCCGGGCGCGGCGCCGAGCTCGACTTGCGCCGCATCCCGAACGACGAGCCCGGCATGTCGCCGATGGAAATCTGGTGCAACGAAAGCCAGGAGCGCTATGTGCTCGCCGTCAGCGACGACCGGCTCGACGACTTCATCGCGTTGTGCGCGCGCGAACGCTGTCCCTACGCGGTGCTCGGCAAGGCCAGCGCCGCGCGCCGGCTCGTCGTCGCAGACCCGCAATTCGCCAACACGCCGGTCGACCTGCCGCTCGACGTACTGCTCGGCAAGCCGCCGAAGATGCATCGCGACGTCGCGCGCGCCGCCCCCCGACAGCCGGCGCTCGATCTCGCCGGTATCGATCCGGTCGCCGCGCTGCGACGCGTATTGCGTCTGCCGGCGGTCGCCGACAAGACGTTCCTGATCAGCATCGGCGACCGGTCGGTCGGTGGGCTGGTCGCGCGCGACCAGATGGTGGGGCCGCGCCAGGTACCGGTGGCCGACGCGTCGATTACGCTGACCGATTACGTCGGTTTCAGCGGCGAGGCGATGAGCCTCGGCGAGCGCACGCCGCTGGCGCTGCTCGATGCTCCGGCCGCCGGACGCATCGCGATCGGCGAGGCGCTGACCAATCTGGCCTCGGCGCCAATCGGCGACCTGTCACGCACGGTACTCTCCGCCAACTGGATGGCCGCGGCCGGACACCCGGGCGAGGATGCGCGCCTCTACGATACCGTCGAAGCGGTTGCGCGCGAGCTGTGCCCCGTGCTCGGCATCACGATCCCGGTGGGCAAGGACTCGCTGTCGATGCAAACCCGCTGGCGCCACGACGATGCCGAACGCGTCATGACCGCACCGCTGTCGCTGGTCGTATCGGCTTTCGCGCCGGTGACCGACGTGCGCAAGGCGGTGACGCCGGTGCTCGACGCCGATATCGAATCGGTGCTGCTGTTGCTCGATTTCGGTGCCGGCCGCAATCGGCTCGGCGGCTCGGCGCTCGCCCAGGTTTACGCACAGACCGGCGACGTCGGTCCGGATCTCGACGATGCACCGCGGTTTCGCGCCGGCATCGAGACCCTGCAGATACTGCTCGACCGAAACCTGATGCGGGCCTGTCACGACCGCTCCGATGGCGGGCTCGCCGTGACGCTTTGCGAGATGGCTTTCGCCGGCGGCTGCGGCATCGACGCCGACCTGACGAGTCTCGGCGCGGACGCGCTCGCGGCGTTGTTCACCGAGGAACTCGGCGTCGTCATCCAGGTGCTCGCCGCCGATTTGCCGACCGTCGAAGCCATGTTGCGCGATGCCGAACTGGATTCCTGCTGTCATCGCATCGGCCAGCCGAGCCATGCCGGTCGGCTGCGCATCGTGCACGCCGGCACGACCGTGATCGACGAGGCGCTGGTCGACCTGCGGCGCGTCTGGTCGGAGACGACCTGGCGGATGCAGACACTACGAGACAACCCCGACTGCGCGCGCGAGGAGTACGAATTGATCCAGGCCGACGCGCCGCCTCGGCTGTTTTCGAAGCTCGCTTTCGATCCCGCCGAGGACATCTGCGCGGCGTTCGTCGGCGGTGCGCGGCCGCGAGTCGCGATTCTGCGCGAGCAGGGCGTGAACGGACAGGTCGAAATGGCCGCGGCATTCGAGCGCGCCGGCTTCGTCCCGATCGACGTACACATGAGCGACATCATTGCCGGCCGCGTCGATCTCGATGCGTTTCACGGCATCGCCGCCTGCGGCGGCTTTTCCTATGGCGACGTGCTTGGCGCCGGCGAGGGCTGGGCCAAGTCGATTCTCCACAATGCGCGCGCGCGCGACGCCTTCGGGGCGTTTTTCGCGCGCAGCGACAGCTTCGGCCTCGGCATCTGCAATGGCTGCCAGATGATGTCTAACCTCTATCGCATGATTCCCGGCGCGCTGCACTGGCCGCGTTTCGTGCGTAATCGCAGCGAACAATTCGAGGCGCGGGTGGCGATGGTCGAGGTGCTCGAATCGCCGTCGGTTTTTCTTGCCGGCATGCACGGATCGATGCTGCCGATCGTCGTCGCCCACGGCGAGGGCCGGGTCGAACCGCGCGCCACCGACGCGGCGACGCTGCTCGCCGGCGGTCTCGCCTGCCTGCGCTACGTCGATGCGCATGGCGAGCCGAGCGAAATTTATCCGCTCAATCCGAACGGGTCGCCGCTTGGCCTCACCGGTTTCTGCAGCGAAGACGGCCGCTTTACGATCATGATGCCGCATCCCGAGCGCATTTTCCGCAGCGTGCAGAACTCGTGGCGCGCGCCGGACTGGGATGAGGACGGTCCGTGGCTGCGGCTGTTTCGTAACGCGCGCCGCTGGCTCGACTAGGCCGGTTCGCGTGATCGCGTCCCGTTCGACAATTGCGGCGATAGTGGCGATGGCGGTTGGCGCGTTGACCCATCGGAGCGCTGCCGATGGCGGTTGCTGGTCGGAACTTGTTCCGGGCGAATCGGTCTAGCAAGTTATCGCGGGGGGAGTACGGATGATCAAAATCAGAAAAAGCTGGGAACTGGGCGAATCCGAGGTCACGCCCGAGCCGGTCTACCGGCGGCGGCGCGAGTTCATCAAGACCGGGGCGCTCGGCGCGGCGCTGCTGTTCGGCCCGGCGACGCGCGCGCTGGCATCGCTCAAGATCGATTCCTACCAGCCCAGAGCCGTCTCGATCGACGAAGAGCTGACCTCCGAAGAAGACGCAACCAGTTACAACAACTTCTACGAGTTCGGTACCGGCAAGGAGGATCCGAAACGCAACGCACAGCGTTTCCGGACCGATGACTGGACGATCGAGGTCAGCGGCGAATGCAACCGCCCGGGCAGCTACGCGCTCGAGGACCTTTTCGAATCACAGGCGATCGAGGAACGGATTTACCGCCTGCGCTGCGTCGAGGCCTGGTCGATGGTGATTCCGTGGCTGGGCGTGCCGCTGGCGTCGATCCTGCAACCCTTCGAACCGTCGTCGAAAGCCAAGTACGTCGCCTTCCGCACCCTCTACGATCCGGTGCGGATGCCCGGGCAGCAGCGCTCGGTGCTGCGCTGGCCTTACCGGGAGGGGTTGACGATTGCCGAAGCGATGCACCCGCTGACGCTGCTCGCCGTCGGCATGTACGGCAAGACGATGCCCAATCAGAACGGTGCGCCGGTGCGTCTCGTGGTGCCGTGGAAGTACGGTTTCAAGAGCATTAAATCGATCGTTGCGATCGAATTCACCGAGGCGCAGCCGCCGACCTCGTGGAACATGGCGGCGCCGCAGGAATACGGCTTTTACTCCAACGTCAACCCCGAAGTCGATCATCCGCGCTGGTCGCAGAAGCGCGAGCGCCGGATTGGCGAATTCTTTCGCCGCGACACGTTGATGTTCAACGGCTACGGCGACGAGGTGGCGGCGCTTTACGACGACCTGGATTTGCGCGTCAACTTCTGAAATGAGCCTCGGCGGTATCCTGCGGTCGGCTTATGCGAAGCCGCTGTTGCACGCGCTTTGCCTGCTGCCGATCGCCGCGCTGCTATGGGGACTGGGCGCCGACACCCTCGGCGCCAACCCGGTCGAACGCCTGACCCATGAAACCGGCGAGTGGGCGCTGCGCCTGCTGCTCGCGACGCTGGCGATGAGCCCGCTGCGGCAATGGACCGGGCAGACCGCGTTCATCCGGTTTCGGCGCATGCTCGGGCTCTATGCGTTTTTTTACGTCTGCTGTCACTTTTCGATCTGGCTGGTGTTCGACCACAGTCTCGACCTTGGCGCCATGCTCGAGGACGTCGTCGACCGACCGTACATCACGCTCGGGTTCAGCGCGCTGGTATTGCTGGTGCCGCTCGCGGTGACGTCGAACCAGGCGTCGATTCGCCGACTCGGACGGCGCTGGCGCAGCTTGCACCAGCTGGTGTACCTGATCGTGGTGCTGGCGATCCTGCATTTCATCTGGCTGGTCAAGGCCGACTACCTCGAGCCGGGCATTTATGCCATCATCACCGTTGTTCTGTTGTTGCACCGAATCGGCTCGGTCAAGCGGCTGACGTCGCGGTTTGCACCGGCCGCGCGCTGACGGCGGGCGACGGAGAATCGGCTAAAAGGAGTCAGCGGTTATGAGCAAAATCCTGGTGACCGGCGCTGCCGGGTTCATCGGCGCCGCGGTCGCCGAGCGCCTGTGCGCGCGCGGCGAGTCCGTCGTCGGCGTCGATAATTTCAACGCTTATTACGACGTCGAGCTGAAGCAGGCGCGCGCCGACCGCCTGGCGGCGCATGAGTCGTTTCGACTCGAGCGCCTCGACCTGGCCGATGGCGACGCGCTCGCGCGGCTGTTCAAGGGCGAATCGTTCGATCGCGTCGCCCACCTCGCGGCGCAGGCCGGGGTACGTTACTCGCTCGAAAACCCGGCAGCCTACGTCAACAGTAATCTCGTCGCTTTCGCCAATCTGCTCGAGTGTTGCCGTCACAACGCGATCGAGCATCTCGTCTACGCGTCGTCGAGCTCGGTTTACGGCGCCAACGAGAAGATGCCCTTCTCGACCTCCGACAATGTCGATCACCCGATCTCGCTGTATGCCGCAACCAAGAAATCCAACGAGCTGATGGCACATTGTTACAGTCACCTGTACGGCATGCCTGCCACCGGGTTACGCTTCTTCACGGTATACGGTCCGTGGGGCCGGCCGGACATGTCGCCGATTCTGTTCGCCAATGCGATTACCCGCGGCGAACCGATCCGCGTTTTTAACGAAGGACGTCACCGTCGCGATTTCACTTACATCGACGATATCGTCGACGGCGTGCTGCTGTGCCTCGACCGGGTTCCGACCGGCGATCCGCAATGGTCGGGCCTCGACCCGGACCCGGCCGGCAGCCGCGCACCATGGCGAATCTATAACATCGGCCGCGGCGAACCGGTCGACCTGCTGGATTACATCGATCTCCTCGAGCGTTCGCTCGGCAAGACGACGACGCGGGAATTGTTGCCGGCGCAACCGGGCGACGTCGAGGCAACCTTCGCCGATATCGCGCCGCTGGCCGCCGACACCGGCTATCGGCCGCGGGTGTCGCTGGCGCAGGGACTCGCTCGATTTGCCGATTGGTACCGCGAATATTACCGGATACAATGAATCGGCGATAAAACGATAAGAGCCCCGCGCAGGGCTCGTTCGAGGAGTTTCCCATCAGCGACGCCGGGTCCCAGTCATTCCTGCTAGAGGTCAACCGGCTGGCGGTCGACTTTTTGTTGCACGACAGCCCGGTGACGGCACTCGCCGAGGTTTCGTTCGGCGTGCTCCCGGGCGAAACCGTTGCCCTGGTCGGCGAATCGGGGTCGGGTAAATCCGTGACCTCGCAGGCGATCATGGGCATCCTGCCGAACAATGCGCGAATTACCCAGGGCGAAATCCTGTTCCGCCATCCGGACGCCGGCAAGTTCGTCGACATCACCCGGCTCGATCCCGACAGTTCGCAAATGCGCGAAATTCGAGGGGGCAGCATCTCGATCGTATTCCAGGAACCGATGACCTCGCTGTCACCGGTGCATACGATCGGCGACCAGGTCAGCGAAGCCCTGTTCCTGCATCGCGACGCGAGCCGTCGGGAAGGCCTGCGACTGACCGAGGTGATGCTGCAGCACGTCGGTTTTCCCGACCCGGCGCGCGCGATGCGCATGTACCCGTTCGAGCTGTCGGGGGGGTTGCGCCAGCGCGCGATGCTGGCGATGGCGTTGATTTGTCATCCGGCGCTGCTGATCGCAGACGAGCCGACGACCGCCCTCGACGTCACGATCCAGGCGCGAATTCTGAAGCTCATCAAGGAGCTGCAGGCGGAACTCGGCATGGCCCTGCTGCTAATCACGCACGATCTCGGCGTGGTCGCCAACATGTCGGATCGCGTCGTCGTCATGTACCACGGCCGCGTCGTCGAGGCGGGCCCGCTACGCGCGCTTTTCGAAAGTCCGCAACACGACTACCTCAAGGCCCTGCTGCGCGCGGTGCCGCGCTTCGATCTTGCCCCCGGAGAACGTCTCGTCCCGGTGCGCGAAATTCACACCGAAACCGGCGCGCTGATCCACAAGCGCGGTGCGCCGCGACCCAGCGACGTCGACGCGCCGCATCTGCGGATTCGCGATCTCAGCAAGACTTACCGGCTGCGCGGCGAGTGGGCGGCCAGCGGGGTGCGTGAATTGCTCGCGGTCGACCGCGCCAGTTTCGACGTCGAGCGGGGTGAATGCTTCGGCCTGGTCGGCGAGAGCGGTTGCGGCAAGACGACGTTGTCGAAGATGGTCATGCGCGCGATCGTGCCCGACCGGGGCGAGATCGTTTATCACGACGGTGCCGGCGCCATCGACGTGCGCGCGCTCGACGGCGACGAACTGCTCGCGTTCCGGCGCAAGATGCAGTTCATATTCCAGGATCCGTACAGCGCGCTGAACCCGCGGATGACGATTTTCGACATTTTGCGCGAACCGTTGGTCGTCCATCAGCTTGGCGACGGCGATTATCAGCGCGAGATGGCGACCGAGCTGATGCGCCTGGTCGGCCTGGATCCGCGGTTCCTGAATCGCTACCCGCACAGCTTTTCCGGCGGACAACGGCAACGCATCGGCATCGCCCGCGCGCTCGCGTTGCAACCGGACCTGATCATCTGCGACGAACCGGTGTCGGCGCTCGACGTGTCGATCCAGGCGCAGGTACTCAACCTGCTCAAGGACCTGCAGCAGGCGCTGGGGCTGACCTATGTATTCATTTCGCACAACCTGGCGGTGGTGCACTACATCGCCAACCGGATCGCGGTCATGTGCGCCGGGCGAATCGTCGAACTCGCGCCGCGCGACGCGCTGTTCGCCAATCCTGTGCATCCGTATACCCGCGCCCTGTTATCGGCGGTTCCGCACCCGGAACTGTCGCAGCCGCTCGACTTTACCGCGATTACCGAGGGCGCCGCATCGGTGCCTGCGCTGTGGCCGGCACCGTTCACGATCGACGATGAGGCGGCGACCGATTTTATCGCGCTCGGTGGCGGGCACTTCGTTCGCGTCGCCGCGGGCGTTACCGCGGCGGAGATCGCGGCATGATTCGGGCGCTTTCACTGGTGCTTGCCGGGTTGCTGTTGTTACCGGCAGCGCGCGCGCAAATCGAGCTGGTCGAAACCCCGTTCCTGGCGGCGCAGGTCGAAGCCGGCGAATTACCACCGGTCGGATCGCGGGTGCCGCAGGACTATCAGGTCGCGAATTTCATGCCCGGGCAGTCCGCCGGCCAACACGGCGGCGAATTGCGCCTGCTGATGGGCAAGCAGAAAGACATTCGTCAGGTCGTGGTTTACGGCTACGCCAGGCTGGTCGGATATTCGCCGTCACTCGAGCTCCGCGCCGACCTGCTCGCGAGTTTCGAAGTTTTCGAAAACCGGGTGTTCACGTTACGCCTGCGGCGCGGCCATCGGTGGTCCGACGGGCACCCGTTTACCAGCGAGGATTTTCGCTACTACTGGGAAGACGTCGCGCTGAACCCGGAACTGTCCAAAGGCGGTCCGCCGGTACAGCTGATCGTCGACGGTGAATTGCCGACGGTAGAAATCATCGATGCGCACACGGTGCGTTACGGCTGGTCGAAACCGAATCCGCATTTCCTGCCGGCGCTGGCCGGGCCGAGCCCGCTCTATATTTACAAGCCGGCCCACTACCTGCGACAGTTCCACGCTCGCTACCAGGATCCCGACAGGCTGGAAGCCATGATCGAGGAGGCGGGCAAGCGCAACTGGATGGGGGTGCACGTCAGCCACGATCGGCCGTACAAGGCAACCAATCCCGATTTGCCGTCGCTGCAACCGTGGGTCAACCGCACCTATCCGCCGTCCGAGCGTTTCGTCTTCGAGCGCAATCCCTATTATCACCGGATCGATGTCAACGGTCGGCAACTGCCGTACATCGACCGGGTCGTCGTCAACATCGCGTCGAGCAAACTGGTACCGGCCAAGGCCGGCGCCGATGAGGCCGATCTGCAGGCGCGCTACCTGCGGATGGACAATTTTACTTTCCTCAAGACCGCGGCGAAACGCAACGCGTTCGACGTGCGCCTTTGGCAAACCGCGAGCGGCTCGCAAATGGCGCTGTATCCGAACCTCAATACCAATGACGAGGTCTTTCGCCAACTGTTGCGGGACGTGCGCTTTCGGCGCGCACTGTCGCTGGCGATTCATCGCTTCGAGATCAACCAGGTGGTTTACTTCGGGCTGGTCGAGGAAAGCAACAACACCGTGTTGCCGGCGAGCCCGCTGTTTCGCCCGTCGTATCGCGATGCCTGGGCCGAGTTCGATCTTGCGCGCGCCAACGCGCTGCTCGACGCGCTCGGCCTCATCGAACGCGATAACCGCGGTGTGCGCCTGCTGCCCGACGGTCGGCCGCTCGAGATCCTCGTGCAGACCGCCGGCGAGAGCACCGAGCAAACCGACGTGCTCGAGTTGATTCACGACAGCTGGCTGCAGGCCGGGATCAAGCTCTACAGCGTGCCGTCGACGCGCGAAGTATTCCGCAACCGGATCTTCGCGGGCGATGCGATCATGGGCATCTGGAAAGGGCTCGAGAACGGTATCCCGACCGCCGACACGAGCCCGCACGAACTCGCGCCGACCTCGAAGTACCAGTACCAGTGGCCGAAGTGGGGCGCCTGGTACGAGTCGGACGGCCGCAGTGGCGAGGCGCCGACCCAGCCCGAGGTGCTCGAACTGGCCGAGCTCAACGCCGCCTGGCGGCGTGCTACCGAATCCGCCGATCGCGCGGCGATCTGGCACCGGATGCTCGAGATTCATCGCGACCAGGTCTTTACCATCGGCACCGTCAACCAGGTGCCGCATCCGGTCGTCGTCAGCAAGCATCTGCGCAACGTGCCGGAGCAGGGCTTTTACGTGTTCAGTCCGGGCGCCTATTTCGGTATCTACCGTCCCGACTGTTTCTGGTTCGACGAGGCGCGGCGTTGATGGCGGCCTACGTGCTGCGCCGCCTGCTGACGATGATCCCGACGCTGCTCGTGATCAGCGTTCTCGTGTTCGTCATCATCCAGTTGCCGCCGGGCGATTACCTCGAAAGCTACATCGCCGAGCTGCAGGCGCAGGGCGAGTCCGTCGACGAGCAGCAAATCCAGTTTCTACGCGAGGAATACGGACTCGACCAGCCGCTGCCGCTGCAGTACTGGTACTGGCTGACCGGCATGCTGCAGGGCGATTTCGGTTACTCGTTCGAGTACAACCTGCCGGTCACCGAGGTCGTCGGCGATCGCCTCGTGCTGACCGTGCTGATCTCGATCGCGACGATCCTGTTCACCTGGGCGGTCGCGTTTCCGATCGGCATCTACTCGGCAACCCACCAGTACAGCTGGGGCGACTACGGCCTGTCGACGCTTGGCTTTCTCGGTCTCGCGACGCCCAATTTCCTGCTTGCGCTGGTGATGCTGTATTTCGCCAATGTCACCTTCGGTACCAGCATCGGCGGCCTGATGGACCCGGAGTATATCGACGCGCCGTGGAGTTGGGACAAGGTCAAGTCGATACTCGAACACCTGTGGATCCCGGTCATTGTTATCGGCACCGCCGGCACCGCCGGCATGATCCGGCGGCTGCGCGCCAACCTGCTCGACGAGCTGCAAAAGCAGTACGTCGTCACCGGCCGCGCCAAGGGCCTGCCGCCGGGAAAGCTGCTCGCCAAATACCCGCTCCGGGTCGCGCTGAACTTTTTTGTCGCAGATATCGGTAACCTGTTGCCGCAGGTCATTTCGGGCGCCGAGATCGTTGCCGTGGTCATGTCGCTGCCGACCACGGGACCGATCCTGCTATCGGCGTTGCAAAGCCAGGACATGTACCTCGCCGGCTCGTTCCTGATGTTTCTCGCACTGCTGACCGTGATCGGCGTACTCGTGTCCGACATCCTGCTCGCGCTGCTCGATCCGCGCATCCGCCTCGGTGGAGGCGTGGCACGATGACGACCGAGCATTACGTCTCGCGCGAACCCTTCGATCCGCACTCGATCGAGGCGCTGACCCCGGCGCAGGAAAATTACTACCTCGCATCGCAGTGGAAATTGATGTGGTGGAAGCTGCGCCGCCACCGGCTGGCGGTGATTTGCGGGGTCATCCTGGCGCTCAATTACCTCAGCATCATGTTCAGCGAGGTCATCGCGCCGTATAACCTGCATACGCGGCACACGGAGTACATCTACGCACCGCCGCAGCGCGTGCACCTGTTCCACGAAGGCGAGTTCATTGGTCCGTTCGTCTACGGTCGCGGCTATGAACTCGATCTCGAGCTGCTCAAGCGCACCTACCCGGTCAACCGCGACCAGGTCCTGCCATTGCGATTTTTCTGTCAGGGCGACGCTTACCGCTTCTGGGGCCTGTTCGAGGCGCGATTCCACCTGGTCTGCCCACCGGAGGGCGGCACCTTTTTCCTGCTCGGCACCGACCGGCTCGGGCGCGACATGTTTTCGCGGATCACCTACGGCGCGCGCATCTCGCTGACGATCGGCCTGGTCGGCATCGCGATCAGCTTTTTTTTCGGCATCGTCATCGGCGGGCTGGCGGGATACTACGGCGGCTGGGTCGACGCCTCGGTGCAGCGCCTGATCGAGGTCATTCGCTCGTTTCCGGAATTGCCGCTGTGGATGGCCTTGTCGGCGGTGCTGCCGGTCAACTGGAGCCCGATCCTGATTTTCTTCGGCATCACGGTGATTCTTGCGCTGCTCGACTGGACCGGGCTCGCGCGCGCGGTCCGCTCGAAACTGTTGTCGCTGCGCGAGGAGGATTACTGCGCCGCCGCCGAGCTGATGGGCGCGAAGCCGGGCCGTATTATCGGCCGTCACCTGTTGCCGGGTTTCATGAGCCACCTGATTGCATCGGCGACGCTGTCGGTACCGGCGATGATCCTCGGTGAAACCGCGCTGAGTTTTCTCGGTCTCGGTTTACGTCCGCCGGTAACGAGCTGGGGCGTATTGCTCAATGAAGCGCAAAACATCAACGTCGTTGCGCTTTATCCGTGGCTGCTGTTCCCGGTGGTGCCGGTCGTGCTGGTGATCCTGACCTTCAATTTTTTCGGCGACGGCTTACGCGACGCGGCCGATCCGTACAAGTAAATCATGGCGATCGGTTTCGAAGCGCGCGACGCCTGCCCGGTTTGCGCGGCGCTCGATGCCCGCGTGCTGTGCGAGATCGACTTCGCCGATGAACGGCTGGCGACGTTCATCGGACGGTTTTACGCGGGCCGCGTGCCGCTGGCGGCACTTGCCGGCGCCAGCTACCGTGTCGTCGCCTGCGCGCGCTGCGGGCTGCTCTACCAGGACCCGATCCTCGACCCGGCCGGGATGCAGGCGCTCTACGACGAATGGATCGATACCGCCGCGAGTCTCGCGAAAAAACAACACGCGCCGGCAAAACTTTTCGCCAAGTACGCCGGCCAGGTCCAGACACTCGCGCGCCTGATCGCACGCCCGCCGGGCGAAGTTCGCGTCCTCGACTATGGTATGGGCTGGGGTTACTGGGCGCGCATGGCCACGGCGCACGGCTACGCGGTCGAGGGATTCGAACCATCGGCGGCACGCCGCGCGCATGCGCGCGAACTCGGCGTCGCTACCATCGACCGATTGCCGGCGGCAGGGCCACGCTACGATTTCATCCTCGCCAGCCAGGTACTCGAGCACGTGCCCGATCCACGCGCCTGCCTCGCCGAGCTCGCGGCGCGACTCGCTTCGGGGGGGATTATGCACCTGCGCGTGCCTGACGGCCGCGGCGTTGCGGCGCGTCTTGCGCAACACGGCTGGTCGCCCGATCTCGACGCGATCCACCCCCTCGAGCACATCAATTGCTTTACGCGCAGCAGTCTTCTGTTCGCGGCCGGCGCGGCCGGGCTCACCGCTTTCGATCCGCCGCCGCGGCTGCAGTTCGGCAGCCTGCTCGGTGGGCTCCGGCGCGAGTGGATCGATCGCCGGGTCGCGCCACACCTGTACCTGCGGCGCGACTAGTGGCTTACTCGGCCGCGAGCAGCTGGCGGAAGTGCTCGCTGTCGCGCTGCAGGTCTTCGAAATTACCCTGGTCGACGAGCTTGCCGCGTTCCATGACCATGACCGAATCGAAGGCTTCGGCGAACTGAACCCGGCCGAGAACCCACAGGATTCCGCGCGATTTCATCGCCTGCCGGATATTGTCGATCAGACGCCGCTCGCTGGCGCTGTCGAAGCTGGACAGGGCCTCGTTGAGGACGAGCAGATCGGGTTGCTTGAGCAGCGCGCGGGCGACGCCGAGCTTTTGTCGCTGGATCGTCGACAGGCGGCCGCCGCCGACGCCAACCTCGTAACCGAGCCCGGCGCGAATGATGTCGTTGCGCAAGTCGAGCGAGACGACGACGTCGGCGATCAGTGCGCTGACTTTTTCCTGGGCGTGCGCCTGGCCGTAGGCAAGCTTGCCGAACAGGATATTGTCCTGCACCGAGATGCGCGGGTTGTAGCTGCCCTCGTCGAAGAACTCGATACCGAGGGCCTCTTTTTGCGCGAGCTCATGGATGCGGCCGCGGGCTTCGAGAATTTTTTGCTGAATCGGTTCGGTGATCAGGCCGAGCCGGTGGCGCGCGACGATCAGTTTGAGCGGCAGCGACATCAGGCGGCGCTGGCTCGGCTGCGGCAGGTTTTCGAGCCCCTGTTGGCGAATATCGTTGCGCAGCTGGTTGAATTCGGGTAAGTCGTCGGCGTCGATGAAGCTGAACTGTTCGAACAACTCGCTACCGGGCTCGACGTCGGAAAACAGGTCGAGCATGATCTCGGTGATCTGCGCGCCGGCTTCGAGAAATGCCTGGCTGAGGCCGGTTTCGTCGAGAATCTGTTGGATTCCGGGTTGCTCGATAATCTGCTCGGCGTTGACGCCGTCGCCGTAAACCGTGCCGAACAGCAGGTTTTCCGAGACCGCCATGTTCAGGTTGTAGCGCTCCTGGTCGAAGGGTTCGACCAGTCGCGCAACTGCAGGATCCTTGAGTCGGTCGCGCAGCTGCGCGCGCGCCTGCATGACGCGCGCGGCAAGCCCCGCCTCGGTGGTCTGATCGACGTGGGCCTGCAGCCCGAACTGGTAGATTTCCTCGTCGAGCTCGACGCATTCGAGCACCTCGATAATGCGCGTGATCAACTGATCCTCGCTGTCGAGGCCGAGCGCGGCGAGGTTGACCCACTCGTCGTCGTAGCGGTTCGGCGAGTTGCCGGCTTTCTCCGCCAGTTCGCGCTCGTGCCGGCGTTCGGGCGTCAGCGCCTCGTCGGCGAGCGGCAGCGGCTGGTGCTTGAGCGCGTAGCAGAGGTTTTCGAACACGCTGCCGTTGAACAGGAACGCGTTCTGGCCGACGTAGCTGAAACGCTGGCCGGTGATCGCTTCGGCGACTTCGTCCAGCTTCCAGTCGCCAACGGTCATGCTGCCGGAGCTCGGGTTGATCAGGCGCGCCATCAGGTAAGCCAGTTCGTCCTTGCCGCTGTTGCCGAGCCCGACCGCGGCACAGTGCTGCTCCAACGGAAACCTGAAACTGGTGCCATCGATACTGAAGTAGAGGCCGTCCTCGCTGTAGCGCAGGTTGTTTGCCTGGATTTCGCGCGCCGGCAGATCCAGCGAATCCGGCTGCTGGTCGAGGATTCGCGGATCGATCATATTGGGCGAATCGAATTGCTGGATGACCTGCGTGTATTTGACCTTCATGTCTTCCTTGCGCTGGTAGTAGCGCAGCAATTCTTTCCACGGTCCCGACAGGTCCTTGTAGGCAACCAGTACCGCGACCATCGAGCCGATCGACAAATCACCGCGCAGCACGAAATAACCGCCGATCGAATAGAAAAAGAACGGCGTCAGCTGCGCGAGAAAGTTATTCAGAAACTTGATGAAGAACTTGCGCTTGTAGATATCGAAGCGAATCAGGTAGATCAGCCCGAGGCGCTGCGCGATGTGCGCGCGCTCGAAATGGGTCGTGTCGTTGGCGTGCACGTCGGTGATGCCGGAGACCGTCTCGCCGATACGCCCCGACAGATTTCGCGCGGTGGCGACGCGCTGTTTGGCCAGCTCGTTGACGCGCCGCTGCAGGCGTGGAATCACCCAGATCTGGAACGGGTAGAGCGCGATCGCAGCCAGGCCGAGCAGCAGATCCTGCTGAAATATGAAGAACAGGTAAGTGAACAGGATCCCACCCTGAAATACCGGCAGCGAAAACGATTCGCCGATGAACTCGCCGAGCGGTTCGGTCTCGGCGGTAATCATCGACAGCAGCTCACCCTGTGAAACCCGCTTGAAGAAGGGCAGCGGAAAACGCAGGATGCGCTCGAACAGCTCGTAGCGAAACCGCCTGAGCACGCGCTCGCCGAGCGAGCCGCGAAACACGTTGATGACGTACTTGAGACCGCCGTTGGCCAGCACCACGAGGAGAAAGGCGAAGCTCAGCAGCATCAGGTAAGACAGGCGATCGACTTCGTAACCGAACACGCTGTCGGGAAAGGCCATGCCTTCCAGCAGGTTGACGATTTTCTTCGGCAGTTCGAGGGTGATGTAGACCAGCGGCAGGGTCACGACCGACAACAGCACGAGGATGATTTGATCTCGCTTGCTGTGCGTCCAGATGTACCTGAAGATCGACGGTTCCATTGATCGGTTATCGCGTTCTTGTTCGCCTCGTCGAATCGACCGGTATCGGCTGGCCCGGTCCTGTGTGCGGGTGTACTATCGCGCATCAACCGTTCGAGATCAAATTGCGCTGATGCCGGCCAGGCTTGCACTCGTGTTGAAGGGTTATCCGCGCCTTTCGGAAACCTTCATCGCCCAGGAGATCCGTGCGCTCGAGCAGCGCGGCTTCGAGCTGTGCATCGTTTCGCTGCGGCAACCCTACGATCCCGCGACCCATCCGATTCACGATGAAATCGAGGCGCCGGTGCTGTATCTGCCCGAATACGCGCGGGACGAACCGATGCGCGTGCTGCGAGCGTTGCTGTGGTGCCTGCCGCGGCGCGGCTTCTGGCGCGCGCTCGCCGTCTTCGTCCGCGACTGGCGTCGCGATCCGACCGCGAACCGCGCGCGCCGGCTGGCGCAGGCGATGGTCATGGCGCGCGAATTGCCGGACTCGGTGCAGCATTACTATACCCACTTCATGCACACCCCGGCCTCGGTCAGTCGCTACGCAAGCCTGATCAGCGGTCGCAGCTGGAGCCTGTCGGCGCACGCCAAGGACATCTGGACGCTGCCGGAATGGGAATTGCGCGAGAAACTGGCGAGCGCGCAGTGGGCAGTGACCTGTACCCGCGTCAACCACGACTACCTGGCGACACTCGCGCCGGCGAGCGACCGGGTCGAATTGCTGTATCACGGCCTCGACTTCGAGCGAATCCCGCCGCGGCCGGTTTCGAATTCGGGGCGCGACGGCAGCGATCCGGCGGCCCCGGTACGCCTGCTCAGCGTCGGTCGCGCGGTCGACAAAAAGGGCTACGCGGTGCTGCTCGACGCACTTGCCGCGCTGCCCGCCGGGCTGCACTGGCGGTTTACCCACATTGGCCGCGGTGAACTGCTCGATGCGCTCAAACAGCAGGCGCGTGAACTCGCTATCGACGATCGTGTCGCCTGGCTCGGCGGGCGGCCGCAGCGCGACGTCTTCGCCGAATACGGCGCCGCCGATCTGTTCGTCCTGCCGAGTCGGATCTCGGCCGACGGCGATCGCGACGGCTTGCCAAACGTGTTAATGGAAGCGCAGAGTCAGGGTGTCGCGTGCCTGTCGACCCGCCTGTCCGGGATCCCGGAACTGATCGGCCATGAAGATACCGGTTACCTGGTCGCACCGGACGACCCCGACGCGTTGCGCGATGCGCTCGAGCGCCTGATCCGCGATCCGGACGAGCGTGCGCGAATCGCGCGTAACGGCCAGGCTTTCGTGACCCGCGAGTTTTCGATGCAGCGCGGCATCGATTCGCTGACCGCGCGGCTCGAAGGCACACCCGGACTCGCCAAAGCGTCGTAAAGCCGGGATCGATGCGCCACGGCGCGACCGGTTCGGAACGGCGGCGAGCCGGCGCCTCACGGCCAGATTTCCGGCGCGCCGATCCACTCGGCCGCCGGGTGTTCGTCGACGAATAACAGCAGGCGCTCGGTAAAGCGCCAGACCGCCTCGTTTTGCGCGAGATGGTGGGTCAGCAATCCGGTCGGCTCGTCGCGATCGCGATAGCCGGTCCGCTTCGCGAGCAGATGTTGAACCAGGATCGCGATCGACGGATAGCTGCCGATGAACCCGCGATCGCCGCGCCAGTGTACCGGATCGAGGTGCGCATTGACCTGCAGCAGACCGGCGGCCGGCCGCGCCGTCTTGCGCACGCGCATCGTCGACAGGCCGCTCAGGCCCAGTGGCGACAACTCCGGTAACAGACTGGTTGCGATCCGGTTCCACGGCGGCACCAGCACCGGCACGAAGTGCGCGCCGAACACCTGCACGAGGCGCGCATGGCCCCGGGCGAGGTCGGCGAGCGTGCGCTCCGGCGGTCGATTGCCGCCGAGTTCGATGCTGCGGTCGCCGGCGCCGGCGTGGTTGATATGCGCGAAGCCGTGTTGCAGCACCGTCAGCAACGGCCAGGCTTCGAGCCAGCCGCCAAAGCCGGCATCGACGCGGTGCGGAATCACCGCCAGCGCGAGCGGCACCCCATGCGTCGCGGACAGCTCGGCGAGCCGGTCGAGTTTCGGTCCGGGGCTGCTGGCGTCGTCGTCGCGCCACCAGAAACGGGCTTGTAAGCCGGCCTCACCCCAGCGGTCGAGCTCGCGCGCGAGCCAATGCCACGCGGCCCGCTGCGGCGTCATGCCGAATTTCCCGCCAGTGCAAGCCAGCGCCGCACGATTTCGACGCTGCGATCGATGCCGTCGAGATCGACGGTGAAATCGGTCGGTCTCGCCAAGGCCTGCGTTGCTGCCGCGGCCAGGCGCCCGGGATCGAGATCCGCCGCCGCGATGCAGACGACACGGCCGCGCTCGGCCAGCGCGCGCGCGCGTAGCGTTTGTTCGATTTCGCCGGCGTCGGCGAACGGCACCAGCACCGCCGGCACGCCGGCGCCGAGTAGTTCGGAAACCGTATTGTAGCCGGCCTGCGAAATCGACAGCCGCGCGCTGGCGAGCAACGCGGGAAAGTCGGGGCGGTTGCGTTCGACCGTGATGCCGTCGCTGGCGCGGTCGACGAGCGTGCCGAAGTCGGTTTCACCGATCGCCGGGCTCACCAGGATTCGCCAGGGCGCCGCCGCCAGCTTCGAGCGCGGCCGCGCATCGAGCGCGCAGCGCAGCAGCGCCAGGCCGGTATCGCTGCCGCCGGCGGATACGACGACCTCGCCGGTACGCCTGTCGGCCGCCGCGGACGCCGTCGCGCCGCGGTGCAGATAGCCGCTATAGGCGATCTTGGCGGCGAACTCGGCGGCCGGCGCAAAGCTGGCCGCCAGCGGGACCAGGTCGGGATCGCCGTGGACGAGTATGTAGTCGTAGTAGCGCATGACCAGGTCACAGATTTCGCGGTTGCGACCGGGTTTGGATTTGGGTTGCAGGATGTCGCGAATCGAAGCTGCGATAATGCGGCAGTTCGGGTCGTCACGCGCAAGCTCGAGCAGTGGAATCAGCTCGAAACGCAGCATCCGCCGGCCGAACGGGAAGGTTTCGGTCAGCAGCAGGTGCGGCCGCAGCTCACGGTAGGCATCGATCAGCGCAGCGCGGCGGCGCGCCCTGAAGTCATCGTCGATCGGTTTGCCCTCGGCGTCGACGAGGTCGACAAAGCGGGCATCGACGCTGCGCAGCGGTGGGAGCTGGATGAATCGGATCCCCGGGGCGGACGCGCTGGTCGGCATCCCGCCGGACACCAGCGCGACGTCGAATTCGGCGGCGAGACCGGCCGCCAGCGTCAGCATGCGCTGCAGGTGGCCGACACCGAGCAGGTGCTGAACGTAGATCATCACGGACATGGGCGGTAAGGCCGGCGCCCGAATCAGGCAAACAGGCTCTCTTGCTGGGTTTTCGGTTCGAGGTAGAGCCGCACCATTTCGGCGATATTGTCGTGGCCCGAGAGCAATCCCGCGACGCGACGGGCTGACGGCCGAGGCTGGTACGGGAGTTCCGCGAGCGCCGCCGCCATGACCCCGGCGTCGCGCTCGCCGCTCGGGTCGAGCATTCGGATCAGGTTTAGCTGCAGCGCGCGTTCGGCACGAATCAGCTGCTCCTGGCGCGGTACCGATCGCGGCACGATCAGCGCGGGTTTGTCGAGGGTCAGGATTTCGCAAAAGGTGTTGTAGCCGCCCATCGCGACGATCCCGAGCGCGCGCTGCATCAACAGCTCGATATGGCTGTCGAAAGTCAGGATCTCGACCCGCGGAAGCGCCTCGCAGCGCTCGTGGAAACGCTGTTGGTCGGCCGGTGGCATGAACGGCCCGGTGACGATGATCGTGCGCGGAATGCCGCTGGCGCCCGACTCGAGCGCGCGAACGACCCAGTCGACGAGCTCGACCCCGTCGCCGCCGCCGCCGGCGGTGACCAGAATATAGGGGTCGTCGAGATCGATCGGTGCGACCCAGTTGCGGTCGCTCGGAATTTCACGGTCGAGGTAGCCGGTGAAGGCGAGTTTGCGCTCCACGATCGACGACAGGCCGAGTCCCTCGATCGGGCTGCCCATTTCGGCAAGGCCGTAAACCCAGATGTCGTCGTAAAGTTCCTCGAGCACCGGCGCGACCTGCTTGCGTTCCCATTCGGCGCGCAGCTGTGACGGTTCGTCCATCACGTCGCGCAGGCCGAGAATGTTGGCGGCACCCTGCTGGCGCATCAGTTCGAGCGTGCTTTTGACTTCGCCCTGCAGGCCGGTCGGCTCCTTGTCGACGAGAAAAATGTCGGGCTTGAACATGCGCGCGGTGTGGTAAATGATCGATTCGCGCATCTGCAGCGTCTGTTCGAGATCGATGTGCAGACCGAGCGACGTATAGGCGCCGTCCTTGAGTTTGATGACCCCGGGGATGCGCACGAAATCGACGCGCGCCTTGAAGTCGAAGCTGCCGATGATCGGCGATCCCGACAGGATCAGTACCGACAGGCCCTTGAAATGTCCGACCAGCGAATGCGCGATCGCGCGACAGCGCCGCAGGTGACCGAGGCCAAACGTATCGTGGCTGTAAATCAGAATCCGGGACTGTTCCAGTCTTGCCGTCATGATTATCGCTTGCGATTAGCCCAGCAAGCGCAGACTACACTGATTTTTCAGAAAACGCACTGTCGTAAATCAACAATTGTCCGGGGCATCGGAATTATTGACAAGCGAGCGGGTCATAAGGTCATATTGCGGCGGGCGTCTCGTGGAGACCGAGTTTGACTGACAAGCTGGCGAATGGCCGATTCCTCGCCTCGCTGCCGTTGCTGCGAGGCAAGTACCGCGACGAACGCCTGCCGGACCGTCTGCGCCGCTCGATCCAGGACCAGCAGGAACGCAGCGAAGTCCTGATCAGCATCATCCAGCTCGTCATCGTCACGATTTTCGGACTGCTTTACGCAATCGCGCCGAAGACCTTTTCGCAGGAAGCCGACTTCGCACCGGTGCCCTGGGTATTGTCGGTCTATCTGGGATTCAGCCTGATCCGGTTCTATCTCGCGATTCATCGCAGGCTGCCCGACTGGATGCTCTACCTGTCGTCGGTTGTCGACATCGCGTTACTGCTGGCCCTGATCTGGAGCTTTCACCTGCAGTACGAACAGCCCCCGTCGTTTTACCTCAAGGCGCCCACCTTGCTCTACCTGTTCATCTTCATCAGCATTCGTGCGCTGCATTTCGACCCGCGTTTCGTCGTTTCCACCGGTATCAGCGCGGCCATCGGCTGGCTGCTGATGGTCGGTTACGTCCTTGCCACCGACCCGGCGCGCGACATGATCACGCGCGACTATGTCGAGTACATGACGTCGAACTCGGTGCTGATCGGCGCCGAGTTCGACAAGGTCGTGTCGATACTGATGGTAACCGGCGTGCTCGCGCTGGCGCTGCACCGCGCGCGCAACCTGCTCGCCGAGTCGGTCATCGAGGGCAGCGCCGCGCGTGACCTGTCACGCTTCGTGCCTCAGGAAGTCGCCCAGCGCGTGATATCGTCGGAGGAGGGTGCGATCACCGGCAAGGGCGAGGTCAGCGAGTCAACGATCCTGTTTACCGACATCGAGGGCTTTACGTCGATTAGCGAGACGGTGCCGCCGGAACAGTTGATCGAGTCGCTCAACCATTACTTCACCGTGATCGCCGGTCCGATCGGCGAATACGGGGGCGTCATCAGCCAGTTCCAGGGCGACGCCGTGCTTGCGACCTTCAACGTGCCGAAACCCGACGCCAACCACGCCAGCAACGCGGTGCGCGCGGCCCTCGCGATCCAGCGGGTGCTCGACGGCGTCGAGTTCGGCGAGGGCATCGTCTTCAACACCCGCATCGGCATCAATACCGGAATGGTCGTCGGTGGGCTGGTCGGCTCGGGCGACCGCGTCGGTTACACGGTGCATGGCGACCAGGTCAACCTGACCGCTCGCCTCGAGCAACTGAACAAGGACTACGGCACGCGCCTGATCGTCTCGGATTCGACTCTGGCGAAGATTCCGGAAGGCGAGTTCACGTTTCGCGAGCTCGGTGAAACCTCGGTGCGCGGGCTCAACCGCCCGGTGCGAATCTATACCGTCGAAGACCCGCCCGAGCCCTCGGCGCGCGTCTAGTCCGAATCACCGAGGTGCTCGAAGTAGCGCGCCAGATTGGCCCGCGCGCGCTGCTCGAAACGTTGCTGGAAAAACGTCGAATGGAAGAAACGCTCGCGCGCGAGCAGCAGTTTCTGGAAGTCGCCCTGGTTCCGATAAAAATCCTCGTCGCTGACCGCCGGGCGTTCGCGCCGCAGGTTCTTGCTGTCGCGCAGAAAGCCGTCCCAGTCGAGGCCGAAGCTCGACAAGTCGATGTCGACCATGTAGTCCGCATCCGCATCGTCGAGCGAATTACCGTCGTGCAGGGTGGCCAGGATCAGTCGCATGACCAGCGCGACAAAATCGTCGGCGTGGACGCCGTCGGCGTGATCGCGATACCGCTCGGCGCTGCGAACCTCGTTATCGGTTGCCCCGGGGACGTAGACCGCGTCGTGGAACCAGATCGCGAGCTCGACCGCGTCGGGCTGCTCGAGTTCGGGCTTGCACAGTTCGAACATTCCGAGACAGTGCTCGATGTGTTCGAGGGTATGGTAGAAGCGTTGGGGTTCCCGGTAAGCGTCCAGCAGCCGCTGGTGAATCGCGGCGCTGTCGTCGCGCGCGCCGGCGACGAGGTTACGCCGCCACAGCGACTGAAACCGGTCGCGACCCAGCAGTTCTGCCAAATTCGGGTCGGTCATCAAGCATGGTCCTGCTGGCTGAGCTGCAGTTGCAATTTATCGACCACGGCGTTGGTCTGGGTCAGCTTGTCGGCGAGCATCCGGATGACGTCGAGTGCGACCTCGGAATTTTCGCGCAGCAGGCGGAAAAACATGTCGCCGGTGATTTTCATCGCGCGCAGATTGCCGTGCGCGATCAGCGTTGCGATGCGAGGTGAATTATTGAGCAGGCCGAGCTCGCCAATGAGCTGGTTTTGCTTGATCGTAAAGCTCACCACCGGTCCGGCATCGGTTTCGGTCACGACATCCACCGCGCCGTCCATGATCACGTAGGCAAAGTCGGCGCTGTCGCCGCTCTTGAAGACGACGTCGCCATCGTCGAATTCGACGATTTCGCTCGCGAACGCCAACAGCTTCAGCTTCGACGTATCCATCCTCGCAAACATCGGAATTTTGCGCAGCAGATCGGTTTCTTCAGCGAGATCCAAGCGAAGCGCTCCAAACGCAACGAGCGTTTTCTCCGGTCGATTGCTAAAGATTGGCACGGGGCAGGCGCGATTTCAAGCGCCGGCAAGGTGCTGCGGGAGCGGGGCGTTAGCGCAGGCTTTCCCAGTAGGCGGCGAACTGGACCGCGATACGACCGCTGCGCGAGCCGCGGCTGGTTGCGAAGCGGATCGATTCGATGCGTGCGTCCTCGTCCATTTCGAGCTTGCGCGCGGCGAGGCTTTGCGCGACCACGGCGAGGTACTGGTCCTGGGTGAATGGGTGGAACGATAGCCACAGGCCGAAGCGATCGGACAGGGATATTTTTTCCTCGATCGCGTCACTCGGGTGTAACTGTCCGTCGACGACGGTGCTGTCGAGATTGTCCTGCATCGATTCCGGCATCAGGTGGCGGCGATTGGAGGTGGCATAGATGACCACGTTATCGGGCTGCGGTTGCAGCGAACCCTCGAGACAGGCCTTGAGCGCCTTGTACGAGTCGTCGTTGGCTTCGAACGAAAGATCGTCCAGGTAGATGATGAAGCGGCGCCCGTCATCGGCGAGCAGGCGAATGATCTCGAACAGTTCGCTGGTCGCGACTTTCGGCACTTCGACGATGCACAGGCCCTGGTCGCGAAATTCGGTCAGCTGGGCCTTGATCAGCGACGATTTGCCGGTGCCGCGCGCACCCCACAGCAACGCGTTGTTGGCCGGTTTGCCGCCCAGGAACTGCGCGGTATTGCGAAACAGCAGGTTTTTTTGCCGCTCGAGGTGGAGCAGGTCGCCGGCATCGACTTCGTCTACCGTTGCGATTCCCTCGAGGCCCGCCGCGGTCCAGCGATAGGCCTGGTAGCCCGGTTCGGTGGCAATTTCGGTTCGACCCGGCAGGATTTTTTCGACCCGGTCCAGCAGCTGGTCGATCCGTTTCAACAGGTGGTCGAATTCGGACATTCAGACTTCCAGTTTCTTGTAGCGGATGCGGTGCGGCTGCTCGGCGTCCTGACCGAGGCGTTGCTTGCGATGCATTTCGTACTCGGAGTAATTGCCCTCGTAAGTATAGACCTCGCTGTTGCCCTCGAAGGCGATGATATGCGTCGCGATGCGATCGAGAAACCAGCGGTCGTGCGAAATCACGACCACGCAACCGGGGAAATCGAGCAGGGCCTCCTCGAGCGCGCGCAGGGTTTCGACGTCGAGATCGTTGGTCGGTTCGTCGAGCAGCAGCAGGTTGCCGCCGCTTTTCAGCAACTTGGCGAGATGCAGCCGGTTGCGTTCGCCGCCCGACAGGTCCTTGACGTATTTCTGCTGCGCCGGTCCGCGAAAGTTGAAGCGCGAAACGTAGGCGCGCGACGGAACTTCGTAATTGCCGACGACGATCGTGTCGAGCCCGTCGGAAACCTCTTCCCAGACCGTCCTCGTGCCGTCGAGGTCGTCGCGCGACTGGTCGACGTAGGCGACCCGGACCGTTTCGCCGACCGTCAGCGTGCCGGCGTCGAGCGCCGCTTCGCCAACGATAATACGAAACAGCGTCGTCTTGCCGGCGCCATTCGGACCGATGATGCCAACGATGCCGCCGCGCGGCAGCTTGAAGTCGAGATTCTGATAGAGCAGTCGATCGCCGTAGGCCTTGCGGCCGCCCTCGATTTCGACCACGACGTCACCGAGCCGCGGGCCCGGCGGAATGTAGAGCTCGCGGGTCTCGCTGCGTTTTTGATATTCCTGCGAGCTCATTTCCTCGAAGCGCTTGAGTCGCGCCTTGCTCTTCGATTGGCGGCCCTTGGGGTTGGCGCGTACCCATTCGAGTTCGGCCTGCATGGTCTTGCGGCGCGCCTTGTCGGCGCGTTCCTCGTGCGCGAGCCGCTGCTCCTTCTGCTCGAGCCACGACGAATAGTTGCCCTGCCACGGAATGCCGTGACCGCGGTCGAGCTCGAGTATCCAGCCGGCGACATTGTCGAGGAAGTAGCGATCGTGGGTGACCGCGATGACGGTGCCCGGGAAATCCTGCAGGAAGCGCTCGAGCCAGGCGACCGACTCGGCATCGAGATGGTTGGTCGGTTCGTCGAGGATCAACATGTCGGGATTGGACAGCAACAGTCGACACAAGGCGACGCGGCGCTTTTCGCCCCCCGACAGGCGCTCGACCGTTGCATCCCACGGCGGCAGGCGCAGCGCGTCGGCCGCGACATCGAGCTTGCGTTCCAGATCCCAGGCGCCGGCGGCATCGATCTTTTCCTGCAGGTCCGCCTGTTCGGCGAGCAGCGCATCCATCTCGTTATCCGCCATGGGCTCGGCGAATTTCAGATTCACGGCGTTGAACCGGTCGAGCAGATCGCGGCTTTCGGCCACCCCCTGCTCGACGTTGCCGCGGACATCGAGACTCGCGTCGAGTTCGGGCTCCTGCGGCAGGTAGCCGATTTTGATGCCGGGTTGCGGACGCGCCTCGCCGATGAACTCGGTATCGACCCCGGCCATGATTCGCAGCAAGGTCGATTTGCCGGCGCCGTTGTAGCCGAGCACGCCGATTTTGGCGCCCGGGAAAAAGTTCAGCGAGATGTTCTTCAGTATCTCGGTCTGCGGCGGCACGACCTTGCCGACGCCGCTCATCGTGTATATGTACTGCGCCATGCGCTCCGTCCGGTTCGGGAACGCGCGTATTCTAACAGCGTTGCGATCGAATCCCAGCGGATTTCGGAGGCTCGTCGAAGGCCTTTCGATGTTGACATTCGGGCGGTTTCTCCGCATCGTTAAACGCCGGGTCAATCGTGAATCAGGCGCCGAGATTCGACTATTATCTCGAGTCAATTTGAATCGCCGCGCCAGACCATGCAAACGTCGACAGGAAAATTGCCATGAGCATGAAAAAAATGCAGGAAGAGAGTTATCTCTACGGCAGCAACGCGGTCTTCATCGAAGAGCTCTATTCGCGGTTTCTGAAGGACGAAAACGACGTCGACGAACACTGGCGAGACTGGTTCAAAGCCCTCAGAAACGGCGAACTCGCGCCCGATCCGGACCACCTGGAAATCCAGGCGCAGATGAAATCGGCGGTGTTGAGCCGGCGCGCGGCGGCGCCAATCAGCGATATCGCCCTGCACGCGCACGATGCCAAGCAGGTCTCGGTGCTGCAGCTGATCAACGCATATCGCTTCAAAGGTCATCAGAAAGCCCGCCTCGATCCGCTCGAGCTGCAGCCGATTGCCGAGATCAAGGAAATGACGCTGGCCGGCAACAACCTCGGCGAGGCCGATCTCGACACCGTATTCAATACCGGTTCGCTGTTCGGTGTCGAGGACGCGCCGCTGCGCGAGATCATCGAGCGGCTCGAGAAGACTTATTGTGGCTCGGTCGGCAGCGAGTACATGCACATCGAGGATCGCGCGCAGAAACGCTGGATCCAGGTGCAGCTCGAGACCACGCTCGGGCGGCCGAATTTCCGCGAGGGCCGACGCAACCGGATTCTCGACCGCATCATCGCCGCGGAGAACCTGGAGAAATACCTGCACACCCGCTACATCGGGCAGAAACGCTTTTCGCTCGAGGGCGGGGAATCGCTGATCCCGATCCTCGACCGGGTCGTGCAGCAGGCCGGGGTGACCAGCACCCACGAAGTCGTCATCGGCATGGCGCATCGCGGCCGCCTCAACGTGTTGACCAACATCTTCGGCAAGATGCCGAGCGACCTGTTCGACGAGTTCGAGGGCAAGATCGATTTCAGCGAGCGTTACAACTACGACGTCAAGTACCACCAGGGATTTTCGTCCGACATCTACACCGATTCCGGTCCGATGCATCTCGCGCTTGCGTTCAACCCGTCGCACCTCGAAATCGTCGATCCGGTGGTCGAGGGCTCGGTGCGCGCGCGCCAGCGGCGCTTCAACGACCGCACCACCAACGACGTGCTGCCGGTATTGATCCACGGCGACTCGGCATTCGCCGGCCAGGGCGTGGTCATGGAAACCTTCAACATGTGCAAGACCCGCGGCTACAAGACCGGCGGGACGATCCACATCATCGTTAACAACCAGATCGGTTTTACCACCAGCAACCCGCGCGACGTACGCTCGACGCTGTACTGCACCGAGGTCGCGCGCATGGTGCAGGCGCCGATTTTCCACGTCAACGGCGACGACCCGGAAGCTTGCGTTTTCGTCGCCGAAATCGCGGTCAAGTATCGCGAGACTTT
>JBPEYE010000366.1:0-2446 GCA_052030825.1 Gammaproteobacteria bacterium | reverse complement strand
CCGCCGAGTGTGGCGCGGCGAAGCTCGCGACGTGGCGGCCGAACGGATCGACCAGGTAGATCGCGCCGTCGAGCGCGTAGCGCGCCGGTCCGCTGGCGGCCGACGCTTGGAGCGCGATGCCGAACTGCGCGCTGAGCCGGTCGATCTGGCCCTGGCCGGCGGTCGCGCCGACGAAGCCGCGGTCGAAGTGCGCGACGTATTCGGCGAGGCCTTCGCTGCTGTCGCGTGCGGGGTCGACCGACACGTAGATCACCTGGGTTGCCGCGACCTGAGCCTCGGCGTCGTCGGCGCGCGCGGCGTGAAAGCGTGCCAGTTCGCGCAGCGTCGCGGCGCATTCCTCGCCGCAGGCGAGATAGCCGAAGGTAAACAGGCTCCACTGGCCAAGCAGATCGCGTTCGGTCAGCGGCGCCGCCCGATGACGACTCAACTGGAACGGTGCAAGCGGGCGAAATTCGCGCTCGAGCACCGGCTCGAGCGCCGGCGGCGGCGCCGGCGGGCGCACCAGCCACCAGGTTACCAGCATCGCCAGCAGCACGATCGCCACCAGCAGCAGACTGCCGATCGGAAACGGCCGAAAGTCGCCCATGTCAGCGAGGCCTCCACGGGTGAGTACCAGGCTGTTCATGGTAGCGCGACATGGCGGTAGCGAACGATGTGCTCATTGATGACGCCCGGTTTGATCAGCTCGAGGTAACCGTCGCCTATGCGGATCGTGCAGGCCGAAAGGGCGCCGCAGTCGAAGGCGATCCGATCGCCGAGATAGCCGTAGCGCTCGATCTGCGCGGTCGCGGCCTCATCGAGCAGGCCGAAGCGGTTGCGGAGATAGGCGGCGCTGGTGGTTTTCGCGCGCGCCGCGGTAAACACCTTGTCGACGGTCGCGGCGTCAACGCCGGTCGCGTAGGGGTAGGGGATGAACAGCATACCGAGCCAGCGATCGGGGAAGAACTTGACGTAGATATTGTTACCGGCGGTTTCCGCCGGGCTACCGTCGTTGCCGTCGCGCGCGTAGAAGCCGGCGAGGTTTTCGGCCGCCGCGCCGGCAGCGGGCGCGAACACGAAGTGGGCCAGCACGACCAGCGCGGCGAGCGCTATGCGCCTAGGAGCGATGTCGCAGCCGGTCTTTCGCATGTTGGATCATCTTCTTGATCTTCGACGGGCTGGCGTGGTCGTGCTCGCGCATCCACGCCAGCCGGTGCAGGCGAGCGTCGTGGGTCTGGAAATGGTTGCCGAACCAGTCGGCGAGCCCCTGCATGAACGCCCCCCGGTCGAGCGCCTCCGAGGATTCGAATTCGAACGTGAGCTCCTGGATCTCGTCGAGCAGGCGATCGTGGTCGGCCTTGTGCTCGGCATACTCGGCATAGTCGTGTCGTTCCATCATCCGCTCCTCGAGCGCGAAGTGCGCCGCGATCGCGCCATAGATGTCGCCGAGTCCGTCGATTACGCGCTGCTGCTCGGCGTCACGGCCGATCAGCTCGAGCACGGCGTTGATCTGCGCGATCAACGCTTGGTGCTCGTTATCGACGCCGGCGATGCCGGTGCGATACTGGTCACGCCATTCGAGAGACGCCATCCAACATTCTCCTCGCAAGCCGCTTCGCCCGTGCTGACAGCCTCAGTCCGGCACGCTATCACTCGGCCGATGGACGCGCTTTGATCAAGGTCAATCGGCTCGCCGGGGTCGAATTGACATTGGTCAAATCATTGATCCGATGGCGGGAGTAACCTGCATTCTGTCTATAGTCTCGACCGGCACCCAGCCGCGGACTTTCCGGCCCGGTTCCATGGGCTTTCGAGGGATCGGGGCCGACCGCGGCGCGCACGGCGAGCAACACCCGTCAACGAGGTATGCCATGACCGAAGAAAACGCCCCGTCGTCTCCCGATGATCTCCCCAGACCCGAGCGCGTGCCGTTCTTCCAGCGCCTGCTCGACAATCCGTTCCTGCTGCTGTTCATCGGCGTCACGATGCCGACGGTGTTCTACGTCCTGTGGGGCATCATGGAAGTCGCGACCCTGCCGGTTGCTCCCTGACCGCCCCGAGGAGATAGCGTTATGAGTTCATTCATGCCCCCTGCCGAGCGTAACTGGTGGAGCACACCGGTCGGCAAACAGGAAGTCATCTGGGTCGGCATCGCGCTGATCTGGTGCCTGATCATGTTCCTGATGATGCCGTACTGGCACCTGTACGGGAAACAGAACCTGTCGAGCGAGGCTTACCAGACGACGGCGGAAAAATTCCAGGCACGCGTCGACGAAATGGTCGCGCAATACCAGGTCGGCACCGAGGCCGGCATCCCGGTGGTCAAGCCGCCGGTCGGCAGCGATGTCTACATGCTCGGCCGCCTGTGGCAGTGGTACCCGATCCTCGAGCTGGAAAAAGACCAGCCCTACCGGCTGCACCTGTCGTCGCTGGACTGGAACCACGGCTTTTCGCTGCAGCCGGTCAA
>JBPEYE010000365.1:0-3662 GCA_052030825.1 Gammaproteobacteria bacterium | reverse complement strand
CAGGACATCAAGCGCCTGCTGTCCGCGCAGCACGACATCCGCCTGCTGACCGTGCCGGCCATGCCCTCGGGAACCCCGGGAATGGATTTTCCCGGCGCGCCGAAACAGGACTTCAAGGTGTTTGCGATCAACAACGCCGACGAAGTCAGCGTATTCAACGAATACTCCGACTACTGACCGCGAGCAAAGCGCGCGACCGGGATCGAGGCCGATCCCGGATTGACGCCGAAATTTGGAGACGAAAGCGCGGCTCGCGCGCGGCTATTGCACGCTGCCGAAAGACGGGTCGACCGCGCCCGGCGGTACCGGCAGCCCGGCAATCCGGCAACCCTGCGCGACCGGGCCGCCCGGAAACAGGCGATGCAGGTAGCGGATGCCGCCCTTGTTGTGAAACACCTCATCGAGCGCGTCCTTGAGCTCGCGGACCCTGATCTCGCGGTCTTCATGGCGCGCGAAATACTCGTGCAGGCAGCGCAGCGTTTGCCAGTGATCGGCGCCGAGTTCGAGGCCTTCATCGCGCGCGATCCGCTCGGCTTCGCCCTCGTGCCAGCCCTCGGGGGCAAACGGAAAGCCGGACTGTTGTCCGGAACCCGGATTCGTATCGGATGAAGCGTTCATGGTCGTGACCTCCGCGGGCTGCTCGCCGTGTCCGTGTGCACCCGGCCAATATAACCGAATATCCGCTTCATCGAATGATAGGGGTCAAGCGGTCCGCGAGCAACCGGCGACGCGGTGCGCGCGCAGGGTCGAGGTTGCAACGGTCTCGCCGCGCCGCCCGACGGCCGGGCCATTGCGGGGCTAGCGCCAGTCCCTGAAAATCGGTCCGTCGTATTCACCGTTGACGATGCGCCGACGCGCGGCTTCCCAATTCTGTTGCCAGGTTTCGGCGTCGCGTAACTCGCGTGCCGGGTTGCTGCGGCTGCGCGCGATGAAGCCGGGGAAGGCCGGGCGGCCGCTCGGCTGTCCGATCGGGTGGTAGCGCAGGTCGACGCTCCAGCGCAGGCGATTCGAACGGTTCGGCAGCGAGCTGTGAATGTTCTGCTTGTGAAACAGGATGACGCCGCCGCGCCGGACCGGCAGCGGCGTGCCGGTGCGCCCGGCAATGATCGCTTCGGGCACCGACGGTTCGCGCGCGATCTTGCCGGCCTCGTGCGGGTGGCTGCCCTCGCGGTGGCTGCCGGGGATCGACACCAGGCAGCCGTTTTCGCGATCGGCGTCGGTGACCGCGATCCAGACCGTCAACTGCTCGGTCGCGTCGGCCTCGGGCAGCACCGCGACCGTGTCCTGGTGCCAGGTCGTGATGCCGACGTTCGAATGCGCGACGTTGGCCTCGCCGACCGCTGTCTGCGGCGGTTTGATCCGCATTTGCTGCACCGGGCTCGATTCGATCTCGGGACCGATGATCGCCTCGACCAGATCGAGGATCCTGTCGTTGCGCTGCAGGTGGAACAGCGCCGGGCCGAAATGCGCGCGGTAGGTCGCGGGGTCGACCGCGCCGTTGATCAGCGGCAGTGAAATGTTGAACGCATCGATGCAGTCCGGACAGGCGGCGACGGTGCGCGCGAAACGGGTGCCGAAATCGAGTTCCGCGAGGCTCGATTCGAGGCGGCCCTGCGCGACCAGCTCGCGACACCGGTCGTCGAGCAGTTGCGCGTACTCGCGCTCGAGCGGTTCTAGGTCGACGTCGGCGAGCACACCCTCGACGACGAGGAATCCCCGTTCGTCGAACTCGGCCAGTTGGGCGTCGGTCAGCATCGCGATCTCCGCGGCTCAGGTCGAAGCGGGAAACCTTGCGGCCGAGCGGCGCGGCGGGCTGCCGCCGAGCGGGTCGATTTCGCGGTCGAGGCCAATGCGTCGGACTTTCATCGCAGGTCGCTCAAATTCGGTCGTAACGAGCCAATCCTATGCCGCGACGGCGCAAAAACAAAACGAAATCTTTCGCTCGCGGGGATGGCGTTTCCCGATCGGCGTGAATCGGGTAGAGCGGTGCCGGGCCTGCGATTCGAATCACAGCGTCTATACTCGAAGACAACGGGCAGCCCGGAAAGCCTCGCGATCGAGCGGCGGTCGGGTCGGGCAAGCCGGGAACCGGGTCGTTTGTCAATCGATGCAATCTGTTTCGAAAAGTCTTGCCACGGTGGTCGCGACGATCGCGCTCGGCGCCTGTACGCCGTTTGCGCCCTACAGCGACGACCCGGCACCGAACGAATACATCGTCCAGCCCGGCGACAATATCCACCTGATCGCGTTTGCGTTCGAAACCACGCCGCAAGCCCTGCGACGCGCCAATCCGTGGGCCGATCCGCGACGACTGGTGCCCGGCATGCGCCTCGCGGTGCCGCGCTCGGACCGCGGCGCGCCGCTCGCCGACGCCGAATCCGCTCACGATGGCCGCTTGTCTGCCCACGGCGAACCGTTACCGCGCGCGGCCGAATTTATCTGGCCGCTGCGGAATTACCGGGTGTCGTCGCGCTTCGGGCGTCGCTGGGGACGCCTGCACGCCGGCATCGATCTGCGTGCACCGAAGGGCACGCCGATTCGCGCGGCGGCCGCCGGTCGGGTCGTCTTTTCCGGTTTTCGCGGCGCTTACGGCCACAAGATCATCATCAGCCACGGCCGCGGCATCGAGACGGTCTACGCGCACAACAGCCGCAATCTGGTCAAGCGCGGCCAGCGCGTCAGGCAGGGCGAGATCATCGCCCACGTCGGCAGTTCCGGTAACGCCACCGGCGACCACGTGCACTTCGAGTTCCGCCGCCACGGCGAGGCGCTCGACCCGGTGCGCCAGATCCAGGCCGCGCTCTAAAACTCCGGATACGAAGACCTTCATTTCCGGCGGGGTCGGAGTATCCTGCCATCTCATGCCTGCCTTTGCCTCGGAAACCATTGAACGCGCGGCGATGCTGGACCTGCACGCGGCGGCGGACGCGCAGGATGTCGAATCGCTCGGTCTCGAGTGTCTCGACACCGGAACCGCGCTGGTTTCGATTGCGCGCCAGCTGCCGGCGACGGCCATCGTGATCAACCGCGTGCTCGGCCTCGGGCTCGAGGCTCCGGCGACACGCGCCGAGGTCGAGGCGATCGTCGCGGCCTATCGCGACCGCGACGTCGCGCAATACTTCGTACAGCTGCACCCGAACGCCGCGCCGGCCGAACTCGCGACCTGGTTGCGCGACGCCGGTTTGCAGGCCGATCGCGGCTGGCAGAAATTCGGCCGCGATCCGGTCGAAGTCGAAAAACCGGCAACCGATCTGAGCGTGCGTGAGATTGGCCGCGAGCACGGTGCTGCGTTTGCCCAAATCGTTTGCAGCGGCTTCGATCTCGGCGACGCGGCGATCCCGTGGCTTGCGAAGCTTCCCGGCCGCGACGGCTGGCACGTCTTCATGACCTTCGCCGCCGACACGCCGGCCGGCGTCGGCGCGCTGTTCGTGCGGGATGGCTTTGGCTGGACCGACTACGGCGCCACCGCGCCCGAATTTCGCCGCCGTGGCAGCCAGGGCGTGGTGATGGCGGCGCGTCTTGCGCGCGCGCTCGCGCTCGGCTGCCGCCAGGTCTTCACCTGCACCGGCGTCGCGGTGCCGGGCGATCCGCAGCACTCGTACAACAACATCCTGAAAGCGGGCTTCACCGAAGCCTACGTGCGCGCCAACTACGCGCCGCCA
>JBPEYE010000364.1:0-4677 GCA_052030825.1 Gammaproteobacteria bacterium | reverse complement strand
CGGATCCGAAGTCATGCGGCGCATCGCCGCACCGATGGTCGGCGGCATGGTCAGCGCGACGGTGCTGACGCTCGTGGTCGTACCATCATTGTTCCTGCTGTGGCGCGAGCGTACGGAGGTGCCGTGAATTCGTTCGCGCGCGAGGCGTTGAAACACGAAAGCCGATCGAAGAGTCGGAAGGAGAGAAAGATGTTGAAGACCAGAGTGGTGGCGGTATCGCTTGCGCTGACATTCGCCGTTTCGTATCTCGTGTGTGTCGGCTGGGGGCTGGTCATGCCGGCAAGCCTGCACATGCACGGCTTCCTCGAGCTCGTGTTGCCGGGATTTACCTGGTTGTCCTGGCCGATGTTCTTTCTTGGTTTGGCCGAGAGCTTTCTTTGGGGCATCTATGCCGGGCTGATTTTCGTGCCGATCCACAACTATGTCGATCGACGTTGGGGATTCGAATCCGGCGCAAATAAAGCTTGACCTTCCCATAATGGGAAGGTTTACCGTGTGGATTGGCCGATAGGACGGCCACATGCGGAGGATACGGCTATGAATATTGGTCAGGCGGCGGCCGCCAGCGGTGTTACCGCAAAGCGCATTCGCTACTACGAACAGATTGGGCTCATAGAACCCGCCGGGCGCACAGATTCCGGGTACCGCCATTTCGAAGAACGCGACCTGCATACCCTGCGCTTCATCCAGCGAGCGCGCCGGCTCGGCTTCCCGATGCCAAAGATTGCGAACCTGCTGGCACTGTGGCGCGACAAGAATCGCAGCAGCGCCGACGTCAAGCGGCTGGCGAAGGCGCACATCGCGGAGCTCGAGCAGAAAATTGCCGAGCTGCAGTCGATGGTCGATACCCTGAAGCACCTTGCCCACAAGTGCAGCGGCGACGCCCGTCCCGATTGCCCAATCATCGCCGGGTTCGAAGGAGAACAATCATGAGCGCGACCTGGACCTGCCCGATGCACCCCGAGGTGCAGTCGGACAAACCGGGCTCCTGCCCCAAGTGCGGGATGGCGCTGGAACGCGCCGACGTACCCGTGCGCAAGGCGCAGTACACGTGCCCGATGCACCCGGAAATCGTGCGCGATCATCCAGGCAGTTGCCCAATCTGCGGCATGGCACTGGAGCCGCTCGTCGCGAGTGCCGAGGAAGATACCCGCGAACTCGACGACATGACGCGACGCTTCTGGGTCAGCGCGGTACTAACCTTGCCGCTGTTCGTCTACGCGATGGGTGAGATGATTCCGGGCCACCCGCTCGAGCACCTGTTGCCGGTTGCGTGGCGCCAATGGGCGCAATTGGTGTTGGCGGCACCGGTCGTCCTATGGGGTGGCTGGCCGTTTTTCGTGCGTGGCTGGAACTCGGTGCGCACGCTGAGCCTGAACATGTTCACACTGATTGCGCTTGGCGTCGGCGTTGCCTTCGTCTACTCGGTGGTCGCGGTCGCGATGCCCGGCATTTTCCCGCAGGCGTTTCGCAACACTGCCGGCGAGGTCGCCGTGTACTTCGAGGCAGCTGCGGTCATCACGACGCTGGTGTTGCTTGGCCAGGTACTCGAGTTGAGAGCCCGCAGCCAGACCTCCGGCGCGATACGCGCATTGCTGGAACTTGCGCCGCCAACGGCGCTCAGGATCACATCCGATGGCAGCGAGGAAGAGGTGTCGCTCGACGATCTCGCACCGGGTGACCGCCTGCGCGTCAAGCCGGGCGAGAAGGTTCCGGTCGACGGCTCGGTCGTAGACGGTCACAGTTCCGTTGATGAGTCGATGGTCAGTGGTGAGCCTATTCCGGTCGAGAAGCGTGCGGGCGACCCGGTCATCGGCGGTACTGTCAACGGTACCGGTAGTCTCATCATGGAGGTCACGCAGGTCGGCGACGACACCTTGTTGTCGCAGATCGTGCGCATGGTCGCAGAAGCGCAGCGCAGCCGTGCACCAATTCAGAAACTGGCGGATCTCGTTGCCGCGTGGTTTGTACCGGCCGTCGTTGTCATCGCGATCATCACGTTTATCGTCTGGTCGATCTGGGGACCAGCGCCCGCGATGGCCTACGCGATCGTAAACGCCGTTGCGGTGCTGATCATCGCCTGTCCCTGTGCGCTTGGTCTCGCAACGCCGATGTCAATCATGGTCGGTACCGGCAAAGGCGCTCAGGGCGGAATCCTGATCAAGAACGCCGAAGCGCTCGAGACCTTCGAGAAAGTCGACACGGTCGTCGTCGACAAGACCGGTACACTGACCGAGGGCCGACCGAAGCTGGTCATGGTCGAGGCCGTCAATGGCATCGATGAAGACCGGATGCTCAGCCTGGTCGCGGCAGTCGAACGAGCCAGTGAACACCCATTGGCGCAGGCGATCGTCGACGGCGCCGAATCAGGATCGCTGGAAATCGCATCGGCGAGCGACTTCGAGTCGGTGACGGGTGAGGGTGTAATGGCCCGGGTTGGCGACAGCGACGTCGCCATCGGCAACGGCAAATTCATGCGGCGGCTAAAAGCAGAGGATGCGGCGCTGGCGGAGGCCGCCGAAGAGCACCGTGCGGAAGGCCAAACGGTGATGTTCGTTGCGATTGACGGCAAGCCGGCCGGCATCGTTGGCGTTGCCGACCCGATCAAGGACTCGACGCCGGATGCGATCCGCATGCTGCACGAGGCTGGCCTCAAAGTGGTGATGCTGACCGGCGACAGCCGCGGCACCGCCGAAGCGGTCGCGCGGCAAATCGGCATCGACGAGGTGCATGCCGACGTGTCGCCGGAGGACAAAAACCGCGTCGTTCGCGAACTGCAGTCCGCCGGCGCCGTTGTCGCCATGGCCGGTGACGGTATCAACGATGCGCCGGCGCTGGCACAGGCCGACGTCGGCATCGCGATGGGTACCGGCACCGACGTTGCCATGGAGAGCGCCGGTGTCACGCTGGTACGCGGCGACCTGATGGGCGTCGCCAAGGCGCGCATGCTGAGTCGGGCTACCATGCGCAACATTCGACAGAACCTGTTCTTCGCGTTCGCGTACAACACGGCCGGCGTGCCGATTGCGGCGGGCGTGCTGTACCCGGTATTCGGATTGCTGCTGAGCCCGATGATTGCGGCAGCGGCGATGAGCCTCAGCTCGGTATCGGTCATCGGTAACGCGCTTCGGCTACGCGGCCTGAAGCTGTAACCCGAATCACGGCTAAAGCGACATGGAATCGAGCAAAGACTACAAGCCTGGCAGCCTGTCGCTGACGGCGACGGTCGCAATGGGTACCGGCGTCATGATCGGCGCCGGTATCTTTGCACTGACCGGCCAGGTTGCGGAATACGCAGGGCCGATGTTTCCCGTCGCCTTTCTGCTCGCCGCGGTCATCAGCGCCTTCAGCGCATACACCTATATCAAGGTGACGAGCAAATACCCGTCCGCCGGCGGCATCGCCATGATTTTGCAGAAGGCCTACGGCAAGACGATGATGACCGGCGCCTGTGCCTTGCTGATGGCGTTCTCGATGATCATCAACGAGAGCCTGGTCGCCCGAACGTTCGGCACCTACACGCTGCAGCTGTTCGATGCCGAAGGCGAGGCGTGGCTGGTACCGGTGCTGGCCGTCGGTCTTATCGTCGTCGCGTTCCTCGTCAACATCGCCGGCAATCGCCTGATCGGCGCCGTGTCCAAGGTTACAGCGGCGATCAAGATTCTGGGCATCGTCGGGTTCGCGGCGGCAGCCCTGTGGGCCGCGGGCTTCACGTTTGAGCCTGCGACGACGGGCGTCGTTGACGATACGTCGGCAACAGGGTTCCTTGCCGGCGTTGCCCTCGCAATTCTCGCGTACAAGGGCTTTACGACAATTACGAACAGCGGCGGTGAAGTCGTCAACCCGCACAAGAATGTAGGTCGAGCAATCATGCTATCGCTCGGTATCTGCGTCGTTGTCTATATGCTCGTAGCGTTCGGCGTGGGTTCCACGCTGACGATCGACGAAATTGTGCGAGCGAAGGACTATTCGCTGGCCGAAGCTGCGCGCCCGGCTCTGGGTAACTACGGTGTTTGGTTCACGGTGGTCATTGCAATCATAGCCACCAGCTCGGGACTTCTGGCAAGCATCTTTGCCGTGTCGCGTATGCTCGCGATGCTGACCGAGATGAACATCATTCCGCATAGCCATTTCGGAATGCCTGGCGGCATCCAGAAGCATACGCTGGTATATACCGTGGTACTCGCCGCTGCGCTGGCGGCGTTTTTCGATCTAAGCAGGATCGCGTCGCTCGGCGCGATTTACTATCTCGTCATGGATATTGCTGTTCACTGGGGCGTCTGGCGTCACCTTCGCGAAGACGTCGGGGCCCGTACCTGGGTGCTCTTTACCGCTATGGTTCTCGATGCGCTGGCCCTGACTGCATTCCTGGCCATTAAAGGAGCCGCAGATCCTCTGATAGTAGGCATCGCAGTTGTTTCGATCGTGCTCATATTCGGGTTCGAAAAGTATTACTTGGCGAGCCGTCGCACTCAGTAATTGGGGCTACCTTCCTTCTGGCAATCAACAACCAATTGAATACAGGTAGCGTTTCTGGACGAAAACCGGCCAAGAACTGTGACCAGTTTCGACGGTGTCCGACAGAAACGGTGCTAATCGGCATTGCGCGGCGAACTTGCGGAGTTGCGGCAAACTTAGTTAGAACAACAAGTTACGTTTGAGCTCGATTGCCGCCGA
>JBPEYE010000363.1:0-1612 GCA_052030825.1 Gammaproteobacteria bacterium | reverse complement strand
CATCGGTGCTCAAGGTCGTGACCAATTACCTCGCGACCGCCAACCTCGTCAGCCTGTGCGAGGCGCTGGTGACGTCGAAGCTCGCCGGCATGGACCTGAACGTGGCCTACGAGGCGATCCGCATCTCGTCGGGCAATTCGTTCGTCCACGAAACCGAAAGCCAGGTCATCCTCAACGGCAGCCGCGACATCAACTTCACGATGGACCTCGTCTGCAAGGATATCGGTCTGTTCCACGAGGTCGCCCGACGCGCCGGCCTCGAGCTCGAGCTCGCGCCGCTGCTGGTGAAGATATTCGAAGAGGGCCTGCAGCGTTACGGTCCGCGCGAGCTGTCGCCGAACATCGTCAAACGGCTCGAAGAGCGCGCCGGGGTCGAGATTCTGGCGCCCGGCTTTCCAGCGGAAATGGTCGACGACGAACCGGAAGCACCGGGATTCGAAGTCGTCGTCAATCGCGGCTGAGCGGGCCCACGGCTTGATCGATCTCTCCTATCTGTTCGACAACGACCCGGCGCGCTTCGCGTTGCGGCCCGGCGCGGCGACGATGAAGGCCGTCGTCACCACCGGCAACGGCGACTACGACAAGCTCGATTACCGTGATGTGCCGGTGCCCGAACCGCGCGCCGGCGAGGTTCTGATCCGGGTGCGCGCGGCCGGCGTCAACAACACCGAGATCAACACGCGTCTGGGCTGGTACTCGGCTTCGGTGACCGCCGGTACCGAAGACTTTGCCGGCAGCGAGCGCGGCGACGGCGACGTCGCCGATGGCGGCTGGAACGAACGCACGCCGTTTCCGCTGATCCAGGGCACCGATGGTTGCGGCGAGATCGTCGCGACGGCGCCCGATGTCGATGCGTCGCGAATCGGCGAGCGCGTGCTGGTGCGGGCCTGCATGCGCGTGCGCGGTTTCGATTCGCTCGACAATATCTGGATGGCGTCGGATTTCGACGGCGCTTTCGCCGAGTTCGTCCGGGTGCCGGCAAGCGAGGCGTTTCGCGTCGATTGCGACTGGAGCGACGCCGAGCTCGCGACGATCCCGTGCGCCTATGGCACCGCCGAGAACATGGTGCATCGCGCCGGTGTCGGCGCGGGTGACCGGGTGCTCGTCCCCGGGGCTTCCGGCGGCGTCGGCTCGGCGGTGGTGCAGCTGGCGAAGCGCCGGGGCGCCGAGGTCATCGCCATCGCCGGGCGCTCCAAGCTCGATGCGGTTCGAAGTCTCGATGTCGACGTCATCGAACGCGGCGCCGATTTGCTTGCGGAGCTCGGTGATAACAGCGTCGACGTGGTTATCGACAATGTCGCCGGCGACGGATTCGGTTCATTGCTCAAGCTGCTGCGCCGTGGCGGGCGCTACGCCTCGTCGGGTGCGATCGCGGGGCCGATCGTCGCGCTGGACATGCGCGATTTCTATCTCAAGGACCTGAACCTGATCGGCTGTACCGCGTGGGACGAGCCGGTGTTTCCGAACCTGGTCGGTTACATCGAGCGCGGCGAGATCCGCCCGCTGCTCGCGAAAACTTTCGCGCTCGAGGAGATCGCCGCGGCGCAGCGCGATTTTCTCGAAAAGCAACACTTCGGCAACTTCGTCCTGATCCCTCCGCAATCGCAGTAGC
>JBPEYE010000362.1:0-7256 GCA_052030825.1 Gammaproteobacteria bacterium | reverse complement strand
CGGTGGTCTTGTCGATCTCGACGCGGTTGCGCCCGTTGCGCTTGGCGGTGTACAGCGCGCGATCGGCGCGCAGCACGACTTCGTCGAAGGTTTCCCCGTCGCGGCTCACCGCAACGCCGATGCTGGTCGTGATCTTGCCGGCCGGATCGATTGGACGGTTGGCGACCATCGTGACGAGCCGTTGGGCGAATTCGGCGGCTTCGTCGAGCCCCGAATTGCGCGCGAGTATCATGAATTCCTCGCCGCCCCAGCGGCCAAATTCGTCGACGTCGCGCAGCGCTTCACGGATGCCGTCGGTAAAACTCCGCAGCACCAGATCGCCGGTCTTGTGGCCCCAGCGGTCATTGACGCTCTTGAAGTGATCGATGTCGAGCAACAGCACCGCGAAAGCCGTCTGGTAGCGGCGCGCCTCGGCCTCGAGCCTGGCGCCGATTTCCTCGATGGCGCGCCGATTGTAGATCTGCGTCAGCTCGTCGGTGCTGGCCATGATTTCGAGACGTTCGTTGGTCAGGTGCAGTTTGAACTCGACCGCCTCGCGCTCGGCAATTTCCCGCGCCAGTTGGTCGGCGCGGCTCTGGTCGATGATGGCACGACCACTCAGGATTAGTAGGAAGGTCGACAGCGCGGTCGCGAACATCAGACCGGTCACGAAAACACCCCACAGCGTCCAGAGGTGCGCACCCGACAGATACTCGGGTTCCGCGCGAATCTCTAACGACCAGTTACGCTTGCCGAAACTGTAGGTCTTCTGCCAGGACATGGCGTCACTGCCGGTATCGTCGTCGACTTCGACGGCCAGCATACGGTCTTGATGGCGCCGGTAATTCGCCAGCAGCGACGGTCGCGCGGCGTCGTCGACGTCGGTCACGCGCAGCACGACGTTGTTCAGATCACTGTCTTCGGCCGCTTCGATCAACAAGCTGCCGACGCGAAACACGCCGACGACGTAGCCGCTCGGCAGGTCGGCCGCGGCGGCCGGTTCGCGCGATTCGGACGGGTAGCGCTCGACCGGCAGGAAAAACAGCACGCCGGCCTGGCTGCCCGTTTCCTGTACCAGCCTGATCGGCGCGGTGCCGGTGAGCTCGCCGGTGACGTGGGAACTGCGCATGGCTTGCTTGCGTTCGATGTCCGAAAATACGTCGTAACCGAGCGCCCTGAGATTCGGCTCGAGCGGTTCGATGTATTGCACGACGACATAGAATTCCCGCTCGCCCGCCGGCACCAGCTCGCCGTCGGCGTTGCGCTCACTGATCGTGAACCCGGCGAAACCCCGCGCTCGCATCGCCGTCTCGAATGCGAGGCGTTGCGAGCGGGCCACCACCGGGTTCCACGACAACGCGTGGATTCCGGAATTGCGCCGCAGGGCGCGATTGACATACTCCCCGAACTCGGCCCGGTCGACATCCTCGGCCGATTCGAATAATCCCTGCAACGAGTAGACGACCTCGAAGTTGCGCTCGATCTTCTTTTCGAGACTATCGCCGAGAAACTCGGCCTGGCTCTCGAAGCGAGCCGCGGTCAGTGCTTCGTGCTCGTCGATCTCGACCAGGTAGATCACCAGCACGATAAAAAAGGCGGCGAATACCGGCATCGCGACGCCGGTTTTGCGGGTTTCCCAGGCCGCGCGCGGCTGCGCCAGCCAGATGAACATCAGCGGCACGACCAGCATTACACCGATGCCGTCGCCGGCCCACCAGGTCACCCAGTTGAACAGCAAATCGTAGACCGGAATAATGCCGGCAGCGAACAGCAGCGCGACGCTCAGGCTCGCGCTGACGAGGCTGGCAACCGGCCCACCGAGCACCATCAGGCGCAGGATACTGGCCGAATCGACGAGGCCGCGATCGAGATCGACGCGCGGTTTGATCAGCCAGTATCCGGCAAGTCCCTGCAGCGTTGCGGCGACGCCGAGACCGAAGGCGATCAGCAGCGACTGGTGCAGGCTGCCCGCGTCGATCGCTGGGTCATAAATGTGAAACAGGTTGGCGAGCGTCGCGCCGACGAGCAGCCCCGGCCACAGCCGCGTTCCGTACAGCAGTAACATCGCCAGCGCAATACCGGCCGGAGCCCAGATCGCGGTAGCGTACCCCGGCGGCGTCACCAGGTGCCAGCTGACGAACGCGGCGACGAAGTAAAAACCCCCGATGCCGAGGTTGTAAGCGAATAGCGACTCCAGCGGTCGCGCTTCGGTATGCACTGATTTCTCGTCCACTCAAGACGACCCGTCATACGCTTTATACGCCCTGAGGATAGTCTATTTTGCGGCGCATCGGAGTAAGTGGGGCCAGTCTGGAGCGGACAATCGATCGGTTTCGCGCAATGCGTCAATTTATTGTCACATTCGGCCTGCCTGGTCGAGGCCGCTGCTGCTGCGATCGGGGCCAAATGGCGTCGGCTGGCCGCGGAGCGTTTGCGGATCCCGCGGCGAATCGGAGACTGGATTACGGTGACCAGGCGTGCCGCGCCGGTCCCCGGCCTCGACCGCAATCCGACGGCAATCGACGATGAATCAGGTTCGTCGCCAGTGACCGGATTTGCCGCCCGACTTTTCCAGCAGCCGCACCGCGTCGATGACCATGCCGCGATCGACCGCCTTGCACATGTCGTAGATCGTCAGCAACGCGATTTGCACGCCGGTCAGGGCTTCCATTTCGACGCCGGTCGGGCCGCGCGTCTCGACCGTGACCGTGCAGTCGATCGCGGGCTCGTCGTCGACCCACTCGAATTCGACCGCGACGTGGGTCAACGCCAGCGGGTGGCACATGGGCACCAGGTCGGCGGTGCGCTTGGTCGCCATGATACCGGCGACGCGGGCTACACCCAGCACGTCGCCTTTCCGGTGCCCGCCGTCGCGGATCAGGCGTAGGGTCTCTTCCTGCATCCGGATCCGGCCGGCGGCGATCGCGCGGCGGGCGCTGGCCGGCTTGTCACCGACATCGACCATGCGCGCCTCGCCGGCCTGGTTGAAATGCGTCAACTTGCTCATCGGCGCCATTCTATCACCGAAGCAACAGGTATAGCTCCCGGTTATCGCGCTGGATGCTCAGGATCAGTCCGCGCTCGTGCTGCGCGACGATCGCGAAGGCCTCGTCGAAGTTGCGCGCGCGCTGCTTGTTCAGTGAATAGATGATGTCGCCGGCCAGCAGCCCGGCCTCGGCCGCGCTCGAGCCGTCCTCGACGGCGAGCACCGCGAGATAGTCGATGCGCCCGCGCTGCAGGTGCTGCTCGCGAATTTCACCGATGATGGCGCCGGCAAGCCGCGGATGCAGCCGGGAACCGTCGAGCTTGCGCACCTCGGTCGGCTGGATCAATACCGGCACCCGGCGTCGTTCGCCGTCGCGATAGAGCTCGAGTTCGAGGGTCTGGCCGAGTCGCTGCAGGCCGACGAGATTGTGAATGTCGCGCGCCGAGCGGATCGGCCGGCCGTTGGCGGCGACGACGATATCGCCGATTGCCAGGCCCGCCTTGGCGGCCGGCGATCCGGATTCGATCTGGGTGACGACGAATCCGGCCTTGTGTTCGATGCCGAAAGCCTGCGCCAGCCGCGGGGTCAGATCCTGGCCCTGCGCGCCGAGACGACCGCGCCGCACCTCGCCGAACTCGACCAGTTCACGCATGACGTCGCGCGCGAGGTTGATCGGGATCGCGAAACCGATGCCGATGCTGCCCTGCCCGCCGGCGCCGTAGATCGCCGTGTTGATGCCGACGAGCTCACCGCGCAGATTGACCAGCGCGCCGCCCGAATTGCCGATGTTGATCGAGGCATCGGTCTGGATGAAATCTTCGAAGGATTTGACGCCGAGGCCCGAGCGGCCGAGCGCCGACACGATGCCGGAGGTTACCGTCTGGCCGAGGCCGAAAGGATTGCCGATCGCGACCACGAAATCGCCGACGCGCAGTTGCGCCGAATCCGCGAGCGGCAGGCCGACCAGGTTTTCGGCCGGCACCCGCAACAACGCAATGTCGGTATCCGGGTCGCGACCGACAATTTCGGCCGCGAGTTCGCGGCCATCGATCAAGGTCACGTTGATCCGGTAGGCGTCCTTGATGACGTGGAAGTTGGTCAGGATCAGCCCGGCCGCGGCGTCGACGATAACGCCCGAGCCGAGACTCGAGGTTTCCTGGACGCGCTCGAGCTCGGGGACGTCGAAGAAGCGGCGGAAGATCGGATCGTTCGGTAACGGCAGCTCGATGCGCCGGCGGGACTTGCCGCGGGTTGCGATATTGACGACCGCCGGCATCGTCCGCTCGAGCATCGGCGCGAGGCTCGGCAGCGGCTGGCCGTCGATCGCGCTCGGCAACGCCGCCTGCACCGTGAATACGCACGCCCCGAGCAGCGCGAACAGCAGCGATTTCATTCAGACAGTATTAAAAGGAGCGCGGATCGAAGTCAAATCGGTCTTGCATGTCGCGATAAAAGGCCCGCGCCTCGTCGCTGTCGGCCGGCGGCGTCTGGATCATGATTTCGACCAGCTGATCTCCCGGCTTGGGCCCCGGCATGCCCTTGCCCTTGAGGCGCATCTTCTGCCCCGACTGGATTCCCGGCGTGACCTTGAGATCGACGTCACCGGCGAGCGTCGGCACCTTGAGCGTCGCGCCCAGGGCGGCCTCCCACGGCGTCAGCGGCAGGCGCAAGACGATATCCTTGCCTTCGAGTCGGAACAGCCGGTGTGGCAGGATGTTCATCTCGAGATAAAGATCGCCGGCCTCGCCGCCGCTACTCGAAGCCTGACCCTGTCCGGCGAGCCGAATCTTTTGCCCATTGCCGACGCCGCGCGGAATGTTGATTTTGAGCGTCTTCTTCTGGCTCGAACCCGGTTTCGGCGCGAACTGGATCGTCTTGTTGCCGCCCCGAAAAGCTTCCTCGAGGGTGATGTCGAGTTTTAGCTGCTGATCCGCGCCGCGTCGCCGCCCGGTACGATGCGCGGTGCCCGGGTCGAAGCCGCGCCCGAAAATCGATTCGAAAAACTCGCTGAAGTCGCTGCCGCTGAAACCGCCGGCATCGCCGTAGGTCGCATCGCGAAACCCGCCGAATCCGGCTTCCTCGAACTGCTGGCCATGCTTCCAGTCCGAACCGAAGCGGTCGTAGGCCTTGCGCTTGGCGGGATCCTTCAGCACTTCGTAGGCCTCGTTGACTTCCTTGAATTTTTCCTCGGCGCCGGCATCCTTGTTGACGTCGGGATGATATTTACGCGCGAGCTGCCGGTAGGCTTGCTTGATCGCGGCCTTGTCGGCATCGCGGGCGACGCCCAGAGTCCTGTAGTAATCCCGGTATTTCACTGCGTAAATTATTGATTTTAGCCACCTTTAAATAGATCTTCGGCGGTTCTTTTTCAAGTGGTTTCGGCCGTCCCGGCGGACCTGCCGGCGGCGCTCTCGGCGGCCGTGCCGGTGGCATCGTCGCCGGGCGTCGCCGCCGGCGCCGGCAATTCGGCGCGCGCCGCGGCGTCGGTCTCGGACGACGGCAGCGGCTCGGCCAGCAAAGCGAGCTTTTCGCGCTGCGCGTCGGCGGTGAGCGGCTCGACCTCCGGCAGCGCCTCGGTGACCTTGCTCGACAACTCGGCGAAACGCTCGACCTTGCCATGCAGACCACGCTGACCGGACAGCGAGGTGACCGTCTCGTTGTAGTGGTTGACCGCGGCGTTGAGGCTGCCGCCGAGCCGGTCGAGACGCCTGGCGACGCGGCGAACCTGGTTGTAGATGTCGCCGGCCTTGTCGCCAAGCTCGCGCGCCTCGCGCGTCGAACGCTCCATCGCCCACAGGTTGGCGACGGTGCGCAGGATCGGGATCAGCGTCGTGTGCGAAACCATCACGATGTTCTTGTCGTAGCCGTAGCTGAACAGGTCTTTCTCGTACTTGAGCGCTTCGATGAACGCCGGCTCTACCGGCATGAACATCAACACGAAGCTCGGGCTGCGCAGGCCGGTCAGATTGGCGTAGTCCTTGGCATGCAGGCTGTCGATGTGGGTCTTGACCGCGCGCACGTGCTCGGCCAGCGCGCGCTGCTGCTCGACCTCGGTCTCGGCCGCGACCAGCCGGTCATAGGCCGCGAGCGACACCTTGCTGTCGATGACGAGGTGCTTGTCGTCGGGCAGCTTGATCAGGAAGTCGGTCTGCTTGCGGCGACCCTCGGCATCGACCATCGAGGTCTGCTTTTCATAGTGCGCATCCTCGATCAGGCCCGACAGTTGCAGGGTTTTCTCAAGCTGGGTTTCACCCCAGCTGCCGCGCCGCTGCGAATCGCCCTTCAGCGCTTCGGTCAGGTTCTTGGCGTCGCCGCTCATCTGCAGGCCGATGTCGAGCACCTTGCGGATCTCGCTCTCGAGTTTCGTATTGCCCTTGAGCGCCTCGCCATGGACTTCGTTGACGCGTTTCTGAAACGCGTCGACCTGCTCGCGAAACGGCTTCAGCAGCGACTCGATCGAAATCCGGTTGTGGCGATCGAAGACCTTCGATTTTTCGTCGAGAATACGATTGGCGAGATTCTCGAAATCGCGCTTCAACTGCCGCCGGTTTTCTTCGAATTGCTCGAGTTTCTGCACCGCCAGCTTGCGTTCCGCGTCGAGTTCGCCGGTCAGCGCCTGGGCGCGCAGGTCGGCCGCGTGCAACTGCTCGCGCAGGCTCGCCTCGACGTCGCGGCTGGCGTCGAGTTCGGCCTGTCGACGCCCGAGCTGTTGTTGCACCCGGTGCAACGCGTAGCCGAGTCCGCCAAGCAAAAGCGCCGCGAGGACGCCAACGACCACGATCAGATCCGTGTATTCGAGTGTTTCCATCGATCGTAACTCAAGCGCTGGACGATTCAGTCTAACCGAGTTAGTGGCTCACCGCGAGAGCCTGCTACGACCGCCGGTCGCGGATTCGAAAGCGGCGACCCGCGCCGCGGGCGCGACCCGTCAGGCCGGCGGGTGGAGCGGTTCGAGGCGCCGCGCCGGGCGCGCACGAGTACGGCGCTCGACCGACTCGAGACGTTGACACAGGCGCCACAGCGCAGCGCCCTGCCAGGCGCACGGCCCCGGCGCGTACAGGGCCTGGTTGAGCCGCTCGATTTCGGTTCCGAGCTCGTCGCCGAGCTGGCGTTCGAGCTGGTCGAGATTGTCGACCCGCCGCGGTGCGAGCAGCGCGCGGCCCCAGGCCAGCAACGCGCGGCGGGCGGCGGCGGCATCGTCGCGCGCGCAGGTATCGCGCAGGAAGCGCCGCGCGCGCGCGAGGTTTTCGGGTTCCGCCGCGGTAGCCGCCGATCCGGCGCGCGCGCGCCG
>JBPEYE010000361.1:0-7633 GCA_052030825.1 Gammaproteobacteria bacterium | reverse complement strand
TCGCGCTGCGCTATATCCCGGATTTGCCGGCGCGGATCGAACATTACCCCGGCGAGCGCCCGTTGTTCGACCTGTATAATATCGATGACGAGTTGCAGCGCGCGCTCGCCCGCCAGGTCAGTCTGAAGTCCGGCGGCTATCTGATCATCGATCAGACCGAGGCAATGACGACGATCGATATCAACACCGGCGCCTTCGTCGGCCACCAGAATCTCGAAGAGACGATATTTCGCACCAACATGGAGGCCGCGCAGGCGATCGCGCGGCAGCTGCGGCTGCGCAATCTCGGCGGCATCATCATCATCGATTTCATCGACATGGAGCACGAAGACCACAAGCGGCAGGTGCTGAAGTCGCTGGAAAAACATCTCGACAAGGATCACGCCAAGACCCAGGTTTGCGAGGTATCGCCGTTGGGGCTGGTCGAGATGACCCGCAAGCGCACTCGCGAAAGCCTGGAACACGTGCTATGCGAGCCGTGCCAGGTTTGTCACGGTCGCGGTTCGGTCAAGACCACCGAAACCGTCTGCTACGAGATATTCCGCGAGATTCTGCGCGAAGCCCGGCTCTACGACGAGGCGGCGCAGTTGCTCGTCATGGCCAACCAGGACGTCATCGATCGCCTGCTCGACGAGGAAGCCGCGAGCCTCGCCGAACTCGAAACCTTTATCGGGATTCCGGTCAAACTACAGGTGGAAACCCACTTTACCCAAGAATCCTACGACGTGGTGCCGATGTAGGCGCGAGCCGCTACCGAAATGCAGGCGTTCAAACGCATTACCCTGGGTCTTCTGGCCGCCGCGATTATACTGCTTGCGCTGTCGCTGTGGGCACTGCGCCTGGCGATGACCAACATCGACAATTTCAAACCGGAAATCGAATACCTGTTGACGCAGGATATCAACCCGGCCATCAGCTTCGGTAGCGTTACCGGCGAGATGAACCGATTCAACCCGGTACTGCGCATCGAAAACCTGACGCTGACGCTGCCGGACCGTTCGCAACCGGTGTTCATCGACCGCCTTGCGGTCGAGTTCGATTTCTGGGCGAGCCTGTTCGCGTGGACGCCGGTAGCACTCGAAATCAGCAGCACCCTCGAGAAGATCGAACTGACGCGCGCGGCCGATGGTCGCTGGTGGCTGGACGAACTCGCGCTCGCCGCTGACGGCGACGGCGCCTCGATCCGCGACCTGACCGAGCATCTTGCGCTGGTGCCGCGCTACCTCAAGGTCGATCTGCGTCGGCTCGTCATCCACGACCGACGGCGTGCCGCCGAGCACACGCTCGAGCGGGTCAAGGCTTACATCGACCACCGCGACGACCAGTACCTGGTGCAGGTCAGTGCCGCGCTGCCGCCGCAGCTGGGCCGCGGCGTCCTGATCAAGGCGGTACTGTCACCCGACAACAACCTGCTGTACGTCAATTCGTCGAACTTGCAGACCCAACCGGTCGCGGATCTCTTCGAAATCGACACCTGGGGGCTCCGGCAGGGCGCGCTCGACGGCGAGCTCTGGTTCAACCTCGACGGCCGGCGCGCGCGCGCGATCAACGGCAATATCGTCCTCAAGAACGGCATCTTCCAGATGACTCCGGAAAAACGCGCGCTGGCGGTCAGCTACCATGCGCGTTTCAACGCGGTCAATCGTGAATCGGGCTGGCGCATCAGCAACCGGTTCGAGCGGATGCGCATCGAAGGCAACCGGGTAAAGCCGTTTCGCGCGCAGATGCGGCTCGCGCGCGGCGACTACGGCAAGCGCCTGCTGGCCTGGGTCGAACGCGTCGCGCTCGACGACCTCGCCACGGTGTTGCCGCAGTTCGTGCCGGCGGACATCGGCAACCACGTCGAGCGCGGCCGGTTCAGCGGGGTAATCGAGAATTTTGTCCTGATCCTCGATCCGTCGCGACCTCGCCAGGTCAAGCTCGGCGGCTCGGTGCGCGGCCTCGAAAGCGAAGGTCTGGCGTTTTTACCGGGCATGCGCAACCTGAACGCACGAATCCGCTTCGGTGACGACAAGCTCGGTGCCGAGCTCGACGGGCGCCAGGTGCGGCTCGATTTCGGCGACCTGTTTCGCGCGCCGCTCGAGCTCGATCGGCTCGAGGCGCAGGCCAGCCTGCAGTTTCGCGACGACGGGCTGCTGCTCGAGGTACGCGACGCGAGCGGTGGCAATGCCGATCTCGACATCGACGGACGCCTGTGGCTCGAGGCCGAAACCGGCCAGCGCCCGTTCATGTTCCTGCGCGCGAACTTCAATGGCCGCAATGGCGAGAATCAGGGTCGCTATCTGCCGGTCGGAATCATGCCGGCGAAGGCCGTCGCCTGGCTCGACCGCGGGATTCAGGGCGGTCGGGTTCCGCAAGGTGACCTGCAGTTTCACGGCCGTCTCGAGAACATCGCCAAGCTCGCGCGCAAGCGCGCCGGCGAATTTTTCGTCGATTTCGAATTCGCCGACGCCGAGCTGCTTTTCGAACCCGGCTGGCAGCGCGTTCGTAATGGCGCCGGCCGGGGGTTGTTCCACAATGTCGGCATGGTCATCGAGGCCGATCGATTCGAGCTGGATCGGATCGAAAACGGCCGCGCGCGCGCGAGCATCGCCGATTTCAACGAGGCCGTACTCGAGGTCGAGGCCGAAGCCGACGTGCCGGCGGCCGACGCGGTCGCCACCTGGTTGCGGTCTCCGGCCGGCGAGGATTTTCGCGAGCCGTTGGCTGCTGTCGACGTGGTCGGCGGACAGGTGCGCGCCGCGGTTTCGCTGCGAATTCCGCTCGAGTCCGCCGCCGAGCTCGAAAGCCGGGTAGCGCTCGACATCGCCGACCTCGGCGCGCGTGCACCAGACTGGGGGCTCGAGCTCGACGCGGTCAGCGGGCCGCTGATCATCACTGGCAATCAGGTTCGATCCGAAGGGCTCGACGGGCACTTTTTCGGTGACCCGGTAAAGCTCTCGGTGATGCCCGACCCCGATTCCCCGGCCACGCTGATCACGGCGAGCGGCCGATTCGACAGCCACCGACTGGCGTGGGCGCTACCGGAACGTCTGCGCGAGCGCATCGACGGCCACAGCGACTGGCAACTGCGCATCGGGATCGCCGGCGACGCACCGCGCCTGCGCATCAACGCCGCGAGCAATCTGGTCGGCACCGCGCTGAATTTTCCCGAGCCCTTCACCAAGCCGGATACGGCGACGACGCGGCTATCGATTAATCTCGATTTCCATCCCGGGCGGATCGATCTCGATGCCGGCTACGGCGAAACGATCCGGAGTCGCGGTCGCGTCGCGCGCGACGCCACCGACGCGCTGCGCCTGGACCGCCTCGACGTCGCCTTCGGTCAGCCGTTGCGCGCCATGCCGACGCCGGGACTGAACCTTTACGGCCGGATCGAGCGCGCCTCGCTCGAGGAATGGGTCGGGCTCTACCAGGCCACCGGCGGCGCCGACCCGGCGCTGTTGCAGTCGGCCGATCTCGATATCGGCACGCTGCAGGTCTATACCCGTCGGCTGCAACAGATGAGCCTCGAGCTCGAGCAAACCGACGCGGGCTTTGTCGGCGCCATCGAATCGGACCTGTTGCGCGGTCGCTTCCAGGCGCCGCCGCAACAGCCGATCGACATCGACCTCGAGTACCTGCGCATCGACAAGCTCGAGCGCGATACCGACTACAGCGCGCTGCAACCGCAAAGTCTGCCCGACTTCAGGCTGCGCTGTGCCGCGCTGCTGTATCACGACATGCTGCTCAACGACGTCGCCGTCGACGCACGGGTGGTCGATGATGCGCTGCACATCGATCGGCTCGATCTGCGCCGCGACCAGGTCAATTTGAAAGCCAGCGGTAAATGGCAGTACCGCGAATCCGATCGAAGTCACCAGAGTTCGCTGGTGCTCAAGGTCGCCGGCAAAGACCTTGGCCAGGCGCTGTCCGGCCTCGGTTTCGGCGACACGATTCGCGGGGGCGAGATCGAGCTCGAGGGCGGCTTTGCCTGGCCCGCGCCGGCGCTCGGTTTCAGCCTTGAAAACCTGGTCGGTGATGCCAATCTCGAGATCCGCGACGGCGTGCTCAACAATGTCGAACCCGGCAGCGGACGATTCGTCGGCCTGCTGAGCCTGAGCGCTTTGCCGCGGCGGTTGTCGCTCGATTTCAGCGACGTGCTGATCAAGGGCATGGAGTTTGATAAAATCGCCGGCACTTATCACCTCGAGCGCGGCGAGCTGCACACCGCCGACACCAAGCTCGAGGGACCGTCGGCGACGATTCGGATCTCGGGCACGACCGGGATCGTCGAGCGCAGTTACGATCAGGTGATCCGGGTGACGCCCCATATCCGGCAAACCCTGCCGGTGATCGGCGCCGTTTCCGCCGGCAGTACGGTGGGCTGGGGACTGCTGTTGTTGCAGAACCTGTTCAAGACGGCCATCGACAAGGCCGTCGAGGTCGAGTACCGGATCACCGGCAGCTGGGATGACCCGAAAATTGAATTGATCAAGGCAGTGGATGAAAACCAGCAGGAACTTCCGCGAATCGAGCGTTAGCATCGCCGTCGCGATGCTGCTCGTACTCGCGCCGGCGCTCGACGCGAGCAGCCTGCGATTATTTCCGTTGTCGGCCGAGGAGTGGGCCCGGCCGCGTACCGGCGCGGTGATTCCGCAGCTCGTCGCGGTGCGCGAGGCGGTGCGCTACTGGGAACTCGGCGCCGATGCGCTGATCGTCATTCGTCACCCGGGCGAGGACAGCGGCGTGCTGTGGGCGGCCGAATTGCGCGACTGGCTGGTATCGCTTGGCGTGCCCGCCGACACCATCCGTTTGCGCGCCGGCAGCGGCGACGCAGACGAAATCACGCTCGTGGTCGGCAGCCGCGGCGAACTGGAGTAACCAAACCATGGGATCAGCACTCGAAACCGTCAGTCGGAAGATCCTCGAGCCCAGCGACCTCGACGTCGCCGGGCTCGACCGCTACCTCGGCAGCTTGCAGAGCACGCAAATCGACGCCGGCGACCTGTATTTCCAGTTGAGCCAGCAGGAATCCTGGGTGCTCGACGACGGCATTCTGCGCGAGGGCAGCTTCAATATCGAGCAAGGCGTCGGCATCCGTGCCATGGCCGGAGAGAAAACCGGCTTCGCCTACTGCGACGAACTCGCCGGCAACGCCATCACCCAGGCGGTCAGCAACGCCCGCGCGATCGTCCGGCAAGGCCAGTCCGGCTCGACCGCGATCAAGCTGGTCAATCGCCCCGCGAAGGCCCTCTACGCCGCCACCAATCCGATCGATGGTCGCAGCGCGCAGGCCAAGGTCGATCTGCTCAAGCAACTCGATGCTTATACCCGCGGGCTCGACGAGCGCATCGAGCAGGTCATCATTTCGCTGACGGGCGGCATCGATCACATCCTCGTCGCCGCGATCGACGAAACGCTCGCGGCCGACGTGCGACCGCTGGTGCGGCTCAACGTCACCGTGTTGATGCGCGACGGCGACCGTCGCGAGCAGGGTAGTGCCGGTGCCGGTGGGCGGCACGGTTACGACGTCTTCTTCGATTCCGACCGGGCCCGTGAGCTGGCGCGCGAGGCGGTGCGCCAGGCAACCGTCAATCTCGGTTCGGTGCCGACGCCCGCCGGCAGCATGCCGGTCGTGCTGGGTCCGGGCTGGCCCGGCGTGTTGCTGCACGAAGCCGTCGGCCACGGTCTCGAGGGTGATTTCAATCGCAAGGGCACATCGGCTTTTTCGAATCGGATGGGCGAGCAGGTCGCCTCGCCGCTGTGCACGGTCGTCGACGACGGTACCCTGCCGAACCGGCGCGGCTCGCTGAGCGTCGACGACGAGGGGGTGCCGGCCGAGTGCACGACGCTGATCGAGAACGGCATTCTGGTCGGCTACATGCAGGACAAGCTCAACGCCCGCCTGATGGGCATGCGGCCGACGTCGAACGGACGGCGCGAATCCTTCGCCCACCTGCCGATGCCGCGCATGACCAATACCTACCTGCTGCCCGGCGACAGCGAGCCGGACGAAATCATCGGTTCGGTCGACAAGGGGCTGTACGCGGTCAACTTCGGCGGCGGCCAGGTCGATATCACGTCGGGACGATTCGTGTTCTCGCTATCCGAGGCGTATTTGATCGAAAACGGCCGGCTCGGCGCGCCGGTCAAGGGCGCGACGCTGATCGGCTCGGGTCCGGAGGTGATGGGCAAGATCTCGATGGTCGGCAACGACCTCGAACTCGACCAGGGCGTCGGCGTCTGCGGCAAGGAAGGGCAGGGCGTGCCGGTCGGCGTCGGACAGCCGACGCTCAGAATCGACGGGATTACCGTCGGCGGCACCGACTAGGCACGGAAACGCCAAACCTTCCGCCACCGCAACGCGCCGCGGCGGTCAGGTTGCGGACACCGCGGGATCGCGCTGCAGCGCGATGCGCGCATCCTCGTAAATCGACAGCAGGCTCGGGATCACGAGCAGGATCAGCATCGTCGCCCAGGCCAGTCCGAACGCGATCGATACCGCCATCGGTATCAGGAACTGCGCCTGGCGCGAGGTTTCGAACAGCAACGGTGTCAGCCCCGCGATCGTCGTCAGCGATGTCAGCAATACCGCCCGCAAGCGCTGGCAGGCCGCTTCGACCAGCGCCTCGCGCACGCTCGCGCCCCGGGCCAGCAACTGGCGATAAAAGATCACCAGGATAATCGAGTCGTTGACGACGATGCCGGACAGGCCGAACAGGCCGAATACCGACAGGATCGTCAGGTTCATGTCCATCAGCCAGTGGCCGAAAATCGCGCCGGTGAAGCCGAGCGGCACCGCCAGCAGCACGAGCAGCGGCCAGCCGTAGGACGAGAACACCCAGGCGAGCACGAGGTACATCAGCAGCAGCGCGATCATCGCCCCGGTGCGCATGTCGGCGAAGGTTTCGCGCTGGCTCGCGGAGCGGCCTTCGACGCTGTACTGGATGCCGTGGCGTGACGCCAGCGACGGCAGCGTCGACGCGTCGAGGTCGGCGACGATTTCGGCGATGTTGTTGAGCGCCGGATTGACGTCGGCACTGACGTCGACCGATAGCTGGCCGTTGAAGTGACGCAACGTCTCGAAACCCTGCGCCGAACGCCACGCGGCGACCGCTTCGAGCGGCACGAAGCGACCGTCCGGCAGGCGGATCGGCAGGTTTGCCAGGCTGTCGAGACGGCGCTGCTCGGCGTCCGGGAGTTGCAGCCTGACCTCGATTTCGTCGGCGCCCTGCTGGAAGCGCTGCAGGACGATGCCGTCGTAGGCGGCGCGCAGCTGGCGGCCGATGTCGCTGATCGACAGGCCGAGGGCTTCGCCGGCGGGCGTCAGCGTGTAAATCAGCTGTTCGCGACCGTAGGGCAGGTCGTCGTCGATCGCGCCGACGCCGGGTATGGTTTCGAGCGTTTGCGCGAGATCGAGCGCCGCGGCCTTGAGCGCCTGTGGCGACGAGCCGGTCAGGCGCAGGCTCAGATCGCGCCGCGCCGGGCCGACGCGGCGCGAGGTGATCTGGAACGATTCGACGCCGGGCGGCACGTCGATTCGCCGCCGCCAGTCGGCGATGAAGTTCTGGTTGTCGGTGGCGCGCGCGTCGGAACCGACCAGCTCGACGTAGATCCCGCCGACGCGCTCGCCGGTAATCGCGCGACCGCG
>JBPEYE010000360.1:0-3056 GCA_052030825.1 Gammaproteobacteria bacterium | reverse complement strand
CTCACGTTCGTAGAATTCGGGGTTGGCGTGGTCGAACGCAACGCCGGCTTCCTGCAGTTTGACGAAATCGTGCAGGAATTCGTGCGCGTAGAAGCGCAGGCCGCGATCGTCGTCGTAGATGACGTGTTCGATCTGCGGGCAGCGTTCGCGCACCTCGAGCATTTTGTCGACCTGCTCCTGGTCCTCGACCAGCGCGATCTTGACGTCGGCGTTGTCGAGCACATAGGCCATTTCGTCGGCCACCGAATCCTGGTAGAGCGGCACCGGGATCGCGCCGAGCGCCTGCGCCGCGGTCATGCCCCAGTAGAGGCGGGGGCGGTTGTCGCCGATGATCGCAAGCTTGTCGCCGCGCTTGAGGCCGAGGCTCGCGAGCCCACAGGCGAGCGCGCGGATTTCCCGGGCCGCCTGTGCCCAGGTCCAGGATTGCCAGATGCCGAGGTCTTTTTCGCGGATCGCGTCGCGGTTCGGCCGCGTCTGCACGTGGTGCAGCAACAGCTTCGGAAAGGTGTCGAGGGTCGCGTCTGGGTCCTTCGGTTCCATAGATCGGTAATCGTTGTTATCGCCTGTCGGACCGCGCCCGCCAACAGCCGGTTCCCGACAGAGGCCGTATTAAAACGTGTATTCCGGCGGCTGTAAATTGATATTGTCGCGGCGACGCGGGAATATTCGCCACGGGAACTCGCGCCTTGGGCGTTAATCAATTCGTGGCTGCGCAGCCGGCCTGCGGTCGCGAGCCGCGGGATAATGCGGCCCTCGCGCGATCTCCGGTCGGCTTCCGCTAGTGCTTGCCCAAATAAACGAATACGGCCGAACCCGTTCTTGCCGCGAGGGGTTGCCCGAAGCAACCGGTGCCGCCGAAATGCGGTTTCATCGAAATCCGACTCAGCGACCGATTGCAATCGCCGAATGATTTACTCGGAACCAGGATGCATCCGGCGCTGACGTCGATTGCCTAGTCGTCGTAGGTGTAAAAGCCGCGACCGGTCTTGCGGCCGAGATAGCCGGCGTCGACCATTTGCTGCCAGATCGGGCAGGGCCGGTACTTCGAATCGCCGAAACCCTCGTGCAGTACCTTGATCACCGCGTAGCAGGTGTCGAGCCCGATCAGGTCGGCGAGCGCGAGCGGTCCCATCGGGTGCGCCATGCCGAGCTTCATGATCTCGTCGATGCCCTCGGCGCTGGCGAGCCCCTCGTAATAGGCGTAGGCGGCCTCGTTGATCATCGGAATCAGGATCCGGTTGGCGACGAATCCGGGGCTGTCTTTCGCCTCGACCGGCACCTTGCCGATGAACTCGCTGAGCTCGTGCACGGCCCGATACGTCTCGTCGCTGGTCTGCAGCGCGCGGATGACTTCGATGAGCACCATCATCGGCACCGGGTTCATGAAGTGCATGCCGATGACCTGGTTGGCGCGATCGGTGACGCCGGCGATGCGCGTCAGCGAGATCGACGACGTGTTGCTGGCGAGGATCGCGTCGTCTTTGCAGATGCGATCGAGCTGGGCGAAGATGTCGAGCTTGAGCGACTCGTTCTCGGTCGCGGCCTCGATGACGATGTCGACGTCGGCGAGTGCGTCGAGCGTGGTCGCGGTGTCGATGTTGGCGAGCGTGGCCTTTTTATCGTCGTCGCCGATTTTCTCCTTCTTGATCAGCCGGTCGAGGCTGGTCGCAATCGTGTTGAGCCCGCGTTCGAGCTGCGCGTCGCCGATGTCCTGCAGCGTGACCTTCAGTCCGGCCGCGGCGCAGACCTGCGCGATGCCATTGCCCATGGTGCCGGCGCCGACGACGCCAACGGTCTTGATGTTCATCTATGCCCCCTTCGGGTTCGGAAAACGCGAATAACGTCGAAGTGTATTACCCAGAGTAAAAATATTCATGGTTAGGTCGTCATTGCGAGCGCAGCGAAGCAATCTCCTCGAATCGGGCAAGTCCCGGGAGGTTGCTTCGTCGCGCGCGACCCTTGGTCGCGCACTCCTCGCAATGACGTGCAACTCCCGAAATTACATGTTGCGGCGGTACTGGCCGCCGACTTCGAACAGGGCGTGGGTGATTTCGCCGAGCGAGCAGTAACGCACCGCGTCGACCAGCGCGGTGAAGATGTTCTCGTTCGCGATCGCCGCCGCGCGCACGCGCTCGAGCGCGGCCTCGCTGGCGTTCGCGTGGCGGGACTTGAATTCGCGCAGGCGCTTGATCTGGCTTTGTTTCTCTTCCTCGGTCGAGCGCGACAGCTCGATTTCGTAGTCGCTGTGGCCCTCGGGGTTGACGAAGGTATTGACGCCGACAATCGGTAGCGAGCCGTCGTGCTTGCGGTGCTCGTAGAGCATCGATTCGTCCTGAATCTTGCCGCGCTGGTAGCCGGTCTCCATGGCGCCGAGGACGCCGCCACGCTCGGCGATGCTCTCGAATTCCACGAGCACGGCTTCCTCGACGAGGTCGGTCAGCTGCTCGATGATGAACGCGCCCTGGTTGGGGTTCTCGTTTTTCGCCAGCCCCCATTCCTTGTTGATGATCAGCTGAATTGCGAGCGCGCGCCGCACCGAGTCGGCGGTCGGCGTCGTGATCGCTTCGTCGTAGGCATTGGTGTGCAGGCTGTTGCAATTGTCGTAGACCGCGATCAGTGCCTGCAGCGTCGTACGGATATCGTTGAAATCGATTTCCTGCGCGTGCAGCGAGCGGCCCGAGGTCTGGATGTGATACTTGAGCTTCTGGCTGCGCTCGTTGGCGCCGTACTTGTACTTCATCGCGGTCGCCCAGATGCGCCGCGCGACCCGGCCCATGACCGTGTACTCCGGGTCCATGCCGTTACTGAAGAAAAACGACAGGTTCGGCGCGAAGTCGTCGATGTGCATGCCGCGCGCCAGATAGGCCTCGACAAAGGTAAACCCGTTCGCCAGCGTAAACGCGAGCTGCGAGATCGGATTCGCGCCGGCCTCGGCGATGTGGTAACCCGAAATCGACACCGAGTAGAAATTACGGATCCGGTGCTGGATGAAATATTCCTGGATGTCGCCCATCATCTTCAGTGCGAACTCGGTCGAGAAGATGCAGGTATTCTGG
>JBPEYE010000036.1:0-6035 GCA_052030825.1 Gammaproteobacteria bacterium | reverse complement strand
TCCAGCGTTACGCGGGGCGCGCCGATTTCGGCTTGCTGCCCTACGCGCTCGAATCGCTCCCGACCGATGTCGGGAGCTTCGACACGGCGTTCTCGATGGGCGTGCTCTACCACCGCAGGTGTCCGATCGATCATCTCGTCGCGCTGCGTGACCTGTTGCGACCGGGCGGCGAACTGTGTCTCGAGACGCTGGTGATAGAAGGTGAGGCCGGACGCGTGCTGCTACCGCCCGGACGCTACGCGCGCATGCGCAACGTCTGGTTCATTCCGACCGCCGCCGAACTTGCCGTCTGGCTGGGACGCTGCGGCTTCGGCGACGTGCGCGTGGTCGACGAATCGGTCACCGGTGTCGACGAGCAGCGCTCGACCGACTGGATGACGTTCGAATCACTCGCCGAGAGCCTCGATGCGGACGACCCGACGCGGACCGTCGAGGGCTTGCCGGCGCCGCGCCGGGCGGTCATCCTGGCGACGAAGCCGGCCTAGGCAAGCGCGCGGAAGACGACCCGGTTGCGGCCGTTTTCCTTGGCCTCGTAAACGCCCTTGTCGGCACTCGAAAACAGCGTCTCGAAGTTGCCACGGAGTTCCCCCTCGAGCGTGCTGACGCCGATGCTGGTCGTGATCGGCAGATCGTGGGGATTCAGCGCCGCGAGTTCGGCACGCAGGCTTTCGGCCTTGTCGAGCGCGAACGCGGCGTCGCAGTGGCTCAGCAGTACGACGAACTCCTCGCCACCGAAGCGCGCGACGAGATCGCCCTCGCGGAAGCTGCGGGTCAGGAGCTGGCCGACTTCCTGCAGCACGAGATCGCCGACGGCATGGCCATGATTGTCATTGATCGACTTGAAATGATCGAGATCGATAACCATCACGCTGACCGGATAGCCGTGGCGCTGCGCCTGCGCGATGAACTTGTCGGAAAACTCCATCAGGCTGTGCCGGTTGTGGCAACCGGTCAGTTTGTCGGTGGTCGCGAGCGCGTACAGCTCGCGGCGAATGTCGTGCACCTTGTCGAGCAATCGCTTGTTGGTGATCTGATTGCTGATCCGGACGAGCAACTCCTCGGCGAGGATCGGCTTTTGCAGGAAGTCGTTGACCCCTTGCTGGTACAGGGCTATGCGCAGATCGGCGGTGTTTTCTTCGGTGAGCGCAATGACCGGGATAAAACCGCGGGCATCCTCGAGCCCCCGAATCAGACCGATCAGGTCCTGTCCGCTCATACGACCGCCGAGGTTGACATCGGTAATGACGAGGTCATAGGCGTCGAGGTCCGAACCGTAAGAGACCTCGGTTTCGAAGTCTTGCCAGGCTGCTTCGGCGGTGTCGAAATGCGACACGCGGTAGCCGGTTTTCTCGAGCTGACCGAGAATTGTCGCGGCGACGGCTTCGTCGTCCTCGACGAACAGGATACGGCCCTCGAAAAATACCGGATCGAGGTGCATCTCGACAAAATGCGTGACCTGGTCGGCGATCTGCTGCAGATTGAACTTGTGCACGACTTCGTTGATGCGAACCTCGAGGTCGTCGGCGGTCAGCGACTTGTCGTTGCTGAGGAACAGGATCGGCGTCGCGGCGTGCCGCCTCGATGCATTGACGAGTTGCGCCAGCTCGAGACCGGGTCCGTCGTCTAGCTGCTGATTGATACAGACCAGGTCGTATTTCTCGTTTTCGAGGTAGTCGCGCGCCGCAACGATCGAATCACAAATGTCGTTCTCGAATCCCTGCTGGCCGAGGGTATTGTCGAGAAACTGGCGATAGAGGCGGCTGTTTTCGGCGATCAGTGCGCGCATGGCAGCAATTATAGGTCAAAGTTTTCGATTTTCCGGCTCGTCGCGCGGTACCGGCAACCGCCTGTCCGGGCGCCGGGCCATTTGATTGTTTTGGTCAGGTGATTCTGCTATCGTAGCCTTCCAATTTACGTTACCGCGTTGATTGGATTTCCCGAGGTTATGAGCCGATTTATCTTTATTACTGGTGGTGTTGTTTCATCACTGGGCAAGGGCATTGCATCCGCGTCACTGGGCGCGCTTCTTCAGGCTCGGGGGGTCAGCGTGCAGATGATCAAGCTCGATCCCTACATCAATGTCGACCCGGGAACGATGAGCCCGTTTCAGCACGGTGAAGTCTACGTCACCGACGACGGCGCCGAGACCGATCTCGATCTCGGCCACTACGAGCGCTTCGTCGGCGTGCGCTGCTCGAAGCGCAGCAATTACACGACCGGCCGCATCTATGAAAACGTCATCGCCAAGGAGCGGCGCGGCGATTATCTCGGCGCGACGGTCCAGGTGATTCCGCACATTACCGACGAAATCAAGCACTCGGTACTCGACAGCAGCAATGGCGCGGATATCGTGCTGGTCGAAATCGGCGGCACGGTCGGCGACATCGAGTCGCTGCCGTTCATGGAGGCGATCCGGCAAATGGGGTTCGAGCTCGGCCACGAAAACGTGCTTTACATGCATCTGACCCTGATCCCGTTCCTGAGCGCCGCCGGCGAACTCAAGACCAAGCCGACGCAACACTCGGTCAAGGAACTCCGCTCGATCGGTATTCAGCCCGATATCTTGCTGTGCCGCGCCGACCGGCCGATCCCACAGGACGAGCGCCGCAAGATTGCGCTGTTCACCAATGTTGCCGAGGAAGCGGTCATTGCCGCGGTCGATGTCGACCATATTTACAAGCTGCCGCGCGAACTCGAGGAACAGGGACTCGACGATATCGTCGCCAAACATTTTTCGATGGAATTGCCGCCGGCCGACCTGTCCGACTGGGACGGGGTCGTCGAAGCCATGCAGAATCCGCAAGGCGAAGTTTCGATCGGCTTCGTCGGCAAGTACGTCGATCACACCGATGCCTACAAGTCGCTCAACGAGGCGCTCGATCATGCCGGCATTCACACTCGCACGCGGGTCAATATCGTCAAGATCGATTCGGACAGCATCGAGAGCGACGGCACCGGCATGCTCGAAAACCTCGACGCGATCCTGGTTCCCGGCGGTTTCGGCAGCCGTGGTATCGAGGGCAAGATCGCGGCGGTCAATTATGCGCGCACGCACAACGTGCCCTACCTCGGCATTTGCCTCGGCATGCAGGTTGCGGTCATCGAGTACGCGCGCAACGTGCTCGGCCTGTCCAAGGCGCACAGCTCCGAATTCAACCCGAAAACGCCGGACCCGGTGATTGCGCTCGTCACCGAATGGGTCGATCGCGACGGGTCGATCGAAAAGCGCGACGAGCACACCGACCTCGGCGGCACGATGCGCCTCGGCGCGCAAACCTGCAAGCTCGTGCCGGGTACGCGCACCCGACGCGCCTACGGCGCCGAGGAAATCAACGAACGTCACCGCCATCGTTACGAATTCAACAACAATTACCTCGAACGACTGCAGGAAGCGGGGCTCGTGATCTCCGGCCTGTCGGTCGACAACGAACTGGTCGAGATGGTCGAGCTGTCTGATCACCCGTGGTTCATTGGCTGCCAGTTTCATCCCGAGTTCACGTCACAGCCGCGGGAGGGACATCCGCTGTTCAACAGCTTCATCAGCGCGGCGGTCGAATTTCATCGGGCGCGCCAGCATGAAACTATGTGATTTCGAAGCGGGACTCGATCGTCCGCTGTTCCTGATCGCCGGCCCCTGCGTCATCGAATCCGAACAGCTCGCGCTCGATACCGCCGGCGAGCTGCAGCAGCTGTGCCGCCGCCTGCAAATTCCGTTCATCTACAAGTCGTCGTTCGACAAGGCCAATCGGTCGAGCAGCCAGAGTTTTCGCGGGCCCGGAATCGACCAGGGACTGGCGATCCTCGAAAAGGTACGCCAGAGCCTCGACCAGCCGGTGCTCACCGACGTTCACGAGGATACACCGCTGGCCGAAGTCGCAAGCGTCGTCGACGTTCTTCAGACGCCGGCTTTCCTGTGCCGGCAAACCAACTTCATCAAGAACGTCGCTGCCCAGATGAAGCCGGTCAATATCAAGAAAGGGCAATTCCTGTCGCCGTGGGACATGCAGCAGGTCGTCAACAAGGCGTTCGAGACCGGCAATCGGCAAATACTGGTTTGCGAGCGCGGTGCCAGTTTCGGCTACAACAACCTCGTTTCTGACATGCGCTCGCTGGCCGTCATGCGCCAAACCGGGTGCCCGGTCGTGTTCGACGCCACGCATTCGGTGCAGCTGCCGGGCGGGCAGGGCACCGTCTCCGGGGGGCAGCGCGAGTTCGTGCCGGTGCTGGCCCGGGCCGCGGTGGCGGCCGGCGTCGCCGGGCTGTTCATGGAAACCCATCCGGATCCCGACAAAGCGCTCTCCGACGGGCCCAATGCCTGGCCGCTCGCGCAAATGGCGTCGCTGCTGGAAACGCTGATCGAAATCGACCGGGTCGCGAAAGCGTCGAATTTGCCCGAAAACCGGCTGCTTGGAATCGGGTAAAATCGGGCAAACAGGCCTCGAGCAGGAGCAGATATGAGCACAATCACCCGGGTCATCGGTCGCGAGATCCTCGATTCTCGGGGTAATCCGACGGTCGAGGCCGAAGTCACGCTCGAAAGCGGCGTGGTCGGTCGCGCCGCGGCGCCGTCGGGCGCATCCACGGGCGTGCGCGAGGCGATCGAACTGCGCGACGGCGATCCCGATCGCTACTTCGGCAAGGGCGTTACGCGCGCCGTCGCCAACATCGAAGGCGAACTTGCGAGCCTCGTCGTCGGCCGCGAAAGCGGCGATCAGGCCGGTCTCGACCAGGCGATGATCGATCTCGACGCCAGCGAAAACAAGGCACGTCTCGGCGCCAATGCGCTGCTCGCGGTTTCGCTCGCCAATGCGCAGGCGGCGGCGCTGGAAGCGGGAATGCCGCTTTACCGGTATCTCGGCGGCGAGGGCGCGACCACGCTGCCGGTACCGATGATGAATATCATCAACGGTGGCGCGCATGCCGATAACAGCGTCGATTTGCAGGAATTCATGATACTGCCGGTCGGTGCGCCGAGTTTCAGCGAAGCCTTGCGCTATGGCGCGGAAGTTTTCCATGCGCTCAAATCGGTGCTCGCGCAGCGCGGCCTCAATACCGCGGTCGGCGACGAGGGCGGTTTCGCTCCCGATCTCGCTTCCAACGAGGAAGCCATCGAGGTCATCCTCGGCGCGATCGACAGGGCCGGGTATCGCGCCGGTGACGATATCTGCCTGGGCCTCGACGTCGCCAGCTCCGAATTTCACGTCGACGGCCAGTACCGGCTCGCCTCCGAGGGCCGTCAGTTCGATGCCGCGGGCTTTACCGATTACCTCGCGGGATGGGTCGATCAGTATCCGATCATCACCATCGAGGACGGCATGGACGAGAGCGACTGGGAGGGCTGGGCGGTCCTGACCGAACGGCTGGGCGACCGCATCCAGCTCGTCGGCGATGACCTGTTCGTGACCAACACCCGGATTCTCGCGCGCGGCATCAAGCAGAACGTCGCCAATTCGATCCTGATCAAGTTCAACCAGATCGGCACCCTCAGCGAGACCCTCGACGCGATTCAGATGGCGCACAAGGCCGGTTACACGGCGGTCATCTCGCATCGATCCGGTGAGACCGAGGACGTCACGATCGCCGATCTCGCGGTCGCCACCGGCGCCGGCCAGATCAAGACCGGCTCGCTGTGCCGCTCCGACCGGGTGGCGAAATACAACCAGTTGCTGAGGATCGAGTCGCAGCTTGGCGCGGCGGCCAGCTATCCTGGCAGGGCGGCGTTCGCGCGCCTCGAGGCGCCCGCCGGAAACGGTTGAAAATTCTCGTCGCCATCCTGCTGTTGCTGTTAATCGGCTTGCAGTACCGGCTCTGGTTCGGCGACGGCAGCCTTTCCGAAGTCGTGCAACTCTCGCGCGAACTCGATATTCAGAAACAGCGTCTGCGCGAGCTCGAAGCGCGTAACCGGATGCTCGAGGCGCAGGTACTCGATTTGCAAAACGGTCTCGACGCGTTCGAGGAGAAGGCGCGCAATGATCTCGGCATGATCAAGCAGGGCGAGACCTTCATTCAGTTGATCCCGGGCGAATCGGCCGATA
>JBPEYE010000359.1:0-3851 GCA_052030825.1 Gammaproteobacteria bacterium | reverse complement strand
ACACGGTCAGCAGCAGCCCGTCGAGATAGTCGACGCCGTAGAGCAGGTTGATGACGATGCCGCCGAGCAGCACGATGAACAGCAGCGTCGCCGCGAGCAGCCCGTGCATCAGGTCGACCTGGCTGCGCCGCTGGCGTTGCAGGTCGGGATTGGGCGCGAGGTAGAACAGCAGCACCGGCACCAGGATCAGGGTCTGCATGTAATCCTCGAACAGCGGCGGCAGCTCGATCTGGCGAAACGTCGCCGGGATCAGGCCCACCGCCATCTCGAGGATGATGATCAGCAGTGCCAGCAGGTCGAAGGAACGGTAGGCCGCCTGGCTCAGCAGCCGACTGCCGATCAGCCCGCTGACGATCAGGCCGAACAGCACCAGCGATTCGTTGGGGAAGAAGTAGGCGAAGACGACGACGAGCATCGCGAACAGCGCGACCGGCAGGCGATTGATGCGCGTCTCCTTGCTCCACAGAGGTTGCCAGAGCAGAAACAGGCCATACAATATGAAGGTCAGGGCGAAACGCAACCGCGGCTCTTCGACCGCCCAGATCAGCATATGGTAAAGCAGCAGTATCGTCGCCAGGATTTGCTGGCCGAACTGCAACAGCGAATTGACTCTTATCAAGGTGCGCGATAATTCCATGCCCGCCCAGACTATAGCACTGTTTAGATTTTTGATTCTGGGAATCATGGGGCGGCGATTTTTCGTGCTGTTCGGCATCCTGCTGCTGGTCGCGGTGCTGGCTGGGACCTTCGTCGGTGAGCTCGCGATCATCCACGGCGACGCGATCGTCGCCGCTTTCGTCGCCGATTTTCTGCGCTACAGCCTGGCGTTGTTGATGCTCCTCGTGATCTCGACCAGCGTGGTCGAGGATTACGAGTTTCGCCAGTTCGAGCGGCTGTTGACGATGCCGCTCGCGCGCTGGCAATACATCGCCGCCCAGGCGCTCGTGGTCGCGTCGCTCGCGACCGCGCTGGTGTTGCCGGTCGTGCCGCTGGTCGCGGTCTACAGCGACGCTGCGCTCGGCACCTACTGGGCCCTGGCGCTATGGCTCGAGTTGTTTCTGCTCGGACTGCTCGCCCTGCTCGCGAGCCTGAGCCTCGAGAAAATCCCGCTCGCGGTGTTTTTCTCGCTCGCGGTTTACCTGCTGGCCAAACTCTCGGGCCTGATCACGCTGATGCTCGCCGAGTCGGTCAAAATGGCCGAGGGCAGCGCCGCCAGCCGCGCGGTCGAATTCATCTTCAAATCCATTCTCTACGTGATCCCGGATACGACGACCTTCGCCGACAGCGACGTGTTTTTCGATGCCGTAGCGTGGTTGCCGTTGCTGGGCGAGCAATCGCTGTCGGTACTGGTCTACGCGCTGTTCCTGATCGCCGTGTGCCTGGTCGATTTTTATCGCAAGGAGTTCAATCTCTAGGTGCGCCGCGCCGAACGTCCATTGCAGCAACTGCCGCGGTCGCTGATGATTGCAGCGTTGTTGTTGTTCGCCATGCAGCTTGGGTTTCACCATCTGAATCAGCGCCAGCTCGCGGCTTCGTATCGACCGCTGAGTGAACCGTTCGAGGCCGCGACCTACCGCGCCGCGGCGATGGGCTCGGAACAGCTGCTCGGCCACCTGCTCGCGCTGCGGCTGCAGCTGCACGATAACCAGGCGGGGCAGCACTTTCTTTACAGCCTGATCGATTACGCGCGGCTCGTCGACTGGCTCGAACAGATCTCCGATGTCGCCCCCGACACCGAGTATCCGCTGTTGCTCGCGTCGCGCATTTACAGCCAGACCGGCGACCGCGCGCGCCTGCGCCGGATCATCGACTTCATCGAGCGGCGCTTCGACGACAATCCCCAGCGCCACTGGCGCCGTCTCGCCGAGGCCAGCCTGCTGGCCAAGCACAAACTCGGCGATCTCGAGCTCGCGTTGCGCCTGGCCAAACGGCTCGCGCGGCAACCGGCGTCGGTGCGGATGCCGCGCTGGGCGCGGGATTTCGAGTTCCTGTTGCTCGCCGAACTCGACGAGTACCAGTCCGCGATCGCGATCATCGAGGCGCTGCTCGGATCGGGCGCGATCGACGATGTCGACGAGCGGCGATTCTTGCGTGAAAAGCTGACTGAATTTCGACAAAAACTGTCGGAATCCCGACAAACCGTGGGCGAATAGTCGCGCTCGATGGTAAGTTACTGTGAAATATAAGGTTTTTTCGGTTGTGGCACGGAATGTGCAGCATTAGCGCAGGTTCAACAGACACGACCCGGAGTTACTCATGCAGTTTGCAAAACAGAAAGGTTTCACCCTGGTGGAAATCGCCATCGTGCTGGTCATCGTGGGATTGCTGATCGGCGGCGTCCTCAAGGGCCAGGAAATGATCACCAACGCCAAGCTCAAGCGCATCGAAAGCGACAACGCGGGTATCGCCGCGGCGATGTTTTCGTACCAGGATCGCTACCTGCAGCTGCCGGGTGACGACAGCGGCGCCGATGGCCGCTTCCAGGTTTATGCGCCGCCGGTTGTCGCCGCCAACGTTATCGGCGATGGCTCCGGCACGATCGACGGCGTCTGGAGCGCCGCGACCAGCGGTGACATCACCGCCGCCAACACCGATCCCGAAACCAACATGTTCTTCGCCCACCTGCGCGCGGCCGGCCTGATTCCGGGCGGCGGTGCCGACGATACCAAGCCGACCAATGCCTACGGCGGCCAGATCGGGGTTCAGGACGGCGCGTTGAACATCGCCGGTCACGTGACGATTTTCGGCACCATCGAGGGGCCGATTGCGGACATCATCGAATCTCGGCTCGATGACGGTAACGGCACGTCGGGCCGCGTCCAGTCGGCAAACTCCGGCGCCGACATGGCCGATCCGCTCAACGCGCAAGCGAACTATCTCGAAAATCAGAGATACGACATGGCGTTTCGTCTGTAGCCGCGCGAAATATCCGCGAAGGTGGCCCGCCGCTTAGCGGCGGGCCATTTTTTTGGGTGTCAGCGGTAATCCGGTAACGGATATAATCGTTGTCGTCGATAGTGCGTACACTCCCAGACCCGATCGCGATGAAGCACAGCACGACCCCGGCGCTCACCGTCGCCAACCTGAGCTACTCGGTCCCCGGACTCGATATCCTGAAGACGCTCGATCTCGAGGTCGCCGAGCACCAGTACTACGCGATCGCGGGCGTCAACGGTGCCGGCAAATCGACGCTGATCAAGCTGATCCTCGACCTGATCCGGCCGGCGCCGGGCGGCAATATTAGGATCTTCGGCGCCGACAATCGCGCCCGCGCATGCCGCGATCAACTCGCCTACCTGCCGGAAAAATTCGATGTCAAGCGGAACGTCAGCGGGCGCCAATACCTCGAGTTCGTGGCCGCGGTTTACGCGATGCGGATCGATTCGGACCGACTGGCCACGCTCGCCGAGCGGCTCGATTTCCCGCCGGATCGGCTCGACACGCGCGTCGGCGGCTATTCGAAGGGGATGGTGCAAAAGCTCGGCCTGCTGAGCTGTTTCATGCTCGAGCGCCGTCTGCTGATTCTCGACGAACCGTTGAGCGGGCTCGACCCGCGCGCGCGCTACCATTTCAAGCAGCTGATGCACGACGAGCGGGCCGCCGGCCGGACCGTTCTCTACAGCACCCACATGCTCGCCGACGCCGAGGAGTTATGCGATCAGTTCGGCATCCTGCACGACGGCGAGATCCGCTATCGCGGCACCCCGGCCGATTGCCTGCGCGAGTTCGGCGTACCGACGCTCGAGCAAGCCTACATGAAATGCATCTCCGGCTAGTTCGTAGCGCGGGATAAAAACGCCGGGCTTTCAGCCCAGCTGCGGCTTGCGGCAGTACGTCGGGAGATCCCGGAT
>JBPEYE010000358.1:0-3843 GCA_052030825.1 Gammaproteobacteria bacterium | reverse complement strand
GATTGCAAGGATTTCATCGGCGGCAATTGCACCGTCAGCCTGATGATGATGGGCATGGCCGGCTTGCTCAAACACGATCTGGTCGACTGGTTGAGCGTGATGACTTACCAGGCCGCGTCGGGCGGCGGCGCGCGCCACATGCGCGAACTGCTCGCCGGCATGGGCAGCCTGCACGCGAGTGTCGCCGATCTGCTCGCCGACCCGGCGGCGGCGATTCTCGAGATCGACCGCCGCGTGACCGCGCAGTTGCGCAGCGACGATTTTCCTCGCACCGAGTTCGGCGTGCCGCTCGCCGGCAGCCTGATTCCGTGGATCGATGCGCAACTCGAAAATGGTCAGAGTCGCGAGGAATGGAAAGCCCAGGCCGAGGCCAACAAGATTCTCGGGCGCGCCGACACGCCAATCCCGATCGACGGCATCTGTGTGCGCGTCGGCGCGATGCGCTGCCATTCGCAGGCGCTTACGATCAAGCTGCGCCGGGACGTGCCGCTCGACGAGGTGCATGACATTCTGGCCTCGGGAAACGACTGGGTCAGGGTCATTGCCAACGAGCGCGACGCGAGCATGGCGGCGCTGTCGCCGGCCGCGGTAACCGGCTCGCTGGAGATTCCGATCGGTCGCTTGCGCAAGCTCAACCTCGGTGACGAATACCTGGCCGCGTTCACGGTCGGCGATCAATTGCTGTGGGGCGCGGCCGAACCGCTCAGGCGCGTGCTGAATATCCTGCTCGAGGCCTGATGGAGCGGCGCATCGCGCTGGCCGGCGCCGGCTCGCCCGTTGCCGAGGCGATTCTCGAAAAGCTTCCCGCGATCGGAATCGCGGCGACCTCGCTGGCGCTGCTCGACGGCGAGCTGCAGGCCGGTACGCGGCGAAGCTACGGCAAGACGCGGCTCGAAACGCAGATCGATTCGGCGTTCGACTTCGACGACTGTGCGCTGTTACTGCTGCCGGAGGCTGACGCGGAGCTCGCGCGGCGTGCTGCCGCCGACGGCTGTGTCGTCGTCGGCCATCTGCTCGACGACGCCGCCTTGCCGTTCGATCTGACCGCAGGCGAGGACAGCGATCCGCCGGCGTTGGGCAGTTCGCAATTACGCATTGCCGGTCCCGCGGTCGCATGCCTGCTGCCAGGCCTGCTCGCGCTCGCCGGGCTCGCCCCGCTGCGCCGAATTTCGACCGTGTTGCTGCACAGCGCCGAGTTTCGCGGCAAGCAGGGCATCGACGAGCTGGCATCGCAAACGATCGACCTGCTCAATTCGCGCGAGGTGCAGGCCGGCGTGTTCCCGGCGCGCATCGCCTTCGACCTGCTCGCCGAGTCGAGCGACCCGCGCATCGGGCCCGATCTCGCGCGCGCAATCGGTGTCGATGCCGATGCGGTCACCGTGCAAAGCATCAGCGTGCCGGTGTTTTACGGTTTCGCCGCGGCGGTGCAGCTGCGGTTCGCCGAACCGGTGGATCCGGGTGCCTGCCTTGCCCGGCTGGCGGCGCTCGACGGCGTGCACATCGAACACCAGGCTGTCAACGCACTTTCTAACTGTCATCATGCGCCGAGCTGTGCTATAAGCCACGTTGAACAAGCACCGACCCAACCCACAAGCCTGCAATTCTGGATGCTCGCAGACCCGATCAGATACGGACTGGCAACGAATTACGTGAATGTTACTGATTTTTTGCTAAATTCTTATCTATAATCTATATTTACACCTACTTGTGAAAGTGCTTTCTTTAAAGTAAATTCTCTAACTGCCATCATAGGTGCATGGATTTAGGCACTTTTTATAACAACTATGTTAGGGAGCTGGGAGACTTAAACGTGCGTAATCTGGGACTAATAGTAGCTTTGTGTTTGGCGGCCTGGTTGCCGACCAACAGCCTCGCGTTGGGTCTGGGCGAAATCGAGGTCAAGTCGTTCCTGAACCAGCCGCTAAACGCCGAGATCGAAGTGATCTCCGCACGTCCCGGTGAAATCGACGATCTGCTCGTCAGCCTCGCTTCGCGCGAAGCGTTCAGTCGTGCCGGCCTGTCACGGCCGCGACACCTCAGCGACCTGCGTTTTCAGGTTCGCAAGAGCGAGGACGGCGAGGAGGCGGTCATCGTCGTCACGACCAAGGGCGCGGTCAAAGAGCCCTTCCTGAACTTTTTGATCGAAGCCGACTGGTCCAAGGGACGGGTCTTGCGCGAGTTTACGGTGCTGCTCGATCCGCCGTTTTACGCCGACCAGCCGCCGCCGGTCGAACCGGTCGCGGTCGAACCGACGATGCCGATCGACGAGGAGCCCAGCGTCGCGCAGATTGCCGAGCAGGCTGGCGTGACGCCGACGCAGCCGGCACCGATCGCCAGCGAACCCGCACCGACGATCACCGAACCGATCGCGCTCAGCGAAACGGCTCCGGCTCCGGAGCCGATCAGCGAGTCCACCTTCAGCACGCCGTCGCAAAACATCATCCGGGATGATGTTTTGGTCGTTAAGGGCGACACCTTGTGGAGTATCGCCTCGCGAGTCAGGGGCCCGGGGCAGACGATGTCGCAGGTCATGCTCGCGTTTCAACGGATCAACCCGGGCGCTTTCAACGACAACAATATCAACAACATGAAGGTCGGTGCCGTCCTGCGCGTGCCCGACGCGGCCGAAATCGGATCGCTCGGAGAGCGCGAGGCTTATGCCGAGGTACTGGTGCAAAACGGCCTGTGGGAGGAGTACGTTGCCCGCGTAAGAGGCCGCGGCACCGCGGTGGCGGTGGCGCCCGCAGCCGGTGACGATACGGCGATTTCGGAAGCCGCCGCCGAGCCCGAAAGCGGCAGCGAGCTCAGTCTGCTGGTCCCGGGTGACGGCAGCAGCGACAGCGCTGGCACCGGCGACCCGGGCGAAATCGATGATTTGCGCACCAAACTCGCCCTGGCCGAAGAGGAGCTCGACGCGGCTCGGATCGAGAACGTCGAACTCGAATCACGCATCACCGAGCTGCAGGCACGCCTTTCGAAGCTCGAAGAATTGCAGAAGATGATCGAGATCGAGGACGATAGTCTTGCGCAACTGCAAGCCGAGGCGGCCCAGACCGAAGCGCCCGCGCCGTTGCCGGTCGATCAGATTCCGGACGGTGAAAGCGAAGAGGCGGTCACCGAGGACCCCGCCGAAGTCGCGCTGAGCGAACAACTGCAGAACGAAGAAGAAGCCCTCCTCGAGGAATTGCTTGCCGAGGAGGCTGCCGCGCAGGCCGAGGAAGCCGCCGCGCAAGCGGGACAACCGGCCGCCACCGCAAGCGACATCCCGGACGGCGAAAGCGAGGATGCGGTTGCGGATCAACCCGAAGCCGCGACGTCCGGCGAAATGGTCGCCGAGGCGAGTGACACCGAATTACTGCCCCCGCCTGCGCCGGTCATCGTGACCGAGCCGGTAACGCGTGCGCCGTCGATGTTCGACGGGATTCTGCCGCCGGATATCATCGACATGATTCCGTCGATGCCCGATCTCGGCGGCGTCGGCGGCATGTTTGCCGATCCGATCATTCTCGCCGCGCTTGGCGGCGTGGTCGTGCTGCTGCTCGTGCTGCTGCTGGTCAAGCGACGCCGCGCCGGTGGCGACGAGGAATCCGCCATCATGGTCAGCGATGACGGCACCGCCGCGCTCGTCGACGACGACGAGGAGCTGACGCCGGTGCACCTGGTCGAAACCGGCACGTCGGAGGCAACCGATATGGAAGTGCCGACCGAGGCCGACGTGGCGACGACCTCCGACGCCGACGAAACGGTCGACGATCTGGCCAAGACCGCGGTCATTTCGGCGGTCGAAGTGCCCGAAGCCGAAACCGAACTCGAAGCGGCGGGGGGGGGGTGGGGGGGGGGGGA
>JBPEYE010000357.1:0-10479 GCA_052030825.1 Gammaproteobacteria bacterium | reverse complement strand
ATCGCATCGCGCATCCTCGGCATGGGCGACATCCTGTCGCTGGTCGAACAGGCGCAGGAAAAAGTCGACGTCGAAAAGGCCGAAAAACTGGCCCGCAAGGTCAAAAAAGGCAAGGGATTCGACCTCGAGGATCTGCGCGACCAGTTCATGCAGATGGAAAAGATGGGGGGGCTCGGCAGTCTCGTCGACAAGCTGCCCGGGATGGGCGCGGGCGCCGCGCAGGCGCTGCAGAATCCGGCGCAAACGAAGCAGATGAAACGCATGGTCGCGATCATCGATTCGATGACGCCGCAGGAGCGGCGCAAGCCTGAAATCATCAACGGCTCGCGCAAGCGTCGCGTCGCCCAGGGTTCGGGCACGCAAATCCAGGATGTCAATCGCCTGCTCAAACAGCACAAGCAGATGCAGCGCATGATGAAGAAAATGAGCGGCAAGGGCGGGATGAAAAACATGATGCGCGGCATGAAAGGCCGCCTGCCGCCCGGTTTCCCGATGTAACCGGCCGGCAACACCGCGTCGATCAGGACTGTTGCGCGAGCCTCACCCCGAGCTCGCCGGCGAAAGATGTTCTGACCTCGGTCCGCGGCGTTCGCGATTCCGTCACCTAAGTTCGTGCAAAATCGGGGACAGACCAAAAATTGCCCGACTTCCTCGAACCCGACCCGATCGCGAGGCAATTTATGCTCTGTTCCCTTGTTCCGCCGTCAGCCATCCTGCTGACAACTCGATCTTGGCTCGTCGGAAACGCTTGAAAAACCGGGAAAAAATAGGCTTTTCGGACTTCACAGCGGCCTTTATTTAGGTACAATACGCGGTCTTTCGGCCACGGGGCCGCCGGGCATGCCCGGACCCGAACAGCTCAGGGGTAACTATGGTTTCAATTCGACTGGCGCGCGGCGGTTCGAAAAAGCGCCCGTTCTATCACGTCGTGGTCAGCGATAGCCGCCGGGCGCGCGATGGGCGCTACATCGAACGCGTCGGTTTCTATAATCCGCGCGCGCGCGGTCAGGAAGAAGCATTGCGCCTCGACGATGCGCGCATCGACTACTGGATCGGCCAGGGGGCGAAGCCGAGTGAGCGCGTCGCGAGCCTGATCAAGGGGGCGCGCAAGACCGCGGCCTGAGGCCCATGGACTCGGCTGACGACGAGCTGATCCTTGTCGGGCATATCCTGGGCGCGCAAGGAATCAAGGGTTGGGTGAGGGTTTACTCGCACACCAGCCCGCGCGAAAACATCGTCAACTACGGCCCGTGGCTGCTGGAGCGTGACGGACGCCGCGAATGGGTCGACGTCAGCGGCCGGCTGCAGGGACGCCACGTCGTCGCCAAGCTCGATGGCATCGACGACCGCAACCAGGCTGAAGCGCTTGCGGGTCGCGAACTGTACATCCGCGCGCGGCAGTTGCCGCGGCCAGCGGCCGGGGATTACTACTGGTCGGACCTCATCGGGCTCGAGGTCGAGACGCTGCGAGCCGAGCCGCTTGGCGTCATCGAGTCGATGCTCGAGACCGGCGCCGATGACGTGATGGTACTCGGCGGCGAGCGCGAACGGCTGATCCCGTTCGTGATCGACGAGATCGTCCGTGAAATCGATCTCGAGGCGCGACGCATGGTGGTCGACTGGTCACCGGAGTTCTGACGTGCGATTCGACGTCGTTACGCTGTTCCCGGCGCTGGTCGAGCAGGTGATCGGTCACGGGGTCGTCGGTCGCGCGGCCGAGGCGGGATTGATCGAGCTGGCTTGCTGGAATCCGCGGGACCATACCCGCGACCGGCATCGCACGGTCGACGATCGGCCCTACGGCGGCGGCCCGGGCATGATCATGTTGATCGAGCCGTTGAAGGCGGCGATTGACGCGGCGCGCGTGGCCAGTCCCGATGCGCCGGTAATTTACCTGAGCCCGCAGGGTCGACCGCTGACGCAGCGATTGCTGGCGCAGCAGACGGAGCAGGGGGCGGTGATTTTTTTGTGCGGCCGTTACGAAGGTATCGACGAGCGGCTGATCGACACGCAAGTCGACGAAGAGTGGTCGCTGGGCGATTACGTCATCAGCGGCGGTGAACTCGCGGCGATGGTTTGCATCGATGCGATGACGCGCTTGCTTCCGGGCGCGCTCGGGCACGACGAGTCGGCGGCGCGCGATTCGTTCAGCGACGGTCTGCTCGATTGCCCGCACTACACGCGGCCGGAGGATTTTGACGGCCTGCGCGTACCGCGAGTCCTGCTCGACGGCAACCACCGCGAGATCGAGATCTGGCGCGAACGGCAGGCGCTGGGACGGACCTGGCAGCGGCGCCCGGAACTACTCGAGCAGCGCGAGCTCGACGCGCACCAGCAGGCGCTGCTGGACGAATACATCGCCGCGACGCGAAAAGGCTGAGCGTCGTGGCCACGGATACAGGAACCGAGGTATAGACATGAGCGACATCATCAACCAGCTCGAAGCCGAGCAGATGAAAACCGACGTGCCGGCGTTTTCACCGGGCGATACCGTCGTCGTACAGGTACGCGTCAAGGAGGGCTCGCGCGAGCGCCTGCAAGCTTACGAGGGCGTGGTTATCGCCAAGCGCAACCGCGGCATCAATTCGGCCTTCACGGTGCGCAAGATTTCCCACGGCGAAGGCGTCGAGCGCGTGTTTCAGACGCATAGCCCGCTGATCGCCGAAATCCGGGTCAAGCGTCGCGGCAAGGTGCGCCGCGCCAAGCTGTACTACCTGCGTGGACGGACCGGCAAGGCGGCGCGCATCCGCGAGAAGCTGTAAGCGCGGGTGCCCGATGGCCCATGCGAAAAAGCGTGTCGGCTGCGTCGGCGCGCTTTTTTTATTGCCGGCGACCGACGTGATGCGCGGCCTGATCGCGGGGCTGCTGATGGCGTTGTTCGCGACGACGGCGCTGGCCGATCAACGTCTCGAGCTGCTCAAGCATATCTCCACCGCCGGCGCGCCGGCGCTGACGCTGAAAATGCTCGACCAGGCGCAGCCGCCGATCGACCAGGATCTCTATGCGTGGATCGCGTGGGAACAGGAACGCCTCGCAATTCTCGCGCAGTGGGGCCAGTGGAACGACCTGCTCGTTCGCATCGAGACCCTGCCGGTCGACGTGCCGGGGCAGTTTCGCCGCCAGGCCGCGACCTACAAGGCGCGCGCTTACCTCAACCTCGACCAGGCCGCGTCCGCGCGGGAGGTGTTGCGCGCCCAGCTGTGGCAGAGCGACGCCGGCGACGCCGCGGAGTACGAAAACTGGCGACAGCTGGTGATCGAAACCTACCTGCATGACGGTCGTCACGAGGATGCGCGCGTCGCAATGCTGCGCTTCGACCAGGATTTCGACAATCGCGAATCCGACTGGCTGCTGCTGCGCGCCCGCGTGCTGATCGAAACCGGGCGCTACGATCAGGCCCTCGCGCTGCTTGCCGACGAGTCGTCGTGGCAGGCGGATCTGACCCGCTTGCTGGCGCGATTGCGCGCCGGCGATGTCGATGCCGGCGAGGTCTGGCGCCAGGTCAAGACGCACGCCGCGGCCGAAGACGTCGAGCCAGAGCGCCGCGCTTCGCTGTGGGCGCTGGGTTTCCATGCGGCCGCGACCATGTCGCCGGTCGACCGGGTGGTCGCGCTCGAGGCCCTGTTCAAGAGCGGCGCCGAATCGCCGCTGAAACTGTTTCGAATCCCGGTCGACCGACTCTGGCAGGCCTATCTCGAGTACGCCGAACTCGTCGGCAACCGCTCCGAACTGCTGCTCGGCGACGACGCGGCCTGGCTCGACCTGGCGGCGCGCTCGGGCAAGGCGACCCCGATCAAGGCGCGCTCGCTGTACGCGATGCTGTTGTTGCGTTCCGGTGACGGCGAAACCGCCGACCGCGCCGCGGCTGGTTACATGCAAACCCTCGGCGAAATCGATGCCCAGGAGCGCAGCCTGCTCGACAACCTGTTCAATCGCAGCCGGACATTCTCCAGCGCGCGTAAAATTCCGCCAAGCATCCGCTACCAGCTCGTCGATCTCGCGCTGCAGGCGGCGGACATCGACGAGGCCACGCGCCTGATGTCGGGACTCGAAACGGTCCCGGACGGCGCCAGCCGCTTTGACTGGCAGCTGCGCCAGTCGCGCGTGCTGATTCTCGGCGGGCGCTATCGCGAAGGCGACGCGGTGCTGCGCAACCTGATCGGCGAATATCGCGAGCCGCAGGCAGCGGCGACCGATCGCTTGCTGCAGGTCCTGTTCGACTTGCAAACGGTCGGCCTGCACGAGGAGGCGATCGCGCACTTCAACGCGTTGTTGCGCCTCGAGATCGAACCGAAACAGCGTCGCGAAATCCTGTTCTGGATCGCGGATTCGTTTCGCGGGCTCGAGCAGCACGACCAGGCGGCGCTGCTGTACTTGCAATCGGCGATGCTGCCGGGACCGGAGACGATGGATCCCTGGGGCCAGACGGCGCGCTACAACGCGGCCGAGAGCCTGCAGGCCGCCGGTCTCATCGACGACGCGCGACGGATCTTCGTCGGCCTGTTGCGGGTGACCGAAGATCCGGCGCGCCGCGCCGTGCTGAACCACCGGATCCAGCAGCTCTGGCTCAACCAGGGCGCGCGCTGATCCGGCGGCTCCGTGCCGGCGAAGCTTCGTTGGCGCGACTTGAAACCACGGCGCGGCAACCACATGTTCGCCTGAGCACTAAACCGAGCGGAGAAGATTCGATATGACTGCAGCCCAGAAGGCCGAGACCCGGGGGTTCGAGACCGAAGTCAACCAGTTGCTGGATCTGATGATCCACTCGCTGTACTCGAACAAGGAAATTTTTCTGCGCGAACTGATCTCCAACGCGTCCGATGCCTGCGATCGGTTGCGCTTCCTCGCGATTTCCGACGCGAGCCTCTACGAGGACGACATCGAACTCAAGATTCGCGTCAGCTACGACGCCAAGGCGCGAACCATCACCGTCAGCGACAATGGCATCGGCATGACCCGTGACGAAGTCATCGACAACATCGGCACGATCGCCAAGTCCGGCACCCGCGCGTTTCTCGATTCGATGACCGGCGACGCGAAGCAGGACGCCAAACTGATCGGCCAGTTCGGGGTCGGCTTTTACTCGTCGTTCATCGTTGCCGACGAGGTCACGTTGCGCACCCGCAAGGCCGGCGAGCCTGCCGCTGCCGGCGTCGAGTGGATTTCGGAAGGCAAGGGCGAATACCGGGTCGCGTCGACCGAGAAAGCCGACCGCGGCACCGAGATCACGCTTCGCTTGCGTGAAGGCGAGGACGATTTTCTCAATGACTGGAAACTGCGCTCGATCATCACGTCGTACTCCGACCATATCGATTTTCCGGTCGTCATGGACAAGACCGTCGAACCCGAAGAAGAAGGCGGCGAGACCCGGGTCGAGGAGGAAACCGTCAATCAGGCCTCGGCGCTGTGGGCCCGACCGCGTAACGAGATCAAGGACGAGGAGTACCGCGAATTCTACAAGCACGTCGCGCACGATTTCGAGGATCCGCTCGACTGGAGCCATAATCGCGTCGAGGGCACCAACGAATACACGTCGCTGCTCTACATCCCGGCGCGCGCGCCGTTCGACCTCTATGACCGTGACATGCGCCACGGCATCAAGCTCTACGTGCAGCGCGTCTTCATCATGGAGGACGCCGAGAAACTGATGCCGCGCTACCTGCGCTTCGTGCGCGGTATCGTCGATTCGAACAGCCTGCCGCTTAACATCTCGCGCGAAATGCTCCAGGGCAGCAAGGTCATCGACAGCATTCGTTCGGGCACGGTCAAGAAAGTGCTCGGCATGCTCGAGAAAATGGTCAAGAACGATCCGGAAAAATACCAGAAATTCTGGAACGAGTTCGGCAAGGTGCTCAAGGAAGGCCCGGCGGAAGACTTCGCCAATCGCGAAAAGATCGCCGCGTTGCTGCGCTTCGCCAGCACCCACAACAAGGACGCGACCCAGAACGTATCGCTCGACGATTACATCGGTCGCATGGTCGAGGGTCAGGACAAGATCTACTACATCGCCGCCGATTCCTACAACGCGGCAAGGAACAGCCCGCATCTCGAAATTTTCCGCAAGAAGGGGATCGAGGTATTGCTGCTGTCGGATCGCGTCGACGAATGGCTGACCGCGCACCTGATGGAATACCAGGACAAGAAGCTGCAGTCGGTTGCCAAGGGCGAACTCGATCTCGACCAGGACGAGGCCGCGGAAAAGGCGCTCGAGGAAAAATCCAAAGCCTCCGAGAAACTGATCAAGCGGATGAAAGAAGCGCTCGCCGACCGCGCCGAGGACGTGCGTGTCAGCAACCGGTTGACCGACTCGCCGGCCTGTATCGTACTCAACGAACACGATATGGCGATGCACATGCAGCGGATACTGAAGGAAGCCGGACACGATTTACCGAGCTCGAAACCGATTCTCGAGATCAATCCGGATCATCCGATCGTGAAAAAGCTCGACCAGGAAAAATCCAAGAAGAAGTTCGCTGACTGGTCTAGTATATTGTTTGACCAGGCGCTGCTGGCCGAGGGAGGGCAACTCGAAGACCCGGCCGGCTTTGTCGCCAAGCTCAACGATATGCTCGTGACCATTGCCAAGTAAAGACACGATTCGAAAATTCATTCGTCACCCGGTCGACATGCCCATCGACGTGGCACTCGACTGGGCCGACGACGACGATGACGAGACCGTCGACCAGACGATTACCAACGTCAGTCTCGGCGGTCTCGCCTTCGTCTCGCCGCGGCCGCTCGACGTCCTCGAGCGGGTGCGAATCTCGATCCCGATCCTGGACCAGGAAACCATGCTCATCGGCAACGTTGTCTGGTGCGAAAAGGCGGAATCGGGCTACGAAATCGGCATCGAGTTCGAACGCTCGCGTGACGTCTACCGTCTGCGCATGATCGAACAGATTTGCCATATCGAGCATTACCGCAAGGAAATCGCCAGGGTCGAGGGCCGCCAGCTGAGCCCCCAGGAAGCGGCGAAGGAGTGGATCTCGAAGTACGCCGGCGAATTCCCGGCGCTCTAACCCCCGCCATGGCCAGTCAGCCGTCGGTCGCCATCATTGGCGCGGGTATCGCGGGCCTGACTTGCGGCACCGCGTTGCGCGGTCTCGTCGAACGGGTCAAGGTATTCGAGAAGAACGTATTCCCCGGCGGGCGCATCGCGCGGATGCGCGCCGGCGAGTACGAATTCAGTCACGGCGCGCAGTACTTTACGGTCAGTAATCCCCTGTTCTGGAACATCGTTTCGGCCTGGCAAACCGACGGCATCGTGCGCTCCTGGGACGGCTGGATCGTCGAACTCGAACGCGGCCGAGCCACCAACAGCGATCTCGCCTCGCAGCGCTTCGTCGGCGTGCCGCGCATGCAGACGGTGGCCGACAACCTGGCGCGTCGCTGCGACCTGCAAACCTCTGTCAACATCGCCGAACTCGAGCGACAGGCCGACGGCGGCTGGCGCCTGTTCAACGAGCGTGGTGATTACGTCGGCGCCTTCGACGTCGTCGTCATTGCCACCGCCGCGCACCAGGTCGCGGCGCTGTGCCGGCCGGTGCCGGCCATCGGCAAGGCCGCCGATGGCGTCGACATGACCGTCTGCTGGAGCGCGATGTTCGCCTTCGAGCGTCCGCTCGGCATTCCCTACGATGCCGCCCACGTGCTGGATTCGCCGCTGTCATGGATTTCGCGTTACCAGACCAGCGAGTCCCGGCACGGTGCCGATTGCTGGGTGTTGCATGCTTCGCCCGAATGGTCACAGCAGTATGCGGCGAGTTTTCGTGGCCGTGTCATGCACGCGCTGCTCGACGCGTTCTGGGAAGCCACCGATATCGCGCCGAGCAAACCGGCGGCGTCGGCGGTCCACTGCTGGAAGCACGCCGCACCGATCAACCCGATCAGCGAGGATTGCCTGTTCGACGAGGACGCCAGGCTGGGTGCCTGCGGCGACTGGTGTACCGCGCCGCGCATCGAAGGCGCCGTATTGAGCGGATTTTCGATGGCCGACCGGATCATGAAATACGTCGCCAAGGCGACTGGACAGGCGGCGACAGGTCGGTAGCATGGACCGCATGGACGACGCGGTTCGACTCGACAAATGGCTGTGGGCGGCGCGCTTTTTTAAAACGCGAGCGCTTGCCGGTGCCGCGGTCAGCGGTGGCAAGGTGCGCCTCGACGGCCAGCGCGTCAAACCGTCGCACCGCGTCGCCCCGGGCGAACGCTACGAAATCCGGCGCGGCCAGGATCGACTCGAGGTTGTGGTCAGCGGGTTGAGCGCTCGCCGCGGCGGAGCCAGCGATGCCGCCGCGCTTTACGCCGAAACCGATGCCAGCATCGCGCGGCGCGAAAGCGAGGCCGAACAGCGTCGGCTGGCGGCGCTGTCGCGGCCACGCTCCCGGTCTCGTCCCGACAAGAAGCAGCGTCGCCAGATTCGCCGATTCAACGACGCGATCGAATGACCGTCCACCTGGTGTTCGTCTATGGCACGCTCAAGCGCGGTCAGCGCAACGCGCCCCTGCTGCGCGGCGCCGAATTGCTCGGCCGGCACCGCACCGCGGCGTGTTACTGGATGTATCAGTTCGACGACTATCCCGCGGTTTGCGAAAACGGCCGTCACGCGATTCACGGCGAGGTTTACCGGGTCAGCGACGAACAAATGCAAATGCTCGACGATCTCGAGTGGTACCCGCATTTCTATCAGCGCATCGAGATTCCGACGCCGCACGGCGATGCGTGGATGTACGTCGTCGACCGCGAACTGTGTCGCGGCCGCAAGCGAGTTCCCGGCAACTGGCGTGGCGCCGGCTGAACCCGGGGCGGCCGGGATAATCGGCCCGTTGCCAATTCGCCGGGCCGTGCTGCGCAACGCCGGGTCTAATCGGGCTCGTGGGGGGAGGTGTTGATCAACGCCAGAATGCTGCCCCGCACCTCGGTGCTGAGCAGGTTGCGCAGGTCGAGGCTGACGTAGTCGAAGCCCTCCGCGAACTCGATTTGCTGTTCGCGATTACGCACCAGGTAGCCGCGCTCGAGCATCGTGCCGATGAAGTCGCGGAACAGCGGGCGGTCGAAGAAATCCGGCGAATTGATGCCGTAAATCATCGAGATGCGCTGCGCCAGCAGGTGGCAGCGGCGCTCGATCTCGGCCTCGCCGAGCGGTGCTCCCGAGGTTTGCCACAGCACGATGAAGGTCATGTAGTAGCGCTCGAGAATCGGCTGGATGACCTGGCCGAGTCGGGTCAGGCGGACGAAGGCGCGATCGCTGCGCGGCGGCCGCCGGAAATCGTCGTCGTCCAGCTCGAGCAGGCGCTGCGCGACCAGGCAGTCGAGGCATTCGTCGATCAGCGCGTTCAGCGAGCCGTCCCGCCACTCGAGCTGCAGTTCCGATTTGATAAACGGGTAGAGCAGGCGAATGCGTCGCAGGATCGATTTGCGCGAGGTCCGTCGCAGGTTGGTGAAACAGCACGCGATCAGCGCCGGAATAATCAACGCGTGCAGGCTGTTGTTACGGTAGTAGCCGATCTTGACGGCGTCGCGAGGCTCGAGATAGACGATGTCACCGAGTTCGTGTTCGCGAATGTGCAGCAGCTTGTGCCGCTCCATGCGCTCGATTTGTTTACGCCCGACCTCGCCCTCGATGCGTATCGTCGCGAGGCTCGGCACGCCCTCGATCAGGCGGCGGTAAAGTTCTCCCTGCGCGATCAGTTCGTCGATTTCGATGCTTTGCCGCGGCGTCGCGAGCAGTATCGTCGCCACCATGTTGACCGGATTGATCACGCAGGCGCGATTGATGCCGTGCATGATTTCGCGCCCGAGGCGGGCGAGACTCTGGCGATACCAGTCCGGCCGCTGCGCGATCTCTTTGCCGCGCGCGCGCCAGTCGGGGCAGTAGCGCGCGAGCAGCGGTTCGAGTTCGATCGGCTCGCCAAAGCTCGCGGTGACCTGGCCGAAGTGACCCTTCAGGCGAAAAATTGCGGTCAGCGCGCCGAGGGTCGATTCGCGTTTTTTCCTGCCGCCGTAGAGCTCGCCGAGATAAGCGCGGCCCTCGATCAGTTTTTCGTAGCCGATGTAGACCGGCACGAACGCGAGCGGTCGGGCGCCGGCGCGGACATAGCCCTCGACGGTCATGCCGAGCATGCCGTACTTCGGCTTGAGCATGCGCCCGGTGCGGCTGCGCCCGCCCTCGACGAAATACTCGAGCGACACGCCCATTGCGACCAGCTCGCGCACGTAGGCCCGAATCACCGCGCCGTAGAGCGCGTTGTTCTTGAAGCTGCGGCGGATGAAGAAGGCGCCGCCGCCGCGCAGGATGCGGCCGATGAACGGAATGTTGAGATTATTGCCGGCGGCGATGTACGGGATCGCGAGATTTTCGTTATAGATCACGTAGGACAGCAGCAGATAATCGACGTGGCTGCGGTGACAGGGTACGTAGACCAGCTGATGCGACAGCGCGATTTCGCGCAAGCGGTCGACGTTGTAGACCGCGATGCC
>JBPEYE010000356.1:0-10468 GCA_052030825.1 Gammaproteobacteria bacterium | reverse complement strand
CCGCCGATCGATGCTTCGTACATCAGCCCGCCCTTGGCGACGGTGAAGACCGCCATACCTTTATGGTACCGGCCCGCGGTCTTGGCGTCGTTCTTGCTCCCGCTGGTGCCGGTCGAACTGCCGGCGGTGGAAGCGCTGGCCGAAGCGCCGGCGGTGATCGCGACGGCGGTGGCCTGGGCGCCGAACTCGAAACTTCCGCTGGTGAATTCGTCGAAGGCGCGTTCGTCCTGGAAAAAGACGATCTGGCTGTAGGCCTGGCCGCCGAGCTGCAGGCCAATCGACACCTGCGTCATCGACGCGTCGCCGACGTACTCGCCTTGCCGGTAGACCCGGCCTTTGCCGTGGGCGCCACCGATGCCGATGCCGACCTTGCCGACCGTCGGGAAGACGGCATAGCCGAAGCTGTTGTCGAAGAAAGCACTGCTTTCCCCGGCATTGCGGAAGACCTTGATCGTGTCTTCGTATTCACCCGCCCAGCTGCCGCTGAAAGGCAGCGCGGTCAACACAAGAACCAGGCTGGCTCGGATTGCAACACTCATGGTTAGTTCTCCTTGGTACACGGTTAGGGTTTCGATATCAGGATGGTCGAGCCGATTCCGCCTGCACCCGACCGGATGCCAAGTCGGTTCGGCTTATCGAGATACCGGGAATCGGATGCCAAAAAAAATCGGCTTTCACGGAACGGTCAACACCAGCTTGCCGACATATTTCTTGGCGAGGAAATCCTGTTGCGCGGTGACGATATCCGCAAGCGGATATACCTTCGACACCAGCGGCGTGATTTCGTCGCGCTCGATGTAGTCGACCAGGTTGCCGAATACTGCCGGATCCTGCCAGGTGCAGCCATAAAACGTCAGGTCCTTCAGGTACAGGGTACGCACGTCGAACTCGACGATCGGCCCGGCGATCGCGCCGGCGGTCGCATAGCGGCCGCCGGGACGCAGGATATCGAGCAGGCGCGGCCAGCCGTCACCGGCGACGAGGTCGACGACGACGTCGATGCTGTCCTGACCGAGTGCCTCGACCGGGTTCTCGTTGCGCTCGACGACCGCGTCGGCGCCGAGCTCGCGCACCCATTCGGCCTTGGTCGCGCTGCAGCTCGCGACGATGCGCGCGCCGCGGCGCCGCGCAAGCTGCACCGCGGCCGAACCGACGCCGCCGGACGCACCGGTGACGAATACGCGCTCGCCGCGTTCGACCCGGGCGCGATGCAGCAGGTTCTCGGCGGTCGAGTAGGCGCACGGAAACGACGCGAGTTCGACGTCGCTCAGTCTCGAATCGACCCGATAGGCTTCGTCGCTCCCGGTCACGGTGTATTCGGCGAAGGCGCCATCGCATTCCGAGCCGAAGGTCCAGCACGCGACCGGGTTCCGGGGTGCCGGTTTCGGCTGAATCGTGCGCACCAGCACGCGCTCGCCGACCCGGGCGGCGTCGACGCCATCGCCGACCGCAACGATGTGACCACAGGCGTCGGCGCCCTGGATACGCGGAAATTCGAGCGGTACGCCCGACCAGCTGCCGTCGTCGCCGACGTCTTCGGCGAAGCCCGCGCTGCCGCCGGCGTCGGTTGCGCTGCCGATTGTTTTCGAATACCAGCCGATGCGCGTGTTGATGTCGGTATTGTTGATGCCGGCCGCGGCGACGCGGATCAGCACCTCGCCGGGTAAGGGGCGCGGCACCGGCACGTCGTCGCGATAGTCGAGCTGGTCGAACCCGCCGTGGCCGGTCAGCAGCACGGCGCGCATCGTCTCCGGGATCACCGTCATTTCCATGATTCAATCGGGCGACAGTTTATCGAATTCAAATCGCCGATTGAAAGGTTTAGAGAGGGACACTGACCGATGCGTCCGCAATCCCTATCGGCCCTCGGTTTGGCGATTGACGAACCTCGCCGCCATCGGATTGGCCGAGACGCCGTGCAGCACGATGCTGAGCATGACCGTCAGCACGACGCAGGCAAGTATTTCCTCGGCTTCCGGGATCGCAAACCGTTCCAGGATCAATAACGCGAACAGCACCGACGCGAGGCCGCGCGGCCCGAACCAGCCGAGGAAGAGTTTTTCGTAGGGCCCGAAGCCGGCGCCGGTCAGCGCCAGCCAGATCGGCAGCATGCGCACCACCGACAGGAACAATACCGCGAGCACGAGCGTTTTCCAGCCGGCGTGTTCGATTCCGAGCGGCACCATGACCGCGCCGAAAATCAGGAACGTGAAAATCGTCAGCAACTGGCCCTCGCTTTCCATGAACTCGGCGATGAAATCCGTCGAGTTGCGCAGCGTATTGCCGAATACCAACCCGCCGACGAAAGCCGCGATCAGGCCGTTGCCGCCGACCAGTTCGGCCGCGACGAAGGTCAGAAACGCGCTGACGAGGAAATAAATCCCCTGGTAGGCGAGCGTGATCTTGCGCCGCTCGATCGCGGCATCGAGGATTCGCGCGAGCGCGAAACCGAGGCCGATACCGACCAGCGGGCCGAGGATGATGAGCTTGAGGCCAAACACGATCACGTCCGGCGGCACGCCGTCGACGTCGACGCCGGCCATCTCGGCGGCCATGATCGCGGCGATCATGACCACCGGCAGCACGAGTCCGTCGTTGAGACCGCTTTCGACGTTGATCCCCTGGCGAATCCGCATCGGCACCGCCGGGCTGGTGACGACGGCCTGGCCGAGCGCGGCGTCGGTCGGCGCGAGAATCGCCGCCACCAGCAGCGCCACCATCCAGGAGGCATCGGGTGAAACCCAGTGCGCGAGCAGGGTGCCGAGCGCGATCGTCAACGGCAGGCCGATCAGCAGCATCCGCGCCGGCACTCCGTAACCGCTCCGGAGGTCGCGCAGCGCGACGCGCGACGCGTCGGAGAACAGCACCAGCACCAGCGTGATTTCGGCAACGATCTGCACCACCGCGTGCTCGGCATCCATCGGCACGAGCTCGACGCCGCCTTGCCCGATCAGCCAGCCGAACGCGGTAAACGCCATCGGTAGCGTCAGGATCGACGCTTCGAGCCAGCGCGACAACGCGGCAAAGACGATGACCCCGAGCAAAATGATGGCGATTGGTTCGAGTCCGAGCACGCGCGGTCTCCGGTCGCAGAACGCTACGGCGCCTATTAGACCACAGACGACGAAGCGGCGACCCGAGAACCGCCGACGGCATCGCGAAGATGGATCGCGACGTCGCCAGCTGCCGCAACGCGATCGCTCGAAAACCGGATCATGCGCAGCCGGTATCGCCGGGTGACGTTATCAAAATCGGACACGGCGGATTCACGCCGAAGCTTGCCGCGGGACGGCGCGGTTCGGACCGAGAAGAAACTACCGGCGCAACGTCTTGCGCATGATCGGACGGGTCGGGCTGCGCCGGGCGCATTCTTCGAACCCGGCGCGTTCGAAGGTCTTGGCAATCCCGTACCAGGCGTAGGTCGCCGGATAATCATTCGAGGCGGGCTCGACCGGATAGCCCTCGACGATCTTCGCACCCTGCGACGCGGCGAATTCGACCGCGGCGTTCAGCAACGGCAGCGATACGCCCGATCGTCGATACTTCCGGTCGATGAAGAAGCAGGAAACCGACCAGACGGGCCGGTCATCGATTGGCTTCAGGATGCGCGAACGCTCGAGCGCCGAGTACGCCTCGCGCGGCGCGAGTGCGCACCAGCCGACCGCGACGTCACCGTCGAAGGCGAGCACGCCGGGTGGGCGCTGCGAGCGAGCGAGGTCGAGGATCGCCTGCCGGTTGCCGGATCCCTTGCCGGCCTTGAAGTCGCGCGGTGCCAGCCGCCAGTACATGCACCAGCACCCGCCGTAGGCACCGCGCTCGCCGAATAACCGCTCGAAATCGTCCCAGGTGTCGGCAGTCAGCGGTCGAAAAGTCAGCTTGCGAGACAGTGCATTCTCCAGAGGTTACCGAATGTCGGAACCGAATAACGCACCGGTGCCGCGACAGTTCAGGCTTGCGTTGGCTCGCTATTCTATCCGTTCGGCGATAGATGAACAGCCGACGTTGAGCGCGATCAGAAGATTTGCCGCGGATTCGACGGGATGGATTGCCAAGGCTGACTCGACCCAAGCCGAAACCGGGCTTTCGACCGATCGTATTCGAGGTGGTCTCAGCCGGCCCGCTTCATTGCCTTGGCCTGGCGCAGCTTCTTCGCGACCAGCTGCAGGCTGAATACCAGCCGCTGAAACGCATCGAACAGCTTGCCGATTTCATCCTTACGTTGGGCATCCGGAATCTCGGTACTGAACTTGCCGAGGCTCAGCAATTCAACCCGCGACGTCAACTCGCGAACCGGTTTGATGACGTGATTGGCGAATCTCAGCATCAGGATCATCAACAGCAGCAGCGTCGCGCCGATACCAGCGGCCAGCCAGATCTGCAGTTCGTAGAGTTCGGCGAAAATCTCGTCGCTCTCGATTTCGGCGGCGAGCAGCCATGGGTCGTCGAAGCGTCGGGCATAGTGCCCGATTACCTCGCGACCTTCTGAGTTCACTCGGCGCGCAGTCGCTGCGCCGTTTAACCGGGCCTCGGAGATGGCAGGACCGGTCAGGGGGGGCGGCCGCTCGACGCGGGTTTGCGTGACCGCTAGTCCCTTGTCGGTCGCGAGGTAGACCCGGTGGGCAAGGTTGTCGGGCAGTCCCTCGAGCAGAATTTGCTGCTGGTATGACGTCTGCAATTCGAAACCGATCACGGCCTGTACCCGGTTGCTCGCGTCGCGGACCGGGAAAAACAGCGACTGCTGCCATGCCTCGGTCGCGACCGGCCTGGTGTAGTTCGTTATCGTGGGCTTGCCCTTGTTCATTGCCGCGACCGCCCAGGGGTTGGGCGACATGTCCCGCTCGAGCAGCGACGAGGGCGTCCCTTTTTCGCGAATACCGTGATGCGGGCTGATGACGATGCGGAGGGAGCGATCGATCAGGTAGATGTGCCGATAGCGCCCCCAGTGCGCCTCCTGGAAACTGTAGAGCAGGTTTTCGACGCGCCTGCCGAGTTCCTCGACGGTCTCCCGATTTCGACCCTCGAGATTGCGGTTGGTCAACGCGACGTAGGATTGAACGATTTCGGTCGCCGCGATCGCGCCGCCGATCCTTTCGGTCGACTCGAAATACTCGAGCAAAGCCGCCTGTTTCGAGCCGACGATCGTCTGCAGGTAATCCTCGGCCAGGCCGGTGAACATTTCCGTGGATTTGAAATAATTCGCGTAGCCGATCGCACCCAGCGCCGCCAGCGCGAACGGCATCGTCAACAGCAGCAGCCTGATTTTTAACGAAAACATCCTGAATCCAAAGGTATCCTGTAATCACTCGATGGCTTCGAGGCTCATCGCCGGTTGCCGTGCGAGCCCGGATCTCGCGGCAACGCGATTTCTAGTTCCATCGCCGCGACGCCGAACGAGACCTTGGCGTCCGCGATTGGACCTCCAGCAGATAATAGGCCAGAAGCCGGCGTTTTATCGGGTCTATCGCCAAAAATGTGACGCGATAGAGCGCAGAGCGGGTCTTGTAAATTCAGCTAAACTGTTTGTTTACCGACAATTTGCGCGGGACGACCCGCTCGCGACGAGCCCGATTCTTGCTTTCCAAAAGTGTAAATACGACGAAATGGCTGGTTGTCACGGTCAGCCTCGCGTTGTTGTTTACCGCCGCGCAGGCGGATTCGCTGACCACGCTCAAGCTGCAAAACCGGCCGGCAGAGGAGATCATTCCCGTCGTCGAACCGATGCTCGGGACCGGCGATGCGATTTCGGGCCGTGGATTCACGATTTTTCTGCGCGCATCGCCAGCGACCCTGGCGCAGGTCAGGGAGATGATCGCCGCGCTCGATGTTGCGGCAAAGACTCTGCAGATTTCGGTTTTTCAGGGCAGCACCCGGGGCCTCGGTCAGCTGAGCATCGACGGCAGCGTGCGCATTGAGCGCGGCGACGGGAGCATCGCGATCGGCTCCGGTCGCAACGAGGCCGATGCGGGCGGCGGCAACGTCACTTATGGCACCCGAGGCGGTAACGCGAGTCTCTCCGGTACCAGCACTCGCTTGCGTCTGCAAGACAACCCGGTCCACCAGGTCCGCGTGACCGAAGGCATGGCGGCTTACATCGAGACCGGCGAGCAGATTCCGATCTTTTCCGGTGTTCACTGGAGCGCGCCCGACACGGTCACCGGCCACGTCGAATACAAGGATGTCGTTACCGGGTTCTATGTGCTGCCGCGCGTCAATGGCGAAAGCGTTACGCTCGAGGTCAGCCCGTTCAAAAATGCGCTGCGTGGCGGCAGTATCGCGACCCAATCCGCGCGCACGATGTTGAGTGGCCGCCTCGGCGAGTGGTTGCTCGTCGGCGGCGTCAGCGAACAACTCAAGCGCACGCAACGGGGCGCCGGCACCTACGCGTCGACGCAAAGCCGCAGCAACGAAAGCATCTGGATCCGGGCAGACCTGGTTCGATGATCGTCGAGTCCGCCAGGGGCTGACAACCGCGCTGCATTTTCCTGGGTCAAACTTCGACATGTCGCTGATACGGCCCGGGACAGGCCGGATCCAGCATCCGGGTCTCGGCCCGGGTACCGGAACTTGCGCCGAGCGCGGTCGATTGACGGTGTCTATCGGGCTCGACGCGGAATTGAAAGGCGACCCATACGGGCTCGAATGCGGAGCTCGTGGGCCCGGTCATCCGGGCTATCGATGCGGTTTTTCGGAAATTCGGACGCCGAGCTAAAAGCCGCCTCGAACGGTGCTGGCAAGCGGCGGAAACAGGTATACTGTCGACCGGCTTGCGCAACGCGCTGGCGCCTCAGAGGCATTTGACGATGAATTGTCCGCGATGTAACGGGATCATGGAGCCGGCTGAATTCGGCGGCGTGGCGATCGTTGCCTGCGCCGACTGCGCCGGAACCTGGATCGATGCCGCATCGGTCAATCGGCTGTTCGCCGGCGAGAAGGATGCGGTCGACCTGGCCAACGCGCTCGAGGCCATGTTCGAACTCGAATACGTCGACAGCCGCCGCAAATGCCCGCGCTGTGCCGACCGGCGGCTCAAGGCGGTCGAAATCGACGGCACCGAACTCGACTACTGCCTCGCGTGCAAGGGGCTGTTTTTCGACAAGGGCGAACTGCGCCGGGTCTATCCGGAGACCAGCTACAAGAACGGCGCCAATCCGGACGGAGGCGAAAGTGCCACGGCGGCGCGTTCGCTTTGGCAAAGGCTGCGACGCGTGTTCGGCCGGAGCCGGATCGGCGGCTGACGGGGTCGAAAATCTCCGGCTCGCCGACCTGCGTCCGCGGCGATGCGCAACCGATTCGTGAAACGGGAACTCACGGCTCGAATGGCAGCTGGTGCAGTCGCAGAAACGTGAGCCTGTCCCAGTAGCCTCGCTGCCGCTGGATCTTGCCGTTGCGAACCTGGAAAAAGCCGCAGCCCCGCAGACCGATCGGATCTTTCCATTCGAGAATCGCCCAGTCCCCGTCTTCGAACAGGTTCTCGATCTCGCAAACCATTTCCGCCAGCGCGAAGGCATCGACGAACATTTGCCGAATTGCGGCCTTGCCGTGTACCGGCGCCTCGACCACCTGATGGTTGATTGCATCGTCAGCGTAGAAATCGGCGAGTGCTTCGGCGTCGTGCCGATTGAACGCTTCGACCCAGGCTTCGATTAGCGGCTTTGGTTGCATGATCGGTCTCCCGCGAGAAGCGTCAGTATACCGTTTCGTCGGTCATCCGATTCGGTCGGCTAACCGGCCCCGCGCCCCGCGCGTCGCCTTGGATTCAAGACATCCGCGATGGCCGCTTATCCTCCGGTATCGCTTTCGTCGCGCGCCGGATTTCACTATGCTTCGTTCCGAAGCGCCTGCCCGGAGGCCATCCATGCACAAGTACCCGATCGACGAAGTTCCGACCGATCTCGAGCCGTGGCCGTTCGACAACCCGGCCTCGGACTATCGCATCCTGAGTGGCAATCCGCGCGCCTCGGGTCGGATCGATGATGTCGGCGACGACGAGCGGCAACGGCTCGGTATCTGGTCGTGTACCGCGGGCAGGTTCGAGTGCACCGAGCTCGGTGACGAGCTGCAGACGATCTTGCGCGGCCGGTTGATATTGACCCGCGCCGGCGAAGCGCCGATCGCGTGCGGACCGGGCGACAGCATTTTCACGCGCAAGGGCGAGCGCGTCGTCTGGGATATCCGCGAAGACGTCACCAAGGTGTTTTTCAGCGCGAACCTCGACCGCGATTCCGGCTAGCCGGCTGGGTCGCCAGTGTGAGCCTCGCGATTAAATCCATGAGCCGAGAGCGCCATCCACGATGACGATGCTGCCGGATTTCAGGCTCGAGACCCACTTTTCGAAGTGGGAATTCAGGGCGCGCTACCACCTGACCGCATCGGACGCCGAGAGTATTTCGCTGCGCGATCTGCTGGCACTGGCGACGCCGCAAGAACGCGAAGCCTTCGACAACCTGTGGCTGGGATATACCAAGACCTTCGGCGCGCCCGAACTGCGCGACGCGATCGCGTCGCTTTACGACGAGTGCGATGCCGCCGATGTGCTCTGCTTCGCCGGCGCCAGCGAGGGGATCTTCGCCGCCAACTCGGTGATCCTGGAGCGCGACAGCCATGCCATCGTCGTCACCCCGAATTACCAGTCCCACGAAACCCTGCCGCTCGCAATCTGCGATGCCAGCGGCGTGCCGCTCGATCCCGACGACGGCTGGTCGCTCGACATCGACCGGGTGGCCGCCGCGATACGGCCGAACACGCGACTGGTGACGATCAATTTCCCGCACAACCCGACCGGCGCGATCCTGCCGCTCGAGCGCTACGAAGCGTTGATCGAGCTGTGCCGCAAGTACGGTCTTTACCTGTTGCACGACGAAATCTTTCACGGCCTCGGCCCGACCGGGACCGTACACCTGCCGTACGTCGCTGACCGCTACGAGCGGGGTCTGTCGCTCGGCGTGATGTCCAAATCCTATGGCTTGCCGGGATTGCGCATCGGCTGGATCGCATGCCGCGACCGCGACCTGCTGTCGACGATGGAACGGATGAAGCATTACCTGTCGATTTGCAACTCGGGGCCGAGCGAATGTCTGGCGGTGATCGCGCTGCGCAATCGTGCCCGCCTGATCGGCCGCAATTGCGCGATCATCGACGAAAACCTGCCGCGGTGGGATGCCTTCTTCGAACGGCACGCGGATCGGTTCGAATGGTATCGGCCGGACGGCTCGTGCACGGCCTACCCGCGCTATACCGGGGCCGACGGGGTCGAGGCGTTTTGCCGCGCGCTGGTCGAGGACAGCGGCGTGCTGCTGTTGCCGAGCACCATCTATCGTTCGGAACTCGGGTCCGTGCCGACCGACCGCTTCCGCCTCGGCTTCGGCCGCAGGGGACTCGACGCCGGGCTTGCCGCGCTCGATGCTCACCTCGAACGCGACCGCCGATAACGGCGGCCTCGTCGGGACGCCTGCTTCCGTTCGGCGGAGACGACGGCTCTGCCGCCAGTTCGCACTGCCCGCTCAGGGGTCGACGAGGCGTATTGTCCGAAGTCCTGTCGAAGCAGTCGCGAAGTAATGCTTTAGATTATTCGACAGTGACTTACAATCCGTCATTCAACGCACAAGAGCATTGATGAAAAACCAGGATAAATGGTCACCCGGTAAGTACGTCTTGAGAAACGGCCGGCTGAGGGCGACTCGCGATACTGCCAAACTGAAACGGTCGTCTCGCCTGGTAACCGATCTGGTCGCGGCGCGCTACGAACGGGCAATCGACACTTACGCCAGGGGCAATCTCATCGACCTGGGGTGCGGCAACGTTCCGTTGTTTTTGGCGTACCGGGACAAGGCAAGCAGCATAACCTGTGTCGACTGGCCTGCAACGAGGCACAAGCTCGATCATCTGGACCATGAAGTCGATCTGACCCAAAGCCTGCCTTTTTCGGAGGGCGCGTTCGACACGATCATTCTGTCCGATGTTCTGGAGCATATTCCCAATCCCGGTCAACTGTGGTCCGAAATGTACCGCATTCTGGCGTCGGGCGGCGTTGCGATCATCAACGTACCCTTTTTCTATTGGCTTCACGAAGCGCCCCACGACTATTACCGTTACACCGAATGGGCCCTGGCGCGTTTTGCCGAAGAATCGGGATTCAAAGTAGTCAGCCTGGAGCCGATTGGCGGAATCCCGGAAATCCTTGCCGATCTCATCGCGAAAAACCCGCGCGCGATTCCGCTCATCGGTCATCTTTTCCGCAAGACGACATCGATCCTCATTCAGAAAATCACCTGGGTCTATGTTCACAGCATTGGTAAATCGTTCTCCCGGAAAACAGCAAAACGATTTCCGATGGGCTATTTCATGGTCGTCGAAAAGCCGTGAGATAAATGCCACGGGCCTTTGACGGACGTTGCGCGCCGCAGCACCCTACCGCATCGCGATATCGTCACGTTCTGGCGTTCGGGCGGATACCCGTAATCACGTGGCC
>JBPEYE010000355.1:0-9531 GCA_052030825.1 Gammaproteobacteria bacterium | reverse complement strand
GCCGCGAATCGCGGTATCGCAGGACGAGTGATCGAGCGGCGCGGGCACCACGGACACGCCGCTACTCCGCCTGCAACTGCGCGTACCAGGTCGCGATCGTCGCGCGCTCCTCGTCGGTCATCGCCGTCAGGTTGCCGATCGGCATGTAGCGCGTCTGCACCGACACCGCGACCCGCTCGGCATACTGGCGCCATTGCGCCGGGGTCTCGAGGACGATGCCGAGCGGCGCCTCGGCAAAGCCCGGCTGGCTCGGGCGCGCGGCATGGCACGAAATACAGCGCGCCTGCATGATCAGCGCGATTTCATCGTCGGTGATCCGCGCCGCGCCCGAATCGACCGCCGCCGGGCGCAGGTACCAGACCATCGCCGCGAGCAGGACTACCGCGATCGCCGGCAGCGCCAGCGACGCGCGACCCGAGTGGCGCAGCACGAAGTACTGCCGGATCAGCACGCCGGCGAGCATGATGAAGATCAGCACCAGCCAGCCCTGCGGGTGGCTGTAGGTCATCGGGTAGTGGTTGCTGATCATGACGAACAGCACCGGCAGCGTGAAATAGGTGTTGTGCACCGAGCGCTGCTTGCCGACGATGCCGGGCTCGGCGTCGGGCGGTTCGCCGGCGCGCATCTGCGCGACCATCCGCTTCTGCCCCGGGATGATATGAAAGAACACGTTGGCGACCATGATCGTGCCCATCATCGCGCCGACGTGCAGGTAGGCGGCGCGCGCGCCGAAAACCTGGTATAGGCCCCAGGCGGCAAGCGCGACGAGCACGAAAATGATTCCCGCGAGGACGCCGTCGCGACCGCGCAGCAGCCGGCACAGCGCGTCGTAAATAATCCAGCCGCCGGCAAGCACGGCGACGCTGATCGCGATGCCGGCGCCGACCGACAATTCCATGACCTGCGCATCGATCAGGTAGGTGCTCGCGCCGAACCAGTAGATCAGCGCCAGCAGCCCCATACCCGACAGCCAGGTCGTATAGGCCTCCCATTTCGACCAGTGCAGTTTTTCCGCAAGCGGTTCGCCGACCGGCCCGACCAGGTATTTCTGGCTGTTGTAGAGCCCGCCGCCGTGCACCGCCCAGAGCTCGCCGGCGACGCCGCGCTCCGCGTCCTGCGGGCGCTTCGGCCGTTGCAGCGAACTGTCGAGCATGACGAAATAGAACGACGCGCCGATCCACGCGACGCCGGCGATAAAATGCAGCCAGCGCAACAGCAGATTGATCCAGTCGAGCAGGTAGGCTTCCATCGAATCTCCCCCGATGCGCCGGGCGGGCATCCCCGCCCGGCAGCTCGACCTAGTTCGGGATCTTGCTGACGACGCCTTCGAGGTAGTAATTCATCGAGTTGAGCTGGTCGTCACTCATTCGCTGCCCCGCCGGCACGACGGTCTTGCCGGCCTGGTCGACGACCGGGCCGTCGAAGGGATGCAGCGTGCCGTCGGTCAGTTGTTTTTCCATCACCCGGATGCGGTCCTGCAAATCCTTCGGGATCGCGTCGTTGAGCGGCGCGAGCTTGATCATGCCCTCCTTGTAACCGCCCCAGACGCTACTCGGTTTCCAGTCGCCGGCGAGCGCTTCCTTGACCGTCTTGACGTAGTAGTTGCCCCAATGGTGGGTGGTCGCGGTCAGGTGCGCGTTGGGTCCGTAGCGGGTCATGTCGGAGTGATAACCGAAGGCGTACTTGCCGGCTTCCTCGGCGGCCTGCACGACCGCGGTCGAGTCGGTGTGGTGGGTGATCACGTCGGCGTTTTGCGACAGCAGCGTGGTCGCCGCCTGGCGCTCCTTGCCCGGGTCGTACCACGAGTTGACCCAGATCACGCGCAGCTCGGCCTTCGGGTTGACGCTGCGCGCGCCCTTGATGAACGCGTTGATGCCCTGCAGCACCTCGGGGATCGGGAACGCGCCGACGTAGCCGAGAATATTGGTCTTGGTCATCTCGCCGGCGATCACGCCGTTGAGATAGCGTCCTTCGTAGAAGCGCGCGTTGACCAGGCCCATGTTCTTGCCCAGCTTGTAACCGGTGGCGTGCACGAACGCGGTCTTCGGAAAACTCTTCGACACCTTGAGCATGTAATTCATGTAGCCGAAGCTGGTCGCGAAGATGACCTTGTCGCCGCGCTTGGCCATCTCGCGGATCACGCGCTCGGCGTCGGCGCCCTCGGCGACGTTCTCGACGTAGCTCGTCGTCACCCCGGCCTCGCGCTCGACCTGCAGGCGGCCGAGGTCGTGCTGGTAGGTCCAGCCGGCATCCCCGATCGGGCTGACGTAGACGAAGCCGACGTTGGCGGCGAAACTCGCGCCGGTAAATCCCGCGGCGAGCAGGAATAGCCCGAGTTTGGCTGCGATGGTTTTGTTGACTCTCATGATCTGATCCTCCCGGGATCTTATTGTTCAGGTTAAAGCGTAGGGGTCTTGCGACCCGTTGTTGTAATACGGCCAGCATGAATCGTCGCTGAAGCGGTCGTCGAGCGCAACATTTCGCTCAGGCCTCCGGCCGGAACGGCTGACCGAGCGACACCGGTGCGTTCAGCCGCACCGTGTTCAGGTCGCGCGAGATGATCACCAGCACGACGATCGTCGCGAGGTAAGGCAAGGCCGACAGGAACTGCGACGGGATGTTGATCTCGAGACCCGAACCCTGGACGAACAGTTGCGCGACGAGCACGCCACCGAACAGGTAAGCCCCGATCAGCACGCGAAACGGCCGCCAGGTCGCGAACACGACCAGCGCGATCGCGATCCAGCCGCGTCCGGCGACCATGCCCTCGACCCACAGCGGGGTGTAGAACACCGACAGGAAGGCGCCGCCGATGCCGGCCATCGCACCGCCAAACACGGTCGCCAAATAGCGAATGCGGATCACGTGGTAACCGATCGCATGCGCCGAAGTTGGCGACTCGCCGACCGCGCGCAGCACCAGGCCGGGGCGGCTGCGGTACAGAAACCAGACGATCGCGGCGAACAGCAGCCACGAGAAATACACCAGCGACTGCTGCGCGAACAGCGCCTGGCCGATGACCGGGATGTCGGCGAGCAGCGGTATCTTGATCGCCGGCACGGCCGGCAGGATGTCGGCCTCGTAGGGCTTGCCGATGAACGCCGACAGGCCGACGCCGAGGATCGACAGCGCCAGTCCGCTGGCGACCTGGTTGCCCATCAGCGTCAGTACGACGATCGCGAACAAAAACGCCATCGCCGCGCCGGCCGCCATCCCCGCGAGCACGCCGAGATAAGCGTTCCCGCTGTGCAGGGTTACCGCGAAACCGGCGATCGCGCCCATCGCCATCATCCCCTCGGCGCCGAGATTGAGCACCCCGGACTTCTCCGCAATCAACTGGCCGAGCGCGACGATGATCAGCGGCGTGCCGGCGACGATGGTCGCGAACAGGATCGAGCCGATGATGCCGCTGTCCATCAGGCCGCCGCCTCGCGCCAGCGGATGCGATAGTTGATGAATACGTCCGAACCGAGCAGGAACATCAGCAGCATGCCCTGGAACACGTTCGAGATCGACGACGGCAGGTTGAGGTACTGCTGCGCCTGCTCGCCGCCGAGGTAGAGCAGCGCCATCAGCAGGCTGGCGAAGAAGATCCCGACCGGGTTCAGGCGCGCGACGAAAGCGACGATGATCGCGGCAAAGCCGTAGTTGTTCGACACGTGCTCGGTGATCTGGCCCATCGGTCCGGCGACCTCGGACATGCCGGCGAGCCCGGCCATCGCGCCGCCGCTCATCAATCCGATCCAGATCATGCGTTTGGCCGAGAAGCCGGCGTAGCGCGCGGCGTTGGCGGCATGTCCGGCGACCTGCATCTGGAAGCCCATGAAGCTGCGGTACATGAAGACGTAGCCGATCGCGAGCGCCCCGAGCGCGAACACGAAGGCGAGGTTAAGGCGCGTGCCCTCGACCAGGATCGGTAACAGCGCGGAATCCTCGAACAGCCGCGACTGCGGGAAATTGAAGCCGTCGGGGTCCATCATCGGCCCGTGCACGAGGTAGGACACGAACAGCTGGGCGACGTAGACCAGCATCAGCGAGACGAGAATCTCGTTGGTATTGAAACGGGTCTTGAGGAAGGCCGGGATCGCCGCCCACAGCATGCCGCCGAGCGCGCCGGCGACGACCATCAGGATCAGAACGTGCGCGCCGCCGTCGGACTCGTAGAAATACAGCGCGACCGCGCTGGCGCCGATGCCGCCGACGATCAGCTGGCCCTCGGCGCCGATGTTCCAGACGTTGGCGCGGAAGCCGACCGCGAGCCCGATCGCGCACAGCATCAGCGGCGTCGCCTTCAGAAACAGCTCCGACAGGCCGTAAAGGTCGCTGACCGGATTAATGAAGAATACCTTGAAACCTTCGAGCGGATTCTTGCCAAGCGCGGCGAACAGCACCAGCCCGCCGATCAGCATCAGGCCGATCGCGATCAGCGGCGACACGTAGGACATCGCCTGCGAGGCTTCGGCGCGCGGTTCGAGCCTAAGCACGGATGGCCTCCGTCGCCACGGGCGGTTGCTCCCAGATACCGCTCATCCACAGGCCGATTTCGTCGATGCTCGTTTCGCTCGGCTTCTTCGTCGGCGACAGGCGTCCCTTGGCGATGACCGCGATGCGATCGGAAATTTCGAACAGCTCCTCGAGTTCTTCGGAGATCACGAGAATCGCGGCGCCGCGATCGCGCAGGTCGATCAGCTGCTGGCGAATGAACGCGGCCGCACCGACGTCGACGCCCCAGGTCGGTTGCGACGCCACCAGGACCTTCGGCTCGAGCAGGATTTCGCGCCCCATGATGAATTTTTGCAGGTTGCCGCCGGACAGCGAGCGCGCCTGGTGATCGGCGCCGCCGCACTTGACGTTGAAGCCGTCGATGCAGCGCCGCGCGAACTCGCCGATGCGATCGAAACGGATCAGGCCGCGGGCGAGCATGCCGGCGTGGTGGCCGGTCAGCAGCGCATTTTCGACCAGCGACATCTGCGGCACCGCGCCGCGGCCAAGGCGCTCCTCGGGAACGAACCCGAGACCGTTCTTGCGCCGCCGGGCCGGGCCGTCGCGCCCCGACGGCCGGCCGCAGATTTCGATCGCACCGGCGTCGGCAATCGGCTGTTCGCCCGACAGCGCGTACAGCAGTTCCTGCTGGCCGTTGCCGGAGACGCCGGCGATGCCGACGATTTCGCCGGAGCGCACGTCGAGCTCGACCTTGTCGAGATCGACGCCGAAGGGGTCGTTCGATTCGAGCGACAACCGCCCGAGGCGCAATCTCACCTCGCCCAGTTGCGTCGGCGCGTCGTGTTCGGGCACCGGCAAGTCCTTGCCGATCATCAACCGCGCCATCGATTCAGGCGTCTCCTCGGACGGAATGCAGGTGCCGGTGACCTTGCCGTCGCGGAGCACGGTCGCGACGTGGCACAGCTCCTGGATCTCGTCGAGCTTGTGGCTGATGTAGAGGATGCTGCAGCCCTCGGCGGCGAGCTGGCGCAAGGTATCGAACAGCTTGCGTACCGCCTGCGGCGTCAGCACCGAGGTCGGCTCGTCCATGATCAGCAGGCGCGGATTTTGCAACAGGCAGCGAATGATCTCGACGCGCTGGCGTTCGCCGACCGACAGCGCGTGGACCAGTCGATGCGGGTCCACCGGCAATCCGTAGCGGTCGGAGATATCGCGAATCTCGGCGGCGAGTTGATCGAGATCGACCTTGCCCGGCAGCGCCAGCGCGACGTTCTCGACCACGGTCAGGGTTTCGAACAGCGAGAAATGCTGGAACACCATGCCGATCCCGAGGCTGCGCGCATGCGCCGGGTTGTCGACCTGCATCGGCGCGCCTTCCCACTTCATGCTGCCGGCATCGGGGCGCGCGACGCCGTAAATCATTTTCATCAGCGTCGACTTGCCGGCACCGTTTTCGCCGAGCACGGCGTGGATCTCGCCGGGCCGGACCGCGAGCGAGACATCCTCGTTGGCGATGACCGACGGGTAAATCTTGGTGATACCCTCGAGTTCGAGCCGATACGCCCATTCGGCCGCGACCGCGGACGTCATGCGCCTTTCCCCAGCCGTTCGCGGCCGCCGTCGGCAATCGTCTCGCCGGACATTACTCGATCGTAAACCTGCAGCAGCTCGGCGGCGACCGCGATCGCGATCTGCGCCGGCTGCTTGCCGCCGATCCCGGCGACGCCGATCGGGCAGGCCAGGCGGGCGAAGCGGGCCGGATCCATGCCGCGGCGCGCGAGCCGGGTTTCGAAGCTGCGGCGCTTGCCGCGCGAACCGATCAGCCCGAAGTAGGCAAAATCGTCGCGCGCGAGAATCTGCGCGGTTAACTGCAGATCGAGCCCATGGTCGTGGGTCATGACGAGAAACAGCGCGTTCGCCGGCGCGGCGTCGATCTCGGCCTCGGGCGTATCGGTGCAAATCGCCTCGACCCCGGGTGGCGCCTCGGCTGGCAGCACGTCGTCGCGGGTGTCGACCCAGCGCACGCGAAACGGCAGCCCGGCGAGCGCGCGAATCAGCGCACTGCCGACGTGACCGGCGCCGAACAGGTAGAGATCGGCGAGCCGTTCGTCGATTGCGGCGCGGGTCCAGTCGGCATCCGCGTCGAGGCGCTCGAACATCAGGTTGACGAGGCCGCCGCAGCACTGGCCGAGACCGGCGCCGAGCGGAAAGCGACGCAGACCGCCGACGTCGCCGGCGGCGAGCGCGTCGCGCGCGATGCGACACGCCTGGTACTCGAGATTGCCGCCGCCAATCGTGCCGTGGATCTCGTTCGCGGTGACGATCATCTTGGCGCCCGGTTCGCGCGGGGTCGAGCCGACGATCGAATCGACGCTGACGAGCATCGCCGGAAGTCCTTCGCGCTGGAGACGCTCGAGCGTCAGCTGCCAGTCGGTCATGTCGCCGCCGCCCGGGTGGCTTCGACCGCGTCGAGGATCGCTTCCGGCGTTGCCGGCGCGCGCAGCGGCGGGTTGATCTTGTTGTCGGCGACGCTCGCGATCGCGTCGCGAATCGCGAAGAACACCGAGAACGGTAACAATAGCGGCGGCTCGCCGACCGCCTTCGAGCGCAGGATCGTCTCCCGGGCGTTATGATTCTGGAACAACCGCGTCGTGAACTGCCGCGGGCAATCGGTGACGGTGGGGATCTTGTATGTCGACGGCGCGTGCGTCGTCAGCCGGCCCTTGCCGTCCCAGCACAGTTCCTCGCTGGTCAGCCAGCCCATGCCCTGGATGAACGCGCCCTCGACCTGGCCGATGTCGATCGCCGGGTTGATCGAGTTACCGGCGTCGTGCAGCAGGTCGGCGCGCAGCAGCTTGAATTCGCCGGTCAGCGTGTCGATCACGACCTCCGACACCGCCGCGCCGTAGGCGAAGTAGTAGAACGGGCTGCCCTGCATCGTCTCGCGGTTCCAGTTGAGTCCGGGCGTCTTGTAGAAGCCGTCGGACCACAGCTGCACGCGGTCGTGGTAAGCCTCGGTGACGAGATCACGGAAAGTCGTGCGCTCGCGCCCGCAGGTGACGAGGCCGTCGTGAAAATCGACGTCGGCCGGATCGCCGCCCATCTTCTTCGCCGCGAACTCGGCGAGCCGGTCGCGGATCTGGCGCGCGGCGTCCTGCGCCGCCTTGCCGTTGAGATCGCAGCCGGTCGACGCCGCGGTCGCCGACGTGTTCGCGACCTTGCTGGTCTCGGTCGCGGTTGCGCGCACCTGGGCCGTATCGATGCCGAGTTCGAGCGCGACCACCTGGGCGATCTTGGTGTGCAGCCCCTGCCCCATCTCGGTACCGCCGTGATTGACCAGCACGCTGCCGTCGGTATAGACGTGCACCAGCGCGCCGGCCTGGTTGAAGTGCACGACGTTGAACGAGATGCCGAACTTGACCGGGGTCAGCGCGAGCCCGCGGCGCAGGATCTCGTGTTCGCGGTTGTACTGCGCGACCTGCTCGCGGCGCGCGTGGTACTGGCTGGTCTCCTCGAGCTCGGCGACCAGCTCGTGGATGACGTTATCCTCGACGACCTGGCCGTAAGGCGTGACATTGCGCTCGTCCTTGCCGTAGAAATTGAGCTTGCGGATTTCGAGCGGATCCTTGCCGAGCGCGCGCGCGATGTTGTCGATGATGTACTCGATCGCGATCGCGCCCTGCGGCCCGCCGAAGCCGCGAAACGCGGTGTTCGACTGCGTGTTGGTCTTGACCGAATAACCGTCGATCGCGACCTCGGGCAGGTAGTAGGCGTTGTCGAAGTGGCACACCGCGCGGGTCGTGACCGGCCCGGTCAGGTCGGCGGAGAAACCGGCGCCGGCGGCCAGCTCGATGCGCGCGGCCTGGATTACGCCCTGCTCGTCGTAGCCGACCTCGTAGTCGTACTCGAAGCCGTGGCGCTTGCCGGTGATCGTCATGTCGTCGTCGCGGTCGACGCGCAGCTTGATCGGGCAGCCGAGTCGATACGCCGCGACCGACGCGATGCAGGCAAAAATCGCCGACTGCGATTCCTTGCCGCCGAAGCCGCCGCCCATGCGCCGCATCTCGACCACGACCTGGTTGAAGTCGAGGCCGAGCGCGTGCGCGACGACGTGCTGCATCTCGGTCGGATGCTGGGTCGAGCACCACAGGTGGATGCAACCGTCCTCTTTCGGCACGGCGTAGGAAATCTGTCCCTCGAGGTAGAACTGCTCCTGGCCGCCGACGCTGATCTGGCCCGCGAGCCGCTGCGGCGCATTTTCCAGCGCCTTGTCGGCATCGCCGCGGCGCAGCCGCATCGGCGGCATGACCCAGGATTGCTGCGCCTTGCCGGTCCGGGTGTCGAGCACCGGCGGCAGCGGCGCGTAATCGATCTCGCCGAGCTGAGCGGCCTTGCGCGCCGCGGTGTAGGACTCGGCGACGACCGCGAACACCGGCTGGCCGACGAACTGCACCAGGCCATCGGCGAGAATCGGGTCGTCGGCGATGATCGGCCCGCAATCGTTCTTGCCCGGCACGTCGGCCGCGGTCAGGACCGCGACCACGCCCGGCGCGGCGCGCACCGCGTCGAGATCGAGCGCCCTGATCTTCGCGTGCGCCTCGCGACTTTGGCCCAGCGCGACGTAACGCGTGCCGGCGAGCTCGCGAATGTCGTCGACGTAGGTCGCTTCGCCGGCGACGTGCAGGCGTGCCGATTCGTGCGGAATCGCGTCGCCGGGAGCGGTTTCGCGCGCCTGTTGTCGGACTCGATCTTCCATCACGCAGTCTCCGCAAAAACGTTGATCGCGCGCACCGGGTTGGCGGCGCGGGTTTCGAGGTAAAAGCGATACAGCAGGTTAGTCGTGGCCCGCGCGCGATAGCTCGCGCTCGCGCGCATGTCGGACAGCGGCGTGAAGTCGTCGTCGAGCTTCGCCTGCGCGGCGCGCACGGTGTCCTCGTTCCAGACCTTGCCGAGAACGAAGTTTTCGGTTTTCGCCGCGCGCTTCGGGATCGCGGCCATGCCGCCAAGCGCGATGCGAACGTCGGCAACGCGGTCGCCGTCGAGGCGCAGCGCGAGCGCCATGCAGACCGCCGAGATGTCCTGGTCGAA
>JBPEYE010000354.1:0-3560 GCA_052030825.1 Gammaproteobacteria bacterium | reverse complement strand
GCATGCCGAGCACATTTTCGGCGCCGGCGGCGGGGAGCGCATGGCCCGGGAACACGGCGTCGATTTGCTCGGTTCGTTGCCGCTCGACATCCACATTCGCGAGCAGGCCGACAGTGGCAACCCATCGGTGGCGGCGATGGAAGACAGCCAGGTCAGCCATATCTACCGCGCGATCGCGCGCAAGGCCGCGGCTAAGCTCGCGACCAAGGCGCGCGACCACTCGGCGGCGTTCCCCAACATCGTGATCCAGAACGACTGATATCGGGCGGCGCGGCCGCCCGAAGGTCAGCCCGAAAACGAGCAGGGGAGAGTATTCCTATTCCGCTACCGCTCGCGCGGGCTCGGGGCCGCAACCGAAATAGGTATACTGTCCCCCGATATATTGCCCCGTTAAAACTTCCCGCTCTGGTAGTCGACGAAGGCCTGGCGTAATTCCTGTTCGGTGTTCATGACAAACGGGCCGGCACGCGCGATGGGTTCGCCAAGCGGTTTACCCGCGATCAGCAAGAAACGCGCGCCGGCATCGCCGGCGTCGAGCGCGAGCGCGTCGCCGTCGCCGAGCACGCCGAGCTGGTCGCGCCCGAGACGCCGAGCGGCACCCGTTTCGTCGTCGAGTTGCACCTCGCCGTCGACGACGTAGACGACCGCGGTGTGGCCGACCGGCAGCGGTTCTTCGAAGCGCGCGCCGGCGTCCAGCCTGACGTCGAAATAGACCGGTTGCGTCAGCGGCTGGACGACCGGGCCGGTGGTGCCTTGCGCGGTCGTGCCGGTAATGATGCGGAGGGATGCCCCCGGTCTCGACTCGGTCGGTATCTGCGCCGCCGTATGTTCCTGGTAGGCCGGCGCGGCCATCTTGTGCGCCGCGGGCAGGTTGATCCAGAGCTGAAAGCCCTCGAGCAAACCGTCCTGCTGTTCCGGCATTTCCGAGTGCACGATGCCGCGGCCGGCCGTCATCCACTGAATGCCGCCGGGCTCGATGACGCCCTCGTTGCCGGCGTTGTCGCGATGCCGCATGCGGCCGTTCAGAAGGTAGGTCACGGTCTCGAAGCCGCGATGCGGATGGGGCGGAAATCCGGCGATATAGTCGTTCGGGTCATCCGAGCGAAACGCGTCGAGCAACAGGAACGGGTCGAGTTCCGCGAGCGCCGGCTGGCCGATGATTCGCGTCAGTTCGACACCGGCGCCGTCGGTCGCGGGCATGCCGGTCACGATTTGTCTGATCTTTCGAGTGTCCATGTTGCCTCCTAGGCCGCCGCGGCGTAGCTTCGCTCGATCTGGCGCAACGCGCCGGCGAAGCTGCTTTCCGCGTCGACGTTCATCTGGTCGGCGGCGACGACGTTGACGTCATCGATCCCGATGAAGTTGAAGACCCGGGTCAGGTAGTCGCTGACGAAGTCTAAATCGCTTCCCAGCGGGACGCCACCGGTGGTGACGATGACGTCGACGCGCCGGTCATCGAGCAAGCCTTCGGGACCCCTGTCGGTGTAGCGAAAGGTCTTGCCGGCGCGACAGACCAGGTCGATCCACGCCTTGAGCGTCGACGGCACGCCGAAGTTGTACATCGGCGTCGTCACGACGACGCGATCGGCGCTTTCGAGCTCGTCGATCAGTCGATCCGACAGGCGCAACCGCTCGCGCTGCTCCGGGCTGCGCGCATCGGCAGGTTCGAGACTGGCGTCAACCCAGTCGCGATCGATGGGCGGCAGGCCGTCGAGCAAATCGCGGGCGACGACCTCGGTCGGACCGAGGTCGCGTTCGAGGCGCTCGACGAGGTGGTCGCCAAGGGCGCGACTGGCCGATTGACCAGGGTTGGCGCTGGCGTCGATGCGCAGGATGCGGGTGGGCTTGGCCATAGATTTCGTCCGGTTAAGTTGACTTGTTTCAATATGCTTTGTTCTCATTGGTAAATAAATATACAATTTGTTAAATCACTGTTTCTAATTAGTTAACAATATGAATCGCTTCGACGAACTCGAGGCTTTCGTCGCGGTGGTCGATTTCCGCGGATTCAGCAGCGCCGCCGATCGCCTCGGGATGGCCAAATCGATGATCAGCCGGCGCGTGGCCGATCTCGAGCGGCGGCTCGGCGTGCAGTTATTGAAGCGGACGACGCGGCGGCAATCGCTAACCGACGCCGGGCGCGAGTTCTATCAGCGCGCGACGCAGATCCTGGCGGACCTGAACGAAGCCGAGCAATGTGTCGCCGACGCCGAGGCCGAGATCTCCGGTCGCATCAGGCTGGCGATGCCGCTTGGCTTCGGCGTGCATCTGCTGGCGGCACCGGTTGCGGATTTTCTCGCCGCGCATCCAGCGATCGAGCTCGACATCGACCTCAATGATCGCGCGGTCAACCTGATCGACGAAAACATCGATCTCGCGATCCGGGTCGGCGAACTCGAAGACTCGAGCCTGATTGCGCGGCGCCTCGCATCGGTGCAGATCGTGACCTGCGCGAGTCCCGACTACCTGCGCCGGCACGGCCGGCCGAAACATCCGGCCGAACTCGCCGAGCACGAGGTTCTGACCTATAGCAATGTCGCCCCCGGCCGCCAGTGGGCGTTCCCGCAAGGGCACAAGCCGATCGTTCCGCGGCTGCGCTACCGCCTTGCCGCCAACAATGGCGAGTTCCTCGCCGCGGTTGCCAGCCGCGGACAGGGCATCATCAACGGGCCGCGCGCGCTGATGCAGGCGCAGATCGATCGGGGTGAGCTCGAGCCGATCCTGGTCGATTTTCCCCGGCCCGAACTCGGCATGTACGCGGTCTATCCGCCGGGCCGGCTGATTTCGCGACGGGTCAGGGTCTTCAGCGACGCACTGCGCGCGCATTTCGACGATCGGGTCATCTGATCCAACGCGGCGTCCTGCGGGTATCAGCTCGCCTTGCGCGAAGCGAATTCGGCGTCGGGAAAGTAGCGTTCGAGCAGCGTCACGAGCTGCTGCTTGACGAAGGGTTTGGCGATGAAATCGTTCATCCCGGCCTCGATGCAGGCATCGCGGTCGGCGTCCTGGGTATTGGCGGTTATCGCGACGATCGGGATGCCGGCATTTTCGAGATCGAGCGCGCGAATCGTGCGCGTGGCCTCGTAACCGTCCATCTCGGGCATCTGGATATCCATGAAGATCAGGTCATAGTGCCGGGACCTGGCGCGATCGACGGCCTCGACGCCATTGTCCGCAGTATCGACCTGGTAGCCGAGGCTGTCGAGCATCTTCTCGACGACGACCTGGTTGACCGGAACGTCGTCGACGACGAGGATGCGCAGTTGCGCGCCGGTCTGGTCGGCCTTGAATTCCTGCCCCGGCAGAATCGTGATCGTATCGTCGCGGACTTCGCCCGCGCCGTCGCCGGCGGCGCGCGGCAACTCGATTTCGAACCAGAAGCAGCTGCCTTCGCCGACGACGCTGTCGACGCCGATTTCACCACCCATGGTCTCGATAATCTTGCGGCAAATCGCGAGCCCGAGGCCGGTACCGCCGAAGCGGCGCGAGGTCGACGCGTCGACCTGGGTGAAACTGCGAAACAGGCGGTCGATCGATTCGGCCGGGATGCCGATGCCGGT
>JBPEYE010000353.1:0-17107 GCA_052030825.1 Gammaproteobacteria bacterium | reverse complement strand
GCGGTCGCCTCGGCGACCGCGGCGACGGTGCCCTCGGCCACGTCAGGCGCTGCGGCGGATCTCGAAACCGAATTCGTGGACCGCGTCGACGAGCACCTTGAGATGGTCGGGGTCGACGTATTGATGAATCCCGTGGCCGAGGTTGAAGACGTGGCCCGGGTGGTTGCCGTAGCGATTGATCAGGTCGAGCGCCGCCGCCCGGATCGCCTCGGGCTCGGCGTAGAGCACGCAGGGATCCAGATTGCCCTGCAGCGCGACGCGCGTGCCGATGCGCCGCCAGGCTTCGTCGAGATCGATGGTCCAGTCGAGGCCGACCGCATCGCAACCGGTGTCGGCGATCGCTTCGAGCCACTGCATTCCGCCCTTCGTGAACAGCGTTACCGGCACCGGTGCGCCGTCGCGTTCCCGCGTCAGGCCGTCGACGATTTGCTGCAGGTAGCGCAGCGAGAAATCGCGGTAAGCCTGCGGCGATAGCACCCCGCCCCAGGTATCGAAAATCATCACGGCCTGTGCGCCGGCCTCGATCTGCGCGTTCAGATAGGCGATGACCGCCTGCGCCAGCTTGTCGAGCAGGCGGTGCAGGGTCTCCGCTTCCGCGTACAGCAACCCCTTGACGAAGCGGTATTCTTTCGACGCGCCGCCCTCGACCATGTAGGTCGCAAGCGTCCACGGGCTCCCGCTGAAGCCGATCAGCGGAACGCGCCCGTCGAGTTCGGCGCGAATCAGCGTCACCGCGTCGGTAACGTAGCGCAGTCGTTCAGCCGGATCGGGGACGCCGAGCCGGTCGACGTCGGCTGCGCGCCGCAGCGGTCGCTCGAACTTCGGCCCCTCGCCCTCGACGAAGTAGAGCCCCAGGCCCATCGCGTCGGGAATCGTCAGGATGTCGGAAAACAGGATCGCGGCGTCGAGATCGAAGCGCCGCAGCGGTTGCAGGGTCACTTCGCAGGCCAGCTCGGGCGTCTGGCACAGGTTCAGAAAATTGCCGGCCTGCTCGCGCGTCGCGCGGTATTCGGGCAGGTAGCGGCCTGCCTGGCGCATGATCCAGATCGGCGTCGTGTCGGTCGGCTGGCGCATCAGCGCGCGGATCAGGCGATCGTTCTTGAGTGGCGGCAGCGACATCAGACCTCGAGGTAATCGAGGATGCCCTCGGCCGCCTGGCGGCCCTCGTAAATCGCGGTCACGACGAGATCGGAACCGCGCACCATGTCGCCGCCGGCGAAGATCTTCGGGTTGGTCGTCTGGAACGGAAACTCGCCATGCTCGGGCGCGATCACGCGGCCGCCGTCATCGAGTTCGATGGCCTGTGCGGTGAACCAGTCGGCCGGGCTCGGCCGGAAGCCGAAGGCGATGACGACGACATCGGTCTCCAGAATTTCCTCCGAACCGGGAACGATTTCGGGCCGCCGGCGGCCCTGCTCGTCGGGCTCGCCGAGTTCGGTCGTGACCAGCTTGATCCCCTCGACCGCGTCGCTGCCGACGATTTCGATCGGCTGGCGATTGAACAGGAACTCGATGCCTTCTTCTTTCGCGTTTTCGACCTCGCGCATCGAGCCCGGCATGTTGGCCTGGTCGCGGCGATAGGCGCAGGTAACGCTCGTCGCGCCCTGGCGGATCGCGGTGCGCACGCAGTCCATCGCGGTGTCGCCGCCGCCGAGTACGACGACCCGTTGGTCGGCAAAATCGACGAACGCCGGTTTGTCGGCTTCGAAGTCGTGCTGATGATGAATATTGGCGACGAGATACGGCAGCGCCTCGTAGACGCCGGGCATGTCCTCGCCGGGAAAACCGCCCTTCATGTAGGTGTAGGTTCCCATGCCGAGAAACACCGCGTCGTAGTCGTCGAGCAATTGCGCGATCGGCACATCGGTGCCGATCTCGGTGTTGAGGCGGAACTCGATTCCCATTTCCTCGAACATCTCGCGGCGGCGCAGCACGACTTCCTTCTCGAGCTTGAACGGCGGAATGCCAAACGTCAGCAGGCCGCCGATCTCGGGATAGCGGTCATACACCACGCAGCCGACGCCGTTGCGCGTCAACACGTCGGCGCAGGCAAGCCCCGCCGGTCCCGCGCCGACTATCGCGACGCGCCGCCCGCTGTCGGTGACGTCGGACAGGTCCGGCTTCCAGCCGAGTTCGATCGCCTTGTCGGTGATGTATTTCTCGACCGAGCCGATGGTGACCGCGCCGAAGCCGGTGTTGAGCGTGCACGCGCCCTCGCACAAGCGGTCCTGCGGGCAGATGCGGCCGCAGACCTCGGGCAGGCTGTTGGTCTTGTGCGACATCTCGACCGCTTCCAGCAGGTTGCCTTCGGCGATCAGACGCAGCCAGTTGGGAATGTAGTTGTGAACCGGGCATTTCCACTCGCAATAGGGATTGCCGCATTCGAGACAGCGCTCGGCCTGATCGGCGGCTTCCTGCTGCTCGTAGTCGCCGTAGATTTCGCCGAATTCCCTGACCCGCACGAAGGCGGGTTTCTTGCCGGGGTCGCTGCGCTGGATTTCCAGAAACTGGAATGCCTTGGCCATGGCGCGGGCCTCAGGCGGAGAGCCGTGACTTGACGAGCTGGCTGACCTTGCCCATGTCGGCGCGGCCCTGCAATTGCGGTTTGAGCACGCCCATGAGCTTGCCCATGTCGCGGATCGACGCGGCGCCGGTGCTGGCGATGGATTGTTCGACGATGGCGGAAATTTCGGCTTCGGACAGCGCCGCGGGCAGAAATTCCTGGATGATTTCGAGTTCGGCCTGCTCCCTGGCGACGAGGTCGTCGCGGTTAGCCTGCTCGAACTGGTTGATCGATTCGCGGCGTTGCTTGGCCATCTTGTCGAGTACCGCGAGCGCGCGCTGGTCGTCGACCTCGATACGCTCGTCGACCTCGACCTGCTTGATCGCCGACAGCATCAGCCGGATTACGCCCAGCCGCGCCTTGTCGCCGCTTTTCATCGACGACTTCATATCGGCCTGGAGCTGGGGTTTCAGGGTGCTGGACATCGGGGGCTCAGTAAAGGCGCTTGCGGGTCCCGAAATCCTTGGCGATGCGTTTGTAATTGCGTTTGACCGCGGCGGCCTGCTTGCGTTTGCGCACGGCGGTGGGTTTTTCGTAATGCTGGCGGCGACGGGTTTCGGTCAGAATCCCGGCCTTTTCGCAGGAGCGCTTGAAACGGCGCAGCGCGAAATCGAAAGGCTCATTGTCCTTTACTTTGACTGATGGCATATTGACGATCCATTGGTTGATCGGGGCGCCGCGGACGGCGCCGGCTTCACGAGCCGGCCAATTATAAGGAGGCGCGGCCAAATATCAATCGCGAGCGAGCAATAAATCCCTGTTTTTATGAAGGTATTGGGCATCGAGACATCCTGCGACGAGACCGGAATCGCGCTTTACGACAGCGCGACCGGGGAGATGCGTCAGCGGCTTTATTCGCAGATCGACGCGCATCGCGAGTACGGCGGCGTGGTTCCCGAAATTGCGTCGCGCGACCACGTCGTCAAGGCCGCGCCGATGCTGCGCGACATGCTCACCGAGATCGGCGGTATCGGTGAAGTCGACGGCATCGCCTACACGCGCGGGCCAGGGCTGATCGGGGCGCTGATGGTCGGCGCCAATCTCGCCCGCGGACTGGCCTGGGCGCGCGATTTGCCGCTGCTCGGCATCCATCACATGGAAGGTCACCTGCTCGCGCCGCTGCTCGCGGACGACAAGCCCGGGCTGCCGTTGGTCGCGTTGCTGGTGTCGGGCGGTCACACGCTGCTGGTCGACGTCGCCGCCTTCGGCGAGTACCGCATCCTCGGCCAGACCCTCGACGATGCGGTTGGCGAGGCCTTCGACAAGACCGCCAAGCTCCTCGGCCTGCCGTACCCGGGCGGCCCCGAGCTCGCCGCCCTGGCCGATTCGGTCGGCGCGTCGCGCTTCGAGTTTCCGCGGCCGATGACCGCCAGGCCCGGGCTCGATTTCAGTTTCAGCGGCCTCAAGACCGCGGCGCTCAATCGGGTCCGCGGCAACGAGCCGCTCGACGACGCGAACCGCGCCGAAATCGCCCATGCGTTCCAGGCGGCGGTCGTCGATACGCTGCGAATCAAGTGCCGGCGCGCGCTCGCCGAGACCGGTTACCGCAACCTCGTCGTCGCCGGGGGCGTCGGCGCCAACCGGAAGCTGCGCGCGGAACTCGACAAGATGGCGCGCAAGCAGGGCGCTCGCGTCTATTTTCCGGCGCTCGAATACTGCACCGACAACGGCGCGATGATCGCCTACGCCGGCGCGCTGCGCCTGGCCGCGGGTCAACGCGACCCCGAACCTCTCGATGTCCTGCCGCGCTGGTCGCTCGAGGAACTGCCGCCGATCCGCTAACGGGTCAGGACTCGGTGCCGGCCAGCAGGCGCTGGATGTTGCCGCGGTGTCGCCAGATCAAGATGATCGACATGACGCCGAAAACGGCGGTCACGGCGAGATCCTGGCTGCGCCAGTAAATCAGCGCGGGCAGGGCGCAAAACGAGATGATCGCCGCCAGCGACGAAATCCGGAAGACCTTGGCGAACAGCAGCCAGACCGCGATGAGGATCGCGCCCGCGATCCAGTCGAAACCGACCGTGCCGGCGATCGCGGTGGCAACGCCCTTGCCGCCCTGGAAGCCGAAGAACACCGGAAAACAGTGGCCGACGAACGCGGTGAAGGCGATCAGCGCGAGTACCAGCGGTTCGACGCCGACGAGGCGGCCGACGAGCACCGGGATCAGGCCCTTGAGACAGTCACCGACGAGGGTCAGGAAAGCCGCCTTCTTGCCCGCGATACGCATTACGTTGGTGGCGCCGGGATTTTTCGAGCCCTGGCTGCGCGGATCGGGGAAGCCCATGATCCGGGCGAGCAGGATCGCCGACGAAATCGAGCCGAGCAGGTAAGCGAAGAGCAGCAAAACGGCGGGTTCGAGCATTGCGGGTCCGGGCAGCGGGATGGCCGCACTCTACCAGATTCGCGGTGCCGGTTCAGTACGGCTGTGTCGCCGCGCGCTTTCCGGTAGAATCCGTCGCCGGCGCGAGCGAGCGTCGCGGCGAGATTGCCGAGCGAGCGACCCCGGAGCACTCTTGGACCTGCTGAACCTGCCCAGGCTGGATAAGGAAAAAATCAGAAAATTCGCTGATCGTGCAGCTAAAAGCTACGATCATGCGGCTATCTTGCAAAAAGAGGTACTGAATCGACTGCTGCAGCGCCTGCTCTGGATCCGTCACCGGCCGGCGACCGTCGTCGATCTCGGCTGCGGCAGCGGTGGCGCGATCCGGGCCTTGCAGCGGACCTACCCGCGGGCGCGCGTGATCGGCCTCGACCTGTCCCCGGCGATGCTGGTCGAGGCGCGCAAACGCTTTCGCGCGTGGTCGAGGCGACGCCTCGTCGCCGGCGATCTCGAGCGGTTGCCGTTTGCCGACGCCCGCTTCGATCTCGTGTTTTCATCGCTCGCGTTACCGTGGTGCAACGATCTGCCGGCGGCGCTCCGCGAGTTCGCGCGCATCGCCCGGCCCGGCGCGTTGCTGTTGTTTTCGAGCTACGGACCGGACACGCTGCGCGAACTCGCCGCGGCCTGGGCAGTCCACGATCGCTATCCGCACGTACACCGGTTTGTCGATATGCACGATGTCGGTGACGCGATGCTCGCCGCGGGATTCGAGCAACCGGTGGTCGACGCCGAGACGCTGCGAGTCGAGTACGATGACCTGCGCACGCTGCTGAAGGACCTGCGTGGTGCCGGTGCGAGCAATGCCGACGTCGGCCGGCGGCGCGGGCTGACGACGCCGGCGCAGTTCGACCGACTCGAGGCCGGCTACCGCGAGCGCGGATTCGAAGACGGCAAGTTCGTCGCGACCTACGAAATCGTTTACGGACACGCCTGGGCTGCGAGCGAGCGGGGGTCGTGATCAGGAAGCGGGCGGGACGATGCCGTGCGGCTGGATCCAGCCCATGAAAAACGCGAACGCTATGAACAGGAACACGAGAATCGACAGCGCGATGCGGAAGGTCAGGAACTTGGCGGTGCGATTGGTGGAGCCGCGATCCTGGACCAGCGTGAACATGCCGGCGGCGAGACTCAGCACGATCAGCAGCAGCAAGATGACGACGATGACTTTGACGAATAACATGATTTTGTGCCTGCGCCAGGTGCCTAGTGTACTCGAACCGGGGATGCCGTCGCCATGATCGGCGACCGCCGGTTTCAGCCGCGTCCGTGGTCGACGGTCGCGACGCTTGCCGCGGTCGGCCTGTGTGTCTGGCTCGGAGCGTGGCAATTGCAGCGGGCCGCCTACAAGCAGACCGTCGAGGACCGCTATGCGCTGCGGCTTGCCGGTGACTACAGCGAATACGGCGCCGGCGACGAAATGGATGACCTGCAGTTTCGCAAGCTCGTGTTTCGCGGTCGCTACGACGCGGCGCACCAATTCCTGCTCGACAACCAGGTGCATCGCGGCCGCGCCGGTTATCACGTGCTGACGCCATTGTATCTGGACGGTAGCGACCATATTCTGCTGGTCAATCGCGGCTGGGCCGAATGGGGGCCGCGGCGCGAACCGCTGCCCGACGTCCCGGCGCCGGCGCAGTCGGGTTCGGCGCGCGGTATCGTGTTCTACCCGAGCGCGCCGGCAATCGATCTCGGCGGCGTTGCGCTCGCCGACACCTGGCCGCAGCTGATCTCGCACATTGATATCGACGGCTTGCGGGCGCAGTATTCGACGCGGCTGTTGCCGTTCGTGTTGTGGCTCGCGCCGGAGCAGCCCGGGCACCTGGTGCGAGAATGGGATCCGGTGTGGCTGCCGCCGGAAAAAAGCCGCGCTTACGCGGTCCAGTGGTTCTCGTTCGCCGCGATTGTTTTTGTACTGTATATCGCGCTCAATCTGAAAAAGGTCGAATGAATCAAGTCGCATCGAAAAACCTGTTCTGGCACCGGGTCAAGTTCATCGCCCTGATCGCGGTATTTGTGGCACCGTTCGTCGGCGGCTGGCTGGCGCTTTACGTGTTCGAACTGCGGCCTCCGAGTGGCAACTATGGAACCCTGGTGCAACCGGTGCGCAAGATCGACTGGCCGCTGCTCGAAACCGTCGATGGCGAGCGCTTCGAAGGGGGTTTCGGTCGCCGGTGGACCTTCGTGCTGTTCACGCGCAACGGCTGCCTCGAGCGTTGCCGCGACAACCTGTTTTACATGCGCCAGATCAGAACGCTGCTCGGGCGCGACACGATGCGCCTGCAGAACGTGCTGATCAGCGCGGTCCCGCTCGACGAAACGACGCGAATATACCTCAAGGATTTCCCGAACGTCGCGGTGATCGAGGATTTTCGCGACGCCGCGCTCTACCGGCAGTTCGAGTTGCCCGGCGCCGAACCGGTCGGCCACGCGCCGCGAATGTACCTGGTCGATCCGGACCAGAACCTGATGATGCAGTACCCGCCCGAGAGCGACGAAAAGCGCGTGCTCGAAGATCTCAAGACGCTGATGAAGTTATCGCAGATCGGTTAGGTCTGATATCATCGCGGCATTGATACGGGCCCGGTTTACCGGTATAACGCCCGGTTTTCGGGGCTGCCACAACGACACCATTAATGACGTCGCTCTCGCTCACCTCGTGGACGCAGTATTACAACCTGACCAAACCCAAGGTCGTGTTGCTGATCGTGTTCACCGCGCTGGTCGGCATGCTGCTCGCCGCCGAGGGCGCGCCGCCGCTCGACGTGTTCGTATTCGGGCTGCTCGGCATCGGCCTCGCCGCGGCGTCGGGCGCGGCGATCAACCATGTTGTCGACGAACACATCGACCGCATCATGGAGCGCACCCGTAACCGGCCCCTGGTGACCGGCGATCTCGACCAGAAATCGGCGCTCGCGTTTGCGCTCGGGATCGGCGCCTTCGGCATTGCGCTGCTGGTCGTCTTCGTCAACCTGCTGACCGCGGTGCTGACTTTCTTCTCGCTGGTCGGTTACGCGCTGATCTACACGATGTACCTGAAACGGGCAACGCCGCAAAACATCGTGCTCGGCGGCGCCGCCGGCGCCGCGCCGCCGCTGCTCGGCTGGACCGCGGTGACCGGCACCGTCGACACCGAGGCGCTGCTGCTGTTTCTGATCATCTTCGTCTGGACGCCGCCGCACTTCTGGGCGCTCGCAATCCGTCGTCGCGAGGAGTACGCCAGGGCCGACATCCCGATGCTGCCGGTCACCCACGGCGTGCTGTTCACGAAGATCCAGATCCTGCTTTACACGATTCTGCTCGTGGTCGTGACGATGATGCCGTTCATCGTGCAGATGAGCGGGCTGATTTACCTCGCCGGCGCGCTCGCGCTCGGTGTCGGGTTTCTTTATTACGCGATCAAGCTCTATCGCGACGACGAACCCAATGCGATCGCGATGAAGACCTTCGGCTACTCGATTTTTTATCTGAGTCTGCTGTTCGCGTTCCTGCTCGCCGATCACTACGCGCGGGTCTTTATCCGCGGCTGGTTCCTCTGAATCCTAGTTGCCGGTGAGGCGCAGCACGAGCTGCACGACGCCGATCAGCGTCAACACGAAAACCAGGCCGAACAGCAATCCCATCCAGATGAAATGCGAGAACTTGCCGCGGGCGAAATCGCGCTCGCGGTTGGCGTTGCTCTGCACCCCGATGAAGGCCGACAGCGTGCTCTTGACGAGCTGTGGAAAGCTGAGCGCTCCCTTGTCTTCGCCGCGCGGCTGCTCGCGTTCTGCCACGGTTGAAATCCTCGGTCGAAAGTCATAGATTAACGGCTATTCAGAAGTACGCGCGGGCCCGCGGCAACTTCCGGAGAGAAATGTAGCATCATGCTGAGCATCGATAAACCCGGCCCCGATCGCGAATTTCGCATCGTTCTTTCCCCCAATTGCTCGATCAGCTGGCGCGAACTCGTCCTGTTTTACCTGTTCACCTGCTTTATCGCGCTGGCGATCGGAGTTTTCTTCCTGTTCCAGGGCATGTGGCTGGTGTTGCCGTTCTCCGGCCTCGAGATGGCCGCGCTCGGCGCCTGCCTGTACCTGACGTCGCGCAAGGTTTACCGCCGCGAAGTCATTACCCTCGACCGCGACCGTACGCGGGTCGAAAAAGGGGTGCGCCAGGTCGACCAGAGCTGGGAATTCGAAACCCCGTGGCTGCGCCTGATCGACGAGCGCACGGGCGTGCGCAAGCGCGATCGACGACTCGCGATCGGCTCGCACGGCAACTACGTCGAGATCGGCGGATTCCTTGATTCTACGGAGAAGGAGGCGCTAGCGTTTCAATTGAAAGACTGTATAATCCGCGGTGATTTAAGGGCCGTCTGAATTGCATGATTCAGGTGGCGTTTTTGTTTCAAAAGCCGGCATACCAAGTCGCCCGGGGCCAAGAGCGGCGGTATGTTCCAGGGAGTTCAGAATGAGATTCAACAAGCTGTCCGCACGCGCGTCGTTGCTCCTGTCGGGCTTCGCGGCGATGCTGCTTTCGCCGGCCGTGCAGGCCGAGTACGCCTTGAACATGCCGAAGGGCGTAACGCCGATCGCGCACGATCTCTACGGGCTGCACATGCTCGTGTTCTGGATCTGCGTCGCCATCGGCGTGCTGGTGTTCGGCGCGATGGCCTATTCGATTATCTACCACCGTAAATCGAAAGGTCACCAGGCGGCCAATTTTCACGAGAGCACGACCGTCGAGATCGTCTGGACGGTCATCCCGCTATTGATCCTGATCGGCATCGCGATCCCGGCGACGGCGACGCTGATCGATCTCGAGGACGCCAAGACCGACGCCGACATGACGGTGCAGGTCACCGGCCTGCAGTGGAAATGGAAGTACACCTACATCGACGAGGACGTCAGCTTCGTTTCCAACCTCGCGCAGGCCAGCCGCGACGTGATCAACTCGGATCCGACGGTCAACGAACATTACCTGATCGACGTCGATGAGCCGCTGGTATTGCCGATCAACAAGAAGATTCGCTTCCTGATTCATTCCAACGACGTCATTCACGCCTGGTGGGTGCCCGATCTCGCGGTCAAGCAGGACGCGATCCCGGGCTTCATCAACGACACCTGGGCGATCATCGAGGAACCCGGCACCTACCGCGGCAAGTGCACCGAGCTGTGCGGCAAGGATCACGGCTTCATGCCGGTGGTGGTCGAGGCGGTGACGCAGCCCGAATACGAGCAATGGATCGCGATGAAGAAGGCCGAGGCCGAAGCCGCCGCGGCGTCGGCGACCGCCGACTGGTCGATGCAGGACCTCGTCGCGCGCGGCGAGACGGTTTACCAGGCCAACTGCTCGGCCTGCCACGGTCCGACCGGCGCCGGCATTCCCGGCGCGTTCCCGGCGATGACCGGCAGCCCGATCGTGATCAACCCGGATCCGACCGATCACATCGATATTCTGTTGAACGGCAAGGCCGGCACCGCGATGGCGGCTTATCGCGATCAGCTCAACGACGTCGATATCGCCGCGGTCATCACCTACGAGCGCAACCGGCTCGGTAACAGCGTCGGCGACACGGTTCAGCCGTCCGCGGTCAAGAATGCAAGATAAGGAGAGATAAATGGCTTCCGACATTACCCACGGCACGGGCCACGACGATCACGCTTCCGGCGGCTACGGATCTCCGGGCGGTCACGCCGACGCGCACGACGATCACGATCATCACGGTCCGGCGCCGGGCCTGATGCGCTGGGTTACGACGACCAACCACAAGGACATCGGCACGCTCTACCTGTGGTTGTCGTTCATCATGTTTCTCTACGGCGGCTCGATGGCGATGGTCATCCGGCTCGAACTGTTCCAGCCGGGGCTGCAGTTCGTCGATCCGCATTTCTTCAACCAGATGACGACCATGCACGGCCTGGTCATGGTCTTCGGCGCAATCATGCCGGCCTTCGTCGGCCTCGCCAACTGGCTGGTACCGATCATGATCGGCGCGCCCGACATGGCGCTGCCGCGGATGAACAACTGGAGCTTCTGGATCCTGCCGTTCGCGTTCGCGATCCTGGCGTCGACCACGTTCATGGAGGGCGGCGCGCCGGCCTTCGGCTGGACCTTTTACGCGCCGCTGTCGACGACTTACGCGCCGGATTCGACCGATTTCTTCATCTTCGCGGTGCACCTGATGGGGATCTCGTCGGTGATGGGCTCGATCAATATCATCGCGACGATCCTGAATATGCGCGCGCCGGGCATGACGCTGATGAAGATGCCGCTGTTCGTCTGGACCTGGCTGATCACCGCTTATCTGCTGATCGCGGTCATGCCGGTACTCGCCGGCGCGGTCACGATGATGCTGACCGACCGCCACTTCGGCACGTCGTTCTTCGACGCCGCCGGCGGCGGCGACCCGGTCATGTTCCAGCACATCTTCTGGTTCTTCGGCCATCCCGAGGTCTACATCATGATCCTCCCGGCCTTCGGCATTATCTCGGCGATTCTCCCGACTTTCGCGCGCAAGCCGCTGTTCGGCTACAGCTCGATGGTCTACGCCACCGCATCGATCGCGATCCTGTCGTTCATGGTCTGGGCGCACCACATGTTCACGGTCGGCATGCCGGTCGCGGGCGAACTCTACTTCATGTACGCGACGGTGCTGATCTCGGTGCCGACCGGGGTCAAGGTGTTCAACTGGGTCACGACCATGTGGAAGGGCTCGATGACCTTCGAGACGCCGATGCTGTGGGCGATCGGTTTCATCATCATGTTCACGATCGGCGGTCTTTCCGGACTGATGCTCGGCGTCGCGCCGGTCGATACCCAGTACCACGATACCTACTTCGTCGTCGCGCATTTCCACTACGTGCTGGTGACCGGCGCGCTGTTCTCGATCATCGCCGCGTTCTACTACTGGATACCGAAATGGACCGGCCACATGTATGACGAGCGGCTCGGCAAGATCCACTTCTGGTGGTCGACGATTTCGGTCAACGTCCTGTTCTTCCCGCAGCACTTCGTCGGGCTTGCCGGCATGCCGCGGCGGATTCCGGATTACTCGCTGCAGTTCGCCGAGTTCAACATGATATCGAGCATCGGCGGCTTCGCCTTCGGCCTCGCGCAGATCTTCTTCCTCTATATCGTGATCAAGACGATCCGGGGCGGCCCGAAGGCGACCGACCGGGTCTGGGAAGGCGCGACCGGTCTCGAATTCGAGCAGCTGCCGTCGCCGCCGCCGTATCACTCGTTCACCGAGGCGCCGCAGGTCAAGTAGGGCGCGCCGGAGTTAAGCATGCAGCAACCACGGCACGATGACGACAGCTTCACGTCGGTAGAGCGCAGGAAGCGCACCCGCCGCATCGTGATCGCGCATCTGCTGATCGTCGCGACCTTCTTCGTCGCCTCCTTCATCTGGGGGAATTTCCAGGGATGAAGACGAGTCCGCTGAAGCTCGCGTTGATTCCGGTGCTGATGTTCGGCTTCGGCTTCGCGCTGGTGCCGTTGTACGACGTGTTCTGCGACATCACCGGGCTCAACGGCAAGACCGGGCGCATCGAGGCGGCCGAGATCGACGCCAGCCAGGTCGACCGGTCGCGTACGATCGAGGTGCGTTTCATCGCCAATTCGACCGCCGGGCTGCCGTGGAGCTTCGAGCCGTTGGTCAAGAAGATGGCGGTGCACCCGGGGCAGGTCTACGAGGCCTATTACCGGGTGCGCAGCGCGAGTCCGAACCGGACCGCCGGGCAGGCCGTACCGAGCGTTTCGCCCGGCCCCGCCGCGGCGCATTTCAACAAGACGGTCTGTTTTTGCTTCGAACGGCAGGAACTCGACGCGCTGGAGACCCGCGACATGCCGCTGCGCTTCGTCGTCGGTCCCGACATTGCGGACGATATCAACGAAATTACCTTGTCCTACACGTTTTACAGTGCGGACCGGGGTTGACGGGCTAAATCAGGGCTAGAGAGAGAAACATCCATGAGCAGTACGACTTCGAACAACGATTACTACGTACCGCACGGTACCCACTGGCCGATCATCGGGTCGATCGGGCTGGCGCTGACCGTGATCGGCGTAGCCAATTACCTGCACGACACCTGGAGCGCGACGCCGATTTTCGTCGGCCTCGCGATCATCATTTTCATGATGTACGGCTGGTTCGGCCAGGTCATCGACGAGTCGCTGGCGGGCACCTACAACGCCCAGGTCGACATGTCGTTTCGCTGGGGCATGGGCTGGTTCATTTTCTCCGAGGTCATGTTCTTCGGCGCCTTCTTCGGCGCGTTGTTCTACGCCCGCGTCTACGCGGTGCCGTGGCTCGACGGCGCGGGCAACAACGATGCCACCGGCGAGTACCTGTGGCCGGATTTCGAGGCCGCCTGGCCGCTGCTGACGTTGCCGCTGGCCGACAAGTACCAGGTTGCCAAGGACTTCATCGGTCCCTGGGGGCTGCCGGCGCTGAACACGATCATCCTGCTGACCTCCGGCCTGACGGTCACGCTGGCGCACTGGGCGCTCAAGCGCAAGGACCAGCCGTGGCTCGTCTACTGGCTGTTCGCAACGGTGGCGCTAGGTTTCCTGTTCGTGATCCTGCAGGGGTGGGAGTACACCCATCTTTACAACGATCTGAACCTGCGGCTCGATTCCGGAATCTACGGCAGTACATTTTTCATGTTGACCGGCTTCCACGGTTTTCACGTGACGATGGGTGCGACCATGCTGGTCGTGATCATGATTCGCGCGGCCAAGGGTCATTTCACGCCGGAAAACCATTTCGCGTTCGAGGCGGTAGCCTGGTACTGGCACTTCGTCGACGTGGTCTGGCTCGGCCTGTTCGTCTTCGTCTACTGGCTGTAGCCGAACACCGAAACCGAAACCGGAAAAAGCCCGGCCCGGCCGGGCTTTTTCATGCGCGCGCATTTTTCCGCGGGGCAGGGGTTGTCGGCTCGGCGCGCGCGTGGCCGAATCCGATTTGCACCGCGGCCGGAGACCTCGCATGCGGCGACGCGGTGCGTCAAGCCGCGGTTGCAGCGCTCAGACTGCCGGCGTATCCGCCGCGGTCGAACCGAGCAGGGTCGGGTTGGCCAGCAGGCGTTCGAGATCGTTCGCCGGCAGGGGTTTGGAATAGAAGTATCCCTGCGCGTAGTCGCAGCCGAATGTTCGCAGCGCTTCGAGCTGCGCCGCGGTCTCTACGCCCTCGGCGATGACCTGGATGCCGAGCTTGTGCGCCATGACGATGATCGCCTCGCACAGCGCGAGATCGTTCGGATCCTGCTCCAGATTGCGCACGAACGACTGGTCGATCTTGAGGTAGTCGATGTCGAACTGCTTGAGGTACGACAGCGACGAATACCCGGTCCCGAAGTCGTCGATCGACACCTGGACCCGGGCGTCGCGAAAATCGAGCAGGCGGTTGGTTACCGTTTCACTGACGTCCATCAGCAAGCCCTCGGTGATTTCGACGGTCACCGCCTGGCCGGCGAGCCCGGTCTTGTCCAGGTGCCCGAACCAGTCGTTCATGGCGGCGACGTTGTCGAGCCACTGCTGCGGCGAGGTATTGATGCTGACCTGGAAGTCGATGCCGTAGCGCTCGCGCCACTGCCGTACCTGTTCGGTCGCCCGGTAGAAAACCCAGTCGCCGATTTTCGCGATCAAGCCGCATTCCTCGGCTACCGGGATGAAGGTCGCCGGGCTGACGATGCCATCGTCCGGATGGTGCCAGCGCAGCAGCGCCTCGGCTTTGGTCAGACGATCGCTGCCGATCTCGACGATCGGCTGGTAATAGACTTCGAACTGGCGGCGTTCGATGGCGGTACGCAGGTCACGGATCAGCTGCCGCCTGCGCTGGGCCTGTTGCTCCAGTTCGATGGTGAAGTAGTGGTAGCGATTGCGGCCCGAAGCCTTGGCCGCGTACATCGCCTGGTCGGCGTTTTTCTGCAGCATTTCGGGATGTTGCGAGTCGTCGGGATAAATCGTGATGCCGATACTCGCGGTCAGGTACACGATCTCGTTGTCGAGCGGGTACGGGCGCGCGAGCGATTCGAGCAGCTCGACACAAATTCGCTCGACGACGAGCGGGTCGTCGAGGCGGCTGAGGATGATCGCGAATTCGTCGCCGCTCAGCCGCGCGACGGTATCGTTATCGCGCACGGCGGCCTTGAGCCGGCTCGAGATCTCGATTAGCAGCAGGTCGCCCATGTCATGACCGAGGCTGTCATTGACGTCCTTGAAGCGGTCGAGGTCGACGTAGAGTAACGCGATCGACTCGTTCTGGCGTTCGGCGCCGCGAATTTCCTGCTCGAGGCGGTGCAGGAACAGGTTGCGGTTGGGCAAGCTGGTGAGCGCGTCGAAATTGGCCTGGTTCCAGATCACCGTCTCGGCATGCTTGCGTTCGGAGATGTCGCGAATATAGGCGCTGAACTCGCGCGAATGGCTACTCTCGATCAGCGAGATCGACAGCTCGACCGGGAACTCGTGGCCGTCGCGATGCAGCGCGTGAATCTCGATCAGGGTCCCGATCACCTTGCCCTCGCCGGTTTCGATGAACTTGCGCATGCCGTCGACGTGGGCCTGCCGGTAGCGTGGCGGAATGATCGTCTCCTCGAGCCGGCAACCGAGAATTTCGTCGCTGCGCCAGCCGAAGATTCGCTCGGCGCGGCCGTTCCACCCGGTGATGATGCCATCGGTGTCGATTTGCACCAGCGCGTCGATCGACGATTCGTAGTAGGCCGACAGCTTCGAATTTTGCGCGGCTATGACCGCGTCTTTTTCGTCCAGCGACGCTTCGAGCCGCGCAAGCCGGGAGCGCAGGCACGAGCGGTCTTCGGACGGATCGTCGACGGGGTCGGGTTTGGACATCGGGCAGCGAGGCAACCAACCGGAACTTTGAGTATAGACGCTGCGCCGGATTTCCCCGGGGGCATTAAAAAGCCCGGCGCTTCAGGCCGGGCTGATGATCGGGTCGAGAGACCCGATGGTCAGGCCGCGATTGCGGTCTTGATCGTCTTGAAGGCGTTGCTCTCGATCTGGCGAATGCGTTCCGCCGATACGCCAAATTCCTCGGCCAGCTCGTGCAGGGTCGCCTTCGGCTCGGTGAGCCAGCGCCGGGTAACAATCGTCTGGCTGCGCTCGTCGAGTTTGTCCAGCGCTTCGCTCAGCATGCGGGTGTTGTTTTCCTCGGTGTCCTGGGCCTCGAGCACGAGTTCCGGCGACGGCGTGCTCGACTCGAGCTGGTTCACCGGGGCGAGGTAAGCGGTATCGTCATCGTCGTCGTTCGACAGGTCGAAGGCGACATCGTAATTGTTGAGCCGGTTTTCCATCTCGATCACGTTCTCGCGCGAGACGCCAAGCGTTTCGGCGACGTCGTCGATCTCTTCGGACTTGAACCAGCCGAGGCGTTTCTTCTGGCTGCGCAGCTTGAAGAACAGCTTGCGCTGCGCCTTGGTCGTCGCGACCTTGACGATGCGCCAGTTCTTCAGGATGAACTCGTGAATTTCAGCCTTGATCCAGTGCACCGCGAACGACACCAGGCGTACGCCGACGTCGGGATCGAAGCGCTTGACGGCCTTCATCAGGCCGATGGTGCCTTCCTGGATCAGGTCGGCGATCGGCAGACCGTAACCGGCGTAATTGTTCGCAATCTTGATGACGAAGCGCAGATGCGGCAGCACCAGCTTTTGCGCCGATTCGAGGTTGCCGGTGTCGCGCAGGTCTTTTGCCAGGGCGTACTCTTCCTCGGCCGTCAACATCGGTACGCTGCGCGCCGCCTGGATGTAGGCCTCCAGACTCGACGTGCCCGAAGGCAGCGCGGGCAGGCTGTTGCGAATATTGACCAGTTCAGTGCTCATCGATTCTCCTCGTTCAGTGGCTATTTTTAGCACTCCTGAAGCTCGAGTGCCAGCTATTAGAACATAAAATCTAGCTAAAGTTCAAGCATATTAGCAATCATTAATATGATTGCTAACCTTATGGAAAGTAAGACTTTTTCCAAGGTGTTTACGCCGAATTCGGGTCCGCGGATCAACCCGTCGCCAGATTTTCTCGTGCCGGTTCGCGGCGGCTGCGAATGTCGCCAGGCGGCGCAAAATCCGGCGCCGCGCAGGGCGTCCGGGGCGGCGTTTAAATCGCAATGCGGCCGCTGCTATAATGGCGCCCTCGTAAGGAACGGCTTCCCGGATCGACCCCCGTCGGCT
>JBPEYE010000352.1:0-14355 GCA_052030825.1 Gammaproteobacteria bacterium | reverse complement strand
AACCAGATCGACGCGGTCGAGGGCATCGACGGCGAGGAAAAGCTCGGCCAGCCGATGCTGCACTGGAAGCGTTACGCGGAAGCGGGCGTTTTCGACGTCCTGATCCTGCCGGGATTTCGCGAGCGCACGTTCCCGGAAGCCGAGGGCCGGCTGCGCGCGCCGCGGGTAGTCGATAACGACCAGGCCGAGTACGAGTCGGATACCGAAGATAGCCACGTCGACGTCGCGCTGCGCTGGTCGCAGACCTACGGCGATCTCGATCTCGGCGTGCACTATTTCGACGGTACCAATCGCGAACCGCTGCTGCTGCCTGGCACCGACGACGACGGCGATCCGGTGCTGATTCCGTTCTACGAGCAGATGACGCAAATCGGCGTCGACGCACAGCTTATCGTCGAAGACTGGATCTGGCGCCTCGAGTTGATTCACCGCCGGTCCGACGCGGTCGACCGCGACGCGTTCGTCTACGGCTTCGAATATACCTTCTACGGCATTCTCGATTCCGCCACCGATCTCGGCCTGCTCGCCGAGTATTCCTACGACAACCGTCCCGAAGGGCAGCGCGGCGTGTTCGACCGCGACCTGTTCGTCGGCACGCGTTTCGCCTTCAACGACGCGCAGTCGAGCGAGCTGCTCGCCGGCCTGATCGTCGATACCGACAACGGCAGCCGCAGCTTCCGTGTCGAGGGCAACCGACGCTTCGGCGACAGCTTCAAGGGCACGCTCGAGCTGCAGCTGTTCGCCAACGTCGACGACGCCGATCCGCTGGCGGCGCTGGCGAAGGACGACCACCTGTTGCTCGAACTGGCGTACTTCTTCTAGCTTCGGTCGGGCTGCTCGCCACTGGCCTTTCGAGCGTCACGGGCGTAAGCTGTATCGCGTCGTTGTCCACGACCGCTCCGGCAGGGGGAACCAATGGACGACAACGCCGAACATGGCATCCTGACCGCGCAGGCGGCGAAGAAAAGCAGCGTCGGCGAGCGCCAGTCCTGGGGCATCGCCTACGTCAACGAAAGAATCCTGATCTACCTGTTCGCGCTTGCGCTGATCGGCCTCGCGGTGGTCTGGGCGACCGCGACCTCGGCCTGGGTGCTTTACGGCTCGTTTGCCGGCGTCGTCGCGATCACGATCCTGTGGGGCTATGCGCGGATCAAGCGCATCGAGTTCGAGCGCCTCGAACGCCAGCGCCAGGTCGACGCGCTGAAAACCGAGGGTTCCGACTGAAGCGCGCGAGTACGATCGTAATTTTCGCATCTGGCTCGGATGTTTGCCGAGTTCTATCGGGAATCAGCTACTCGACGACATTCGGTTCTAGGCGGGAATCCAAGTTTCCGTGTAGACGAAAAATTAATGATCGCAGGTTTTGAAGATGTCTGATTCGTATCTGGAAGGGGGGTGTCTTTGCGGACATATCCGCTATCGTGCCATCGGCTCCCCACATTGCGTTACCCATTGTCACTGCGAACAATGCCGTCGTTTTACCGGCGCGGTCTTCGCCACCGGTCTCGCCTACAAAGTCAAAGATATCGACTGGCCGAACGGCGAACCGACTTTATATCGCGAGTCCGATGCCACTATCGACGGGCGTTCGTTTTGCCCGAAATGTGGCAGCTCGGTCGCGGATCATAAATTAACCGATGGTGATATTTGGCTCTATGTCGGAACCCTCGATAGTCCCGAATCGATTGCGCCGCAGAATCATATTTACGTTGAAGAAAAGATTCCCTGGCTGCAGGTTGACGATGATTTAGCGAAATTCGATCAGGACGCTTCCTAGACTGTTTCTGGTCGTCAGACTGGGCGGAAGAAGTGGTGCCCTCTTCACCGATACCGCTTCGAATTCAAACTCGGCATCGACAGGGGCAGGAAACCTGCGACAAACACGCTTCCGTTAAGGAACGCGACTGATAGCCTGGCGAAGCGCTCAAAGGGGTCAGTGTCGATTGATTTCGGCCCGGAGCGCGAACGTCAAGGGCTGGCTCATTCGGCCCGGCGGCTGGCCTTCATTCGCGTCGCGGCGGCGGTAAAGCCGCCGTCGCTGCCGTCGACGAAATGGATGTGCTGGCTGTTTTCGAGGCTGAACACGAGGCAGGTCATCAGCGCCGAGTCGGACCGATGCAGGCCGTAGACGATTTCGCCGCGCCCGGCGCGCGCATCGAGCGTGGCTTCGACCCGGTCGGCCTGCTCGGCGCTGCAGTCGAGCAGCATGCGCAGGGTGTCGTCGAAGCGGCGGTAATCGGTGTTGCTGCGCAGCTCGACGCGATAGCGCCGGCCGGCATAACCCCCGGCGGTCCAGTCGTAGCGGTCGAGTAGCCACTGCACGAAGCTGTTGAAATACAACCGGGCCGCGTATTTCAGCCGGTTGCGTTGTCCGACCGTGGCGTCGATCTCGGCGCGCAGGCCGCGCGGCGGCCAGCGAAAGCGCATGTTGGCGTCGCACACCGGTTTGCACCGATCGTCTAGACCCCCGGCGATGGAATCGATCTCGCTAACCAGCTCGCGATAAAGCACGGCGTTGGCGTGCGGATCCTCCCCGGTCGCCTGCATCAGCAGGCTCAGCATCACGCCCCGTTGCGCCGCGAGCGGCTCCCAGCGGCACGACAGACCGTCGAGATTGGGCGGTCCCTCGTCGCCCGATGCCTCGACGCGATAGGCCGGATCCGACTTGATCCAGCGTTCGGCGAGGTCGATGCCGCCGCCGGAAAAGGCCGCCAGCTCGTTGCCGGGGCTCAGCCGGTATTTGGCGACGAGCACGCGGGCCCGCGCCCGATCGTGGAGCTCTACGACCGGCACGAATCCGACGCGCAGCGACAGGTCGAAGCGGGCTTCGGCCAGCTGCCGCAGTCCGAGCAACGCGTGACGGCTCGCCGCGACGGCGGTCTCCGGGACCAGCAGCGTGGCGCCGTCGCCACCGAACACGTACGGCACCTGGCCCGCCGGAGTAACGTTGAGCACCGCGTTGATGCTGGCCGCGCCGACCATGTTGACGTCCTTGTAGCGGCCTTCCTCGATCGCGCGGGTCGAACCCTCGACATCGGCGATCACGACGCGCCAGTCGGCCGGCGCCTCGACGTAGTTTTCGCTGTCGGCGATTCCGCCGAAATCGTCAAAGGCTTCGAGCGAGCGATAGAAGTCGTCGTTGCTCATGCGCGCAAGCCCGGACCGGACCGCCGCGACCGGCTCAAGGCAGCAGCACCGCCGCGCCGGTGAGCCTGCCCGCGCGCAGGTCGTCGAGCGCGGCGTTGGCCTGCGCCAGCGGGTATTCGACGACATGCGTTTCGACCGGTACCTGCGGCGCCAGCGCGAGGAAATCGGTCGCGTCCTGGCGGGTCAGGTTGGCGACCGAGCGCAGAACGCGTTCGCCCCACAGGATGGCGTAGGGAAACGCCGGGATGTCCGACATGTGGATACCGCCGCAGACGACGGTGCCGCCCTTGCGCACCGCGGCGAGCGCTGCCGGCACCAGCGGGCCGACCGGCGCGAAGATGATCGCGGCGTCGAGCTCGACCGGCGCCGATTCGTCCGAGCCGCCGGCCCAGGCCGCGCCGAGTTCGCGTGCAAATCCCTGCGCTGCCGCGTCGCCGGGGCTGGTGAACGCGTAAATCTCGCGCCCCTGGAAGCGCGCCACCTGCGCGACGATGTGCGCCGCGGCGCCGAAACCGTAAATCCCGAGCCGTTTAGCGTCGTCGCCCGCCATCACCAGCGAACGGTAGCCGATCAATCCTGCGCACAGCAGTGGCGCGAGTTCGGCGTCGTTGTTGTCGTCGCCGAGCGGAAAGCAGTAGCGCGCGTCGGCGACGGTCATGTCGGCGTAGCCGCCGTCGATCTGGTAGCCGGTGAAGCCGGGATCGTCGCACAGATTCTCGGCGTCGTGTTCGCAGTAGTAGCAATGCCCGCAGGTTTGCCCGAGCCACGGAATGCCGACGCGGTCGCCGATTGCGAAACACTCGACGCCGGCGCCGAGCGCGCTGACGCGGCCGACGATTTCGTGACCCGGCACGATCGGCAGCCTGGGCTCGGTCAGGTCACCGTCGACGACGTGCAGATCGGTGCGGCAGACACCGCAGGCCGCGATTCGCACCTGCACCTGGCCGGGTCCGGGCGCGGGATCGGGCCGTTCGACCTCGACGAGTCGCGTGCCCGGTCGTTCGAGCACCATCGCCCTCATGCTTTCTTCAATCGCGGCCGCGTGCGGTCGTCGTCCTTGCCGGTGATCCCGGCGGTCAGCGCGAAGCGCATGGCCTCTTCCATCGTCAGGCTGCACGGGCGGATCCGGTCGTTCGGCACCAGCATCGTGTAGCCGCCGATCATATAGCTCATCGGCAGATAGACCAGCACGCTGTCGCGATTCTGGAACGACTCCGGCAACCGGTCCTGATTTTCCTGGGTGATGAAGCCGATCACCTCGAGGTCGCCGAGCTGCACGATGACGACGCGGCCGAAGTTTTCTTCCTTCGGCGAAAAGAAATCGAACAGGTCGCGAATCGCGCGGTAGACCGTCTTGATGATCGGCAGGCGATAGAGAATGCCTTCGCCGAGCGCGAAGGCCTGCCGCACCAGCACCGCTTTCATCATCAGACCGACCAGGAAGACGATCGCCAGTCCGACCAGGGTTCCCATGCCGGGAAAGTAAATGATCTCCGGCAGAATCCGTCGCAGCGCCGTGCCGAGAAACTCTTCCATGGATACGACCATCCAGTAGAGCAGGTAAATCGTCAGCACGACCGGCAGGATCGTGAACAGGCCGGTCAACAAAGTGGTACCGATGGATTTGAGCATGGCCGCGATTCCGGAAATTGACGTGCCGGAATTCTACCAATTATTCGAGGGTCGCTGTTGCCTGCGATCAGCCGAGCAGAATATCGCGCACCTGCCGGTACTTGGCCCGGGTACGGTCGATGATATCCGGCGGAATGGGCGGCGGTGGCGGGGTCTTGTCCCAGTCGAGCGTTTCGAGGTAGTCACGAACGAACTGCTTGTCGAAGCTCGGCGGGCTTATGCCTTCACGGTACTCGTCGGCCGGCCAGTAGCGCGACGAATCGGGCGTCAGGATTTCGTCGATCAGGACGATCTCGCCGGCGGCGTCGACACCGAACTCGAACTTGGTGTCGGCGATGATGATGCCGCGCTCGCGTGCGTACTCGGCGGCGTGACCATAGAGCTCGAGGCTGATGTCGCGCACGCGTTCGGCGCGCTCGCTGCCGATGCGCGCGACCATGTCGGCGAAGTCGATATTGACGTCGTGGTCACCCATCTCGGCCTTGGTCGCCGGGGTGAAGATCGGCTCCGGCAGTTGCGCGGCCTGGCGCAGCCCGGACGGTAACGCAATCCCGCAGACGGCGCCGCTCGCCTGGTAATCCTTCCAGCCCGAGCCGATCAGGTAGCCGCGCACGACCGCCTCGACCGGCAGCGTCTCGAGCCGTTCGACGATGACCGAGCGCGCTGCGAGCGCGGCGCACTCGGCCGGCGGCAGGAAGTCGCTCAGGGACATGGCGGTCAGGTGGTTGCGGACGATGCCGGCGGTACGGCGGAACCAGAAGTTGGAAACTTCGGTCAGGATTTCGCCCTTGCCCGGTATCGGCTCGTTGAAGATGACGTCGAAGGCCGACAGGCGGTCAGTCGCGACGATCAGCAGGTGCGCGTCGCCGATGGCGTAAATGTCGCGCACCTTGCCGCGTCCGATCAGTTCGAGCGCGTCGATGCGGGTCTCGTATACGGGCTCGTCGTTCATGGCCACTCCGGTGTCGCAAGGCGCGCATCATAGCATGGGCGAAATCGTGAATTCCCGCGCGAAGCTAATTTTTCAAATCAATTCGCGCTATAATCGCACGCTTTTTCAGCACAGCCCGGAGAAGACCATGTCCCAGCCCCGCGTCGCGGTCGTCATGGGCAGCACCAGCGACTGGCCGGTAATGCAGCATGCCACTGAAATCCTCGACCGCTTCGGCGTCGACTACACGGCGCGAGTCGTCTCCGCGCATCGCACGCCCGACCTGCTGGCCGAGTTCGGCAAGGGCGCGCGCGACGCGGGTCTCGCCTGCATCATCGCCGGTGCCGGCGGCGCCGCCCACCTGCCGGGCATGCTTGCCGCGCACAGTTCGGTTCCGGTGCTCGGCGTGCCGGTGCCGACCGAACACCTCGGCGGCCAGGATTCGCTCTACTCGATCGTGCAGATGCCGAAGGGCATCCCGGTCGCGACCTTCGCGATCGGCAAGGCCGGCGCGATCAATGCCGCGCTGTTCGCCGTTGCGATGCTGGCGGGCGACGACGCGGCGCTCGCCGGCGAGCTCGACGCCTACCGCGCGCGCCAGCGCGACGCGGTGCTCGAGATGACGCTGCCGCCGGCCGACTGACGTGGCGATCCTGCCCGGCAGCACGCTCGGCATGCTCGGTGGCGGCCAGCTCGGGCGTATGTTCGTGACCGCGGCGCGCAGCCTGGGCTACGACGTCATCGTCCTCGATCCCGATCCGTCGAGCCCCGCCGGCGGGCTGGCGAGCGAACACATCGCCCGCGACTATGACGATACCGGTGCGCTCGACACGCTGGCACAGCATAGCGCGGTGGTGACCGCCGAATTCGAAAACGTCCCGGCGGTGACGCTCGCCTATCTCGCCAGGTCGGTGCCGGTGCATCCGTCGGCGACCGCGTTTCGCGTCGCCCAGCATCGCAAGCTGGAAAAGGACTTTTTTCGCGAACGGGGGCTCGCGACCGCGGACTACGTCGCGATCGAGAACGACGCCAACGTCGAGGCGGCGCGCGACTTCCCGTTTCCGGCAATCCTCAAGACCGCGACGCTCGGCTACGATGGCAAGGGCCAGGTCGTCTGCAACGGGTTCGACGAACTCGCGCGGGCCTTCGAAGGGCTCGGCAAGAAACCCTGCGTGCTCGAACAGCGCATCGAGCTCGCGACCGAAATCTCGGTGGTATTGTGCCGCGGTCGCGACGGCGTCTCGACCTGCTTTCCGGTCGCCGAAAACAGTCACGCGGGCGGTATCCTCGACGTGTCGTTTGCGCCGGCCAGGGTCGCCCCCGAAATCGCTGCGCTGGCGCAGGATGCGGCGACGCGCATCGCCGACGGGCTCGATTACTGTGGCGTACTCGCGGTCGAATTTTTCGTCACCCTCGACTCGCGCGTGCTCGTCAACGAGATGGCGCCGCGGCCGCACAACTCGGGGCATTACACGCTGGACGCCTGCGACACGTCGCAGTTCGAGCAGCAGGTGCGCATGATTTGCGGGCTGCCGGCGGGCTCCTGTCGCCAGCACACGCCGGTGGCAATGCTGAACCTGCTCGGCGAGTTGTGGCCGGCGACCGGTACACCGGCCTGGGACCGGGTGCTCGCCCACGAGGCCGCCAAACTGCATCTCTACGGCAAGGCCGAGGCGCGTCCCGGGCGCAAGATGGGCCACGTCAACTGTCTCGGCGCGACTATCGAAGACGCCCTCGCGTTGCTGCAGCGGGTGCGCGCCGCGCTCGGCTGAAACCCGGTCGGTTACCCGTGTCCCGCGGCGCGCAGGATTGGTGGCGTCGAGTCGTGCTAGTCTTCGGGTCGATTCCCGATCGGACAGGGCGGCTAAAGAGATGAATTCGTGAAAATCATTGGCGCGGCAAGCCTCGTCGTATTGATGCTGACGGTCGGCTGTACCTCGGTCCGGGTCTACGGTCTCGATGAGGTCGGAGCCGATTTGCCGCTCGAGGTCGGCGACGAGGTCAGGGTGTTTCGGATCGCCGAGCCGGCCGAAGTGATCGAAGTTCGCGTCACCGCGTTGTCAGCGAATTCGTTGAGCGGCGTCTCGATCTCGGATAGTGGTGCGGAACTCGAGATTGACTGGGACCAAATTTCGCGCATCGAAACTCGCCGGGCCGACACCGGAAAAACGACTGTGCTGGTGGTAATACTGCTGCTCCTGGGCGCCGTCGCCGCGGAAGTGAGCGAAGACATCGAAGATCTATTCGATGGTATTTTCGGGCAGGACGACTGAGCCCGCTCCTGTTGCCGTCGATCGATTGGAAATCATTACTCCTCGCTCATCGATGCGCGATCGATCGGGTACGGTGATTTCGCAACCATCGATACCTGGCCGCAACCGACGGCCGCGGAATAGGCCGCTGGTCTGACGGCCGCGATCTATACTAGCCGCAAGGGAACCCACCGTGGTGAGTCGCATCGCCCACAAAGCGCTCAAATCGCTGTTGCTCGCTGTCGCTACCCTGGCACTGGGCGTGCTGTCGCTCACGATTGGATATTTTTCCTACGCCGAGCGGGCCGAGCTGCTCGAACGGGGTCGGCAAACCCGCGGCATCGTGGTCGATGTCGACGTCGGGATCCGGGGCATGAAACGGGTCATGGCGCGCTACACGACTGCCGACGGTCGTCGTCCGGTCGGCTACGACGTGCACCGCACGCAGTGGTTCGCGGCCAACGAAGTCGGTGACGAGGTCGAGCTCTACTACGACCCGTTCGACGAGGGTTCGGAACCGCCCGACATCCTGATCGAGCGCGGCCCCTGGATCTGGTTCAACCCGGTATTCCTGTGGCTCGGCGGGATCCTGCTGCTATGGCTCGGTTTCATCATCGCGCGCCGCAGGGGCGGCAGTTGAACCCGCCCCGTCCCGGCGGGTTGACGGTGTTTCCGCGATTGCCGTCGGCTGCCGGATTTGCAACGCGTCGGGATTTAGCCGGGTTTGATCCCGCGGGCGACGGTATAGGTCTTGCTCTGCTTGACCTTCTCGTAATGGCCGAAAACCTCGCTGAAGCCGCGCTGGAAGAAGCGCCGCAACCCGGTGATCGTAACGATGTAAAACGAACCGCCGGGCTTCAAGTACTCGAGCGCGTCGAACAGGTAGATATAGAGCAGCTCCTTGCCGACCTTGGCCGGAATGTTCGAGACGATCAGATCGAACTGTCGTCGCGGAATCTGCGCGAAGCCGTTGCTCAGCAGGCAGCTCGCGTTGTCGATGCGGTTGTGCGCGCGGTTTTTTTCGGCATAGTCGACGGCGACGAAGTCCTTGTCGACAAGCAGCGTATGACCGCGCGGCGCGCGCTTCGCGAGGCACAGGCCGAGCACGCCGTAACCGCAGCCGAGATCGAGACAATCGGCGTCGTCGGCGAGCTCGACGTGATCGAGCAGCAGGCGCGAGCCGTCGTCGATCGCGCGCGGCGAAAACAGGCCCCAGGTCGTGAAAAACTCGAGTCCGTCATGGGCAAGCCGCAGATCCTGGCGGATTTTTCGGTTGTACTCGTCGCGATCGTTCAGCATGGATTCACGCCCCTGAGGCAGGCTTTACATCGATATATGGCTTTGCAACAATGGCTCAACCGCTTGTTTCACGGGCGATTTCGAGTTTACACCACGGGAGTCCGTATTGAGACCCATCTGGACAGTCGTCGTCGTTTGCATCGCGCTGCTCGCGAGTACCGTCGCGCGTGCCGATGCCGAGGCCGGCAAGACGACCTACGCCGCGCGCGGTTGCATCGGCTGCCACGGCGCCGGCGGGGTCAGCAACGTCGCGGCCAACCCGACGCTCAAGGGGCGCAACGCCGCGTTCGTCCGCCAGGCGCTGACCGACTACCGCAGCGGTGCGCGCAAGAACCCGATCATGAACGCGATGGCGGCCGGGTTATCCGACGCCGAAATCCGTAACCTCGCCGACTACGTCGCCAGTCTCCAGTAGCCCGTTTATTCGAAAGTTGCGCGGATCGTACGGCTCAATTGCCCGACAATCCGCGCCGCCCGGGTTCGCGTGGCAGGGCCATCTGCGTCGACAGGTTGCGCGTCGCGCGCGCCGGCGTCATCACGATCGCCAGGGTCACGAGGGCGCAGGCGATCCACTGCGCGACGCCGATCGTTTCGTTCATCAACAGCAGGCCGACGAAAAACATCATCGGCAGCTCGATGCTGCCGGCAACCGCCGAACGCGCGGCGCCGATCATCGGCGCGAAGGTCGTATAAATCAGTTGCGGCAGCAGCGCGGTGCCGAGCGCGAGGCCGGCGACCAGCCCCCACTGCTCGCCGCTTTGCGGCAGCACTTCGGCCGACGCCGACAGCAACAGCAGCGGCAGCAGGCTCATCGCGGCGCCGACCGAAAAGGTCGCGACCCGCGCCAGTGGCGGCAGCGGCGTCAGCTTGTGGATCAGCACGTTGATGCCGAAGCCGAAGCTGATTGGCGCGCTTAGCGACAGCAGCATGGCCGGCAGGTGGTGCGGCGCAACCGCCGCCGGTGAACTCGCGAGCACCGCCGCCATCATGACCATCAGGGCACCGGTCACGGCACGCTTCGACGGCAGGTCGCGAAACCAGATCCAGCCGATCAGCAACGTGAAAACCGGGTAGGTCATGTAGAGTACGCCGAGACTCGAGATCGGCACGGTGTCGAGCGCGGCGACGAATCCGATCCAGCCGAGCCCGACCGAAACGCCGGATGCGAGTCCCCACGCGACCGTCCGCAGCAACGCGGCCGGTAATCGCAGCAGCAACGGCAACAGCACCAGCGCCGACAGGCCGTAGCGGTAAAAGGCGACCGCGTAGCTCGCGATACCGGCATCGGTCAGCGATTTGGCGAAATACGGTATCGTGCCGAAACAGGCGCAGGCGAGCACGACCAGGCAGGTCGGTAGCAGGGTGCCGCGGTCGACGGCAACGCTCGGCGTCAGTTCGGTCACGGGGCGTGGCTCCGGGGAGAACTTCGCTCCAAGCATAGGTTCGGAGCCGGCTCGCCACCAGACAGTTTTTTCGATTGCCGACCCGGGCGAAATCGATCGCGGATTCAGTCGGATCCGGCCTGCAGGCGCCGCAGATGACGCTCGATCTCGAAGACGTGCGCGTCGGCGAGGTCGAGTTCGCGCAGCGAATCGGCGAGGCGCAGCAGGTAATCGCTGTTGCTGCCGCTCGGTCCGGCCGAGGCATGGATATGGCGCGCGATGGCGGCTTCGCTGGCGGCGCCGAGAAACGCGTCGTTGTCGGGCGTTGCAATGTAGACCAGGCCGGTATCGCGGCTACCGTCGGCGAATTCCATCTCGGTGGCGAAACGCAGGTAGCCGTTCTTTTCGCGGACGTCGAGCTGCGCGAATACCGGCGCCGCGACGCGGTAAGCGACGCCACCGCAGGTTGCGCCCGGATCCTCGATCAGGGTGACCACGCGACCCGGGTTTTCGGGCGTGCCGCGGTGGTCGTGCGAACCTTGCCAGAAGCGCCGGCTCCAGCCGCGAATCGTCGCCGGGCGTGACTCGAGGTAGGGAAAGTCGACCAGGTAAATCAGTGACCCGTAGCCGAACAGCCAGACTTCGTCGTCGTCGGCCAGCTGGTTGCGGCGGCGATTTTCCGCGATCGTGTTGTGGCTCATGGCGGCATTACTCCGATGCGGTTTTTACCACAGGTCGGCGGCGGCGGTCATCTTTCGTCCGCGGAAAGGTCGCCGCCGCGAGCGCGTAGCAACCGAGCGCGATAGCAATCACCGCGTCGAAGCCAAAGTCGATCGCGAGCAGCGTCGCGAGGATCGCACCGGCAACCGAGGCGCAGCCGTTGATGCCCCAGGCCCACGGCACCAGCGCCGGCGGGCCGTCGCCGAGGGCGGCGAGACCGAGCGGAAACGGCAGGCCGAGGCAAAAGGCAAGCGGCAAGATCAGCGTCACGCCAAGCAGCAGGCGCCAGCCCGGAGGGCTCGCCGCGAGCGCCGCGAGCAGCCCGTCGAACAGCAGCAGATAGCCGCCGCCGAGCAGCACGATGGCGGCGACCGCGAAGCGCAGCACCCGATGCGCGTGGCGCTTGCCGGCGTGGCGTTGGGCGAAGGCGCTGCCGAGGCCGGCGCCGATCAGGAACGACGCGAGTACGGTCGCCGCGGCAACCACCGGGTGCTGCAGCAACAACACGTATTTTTGCAGGAACGTGATTTCGAGCAGCAAAAAGCCGAGCCCGATCGCGGTGAAATAGGGCAGCACGCGGCGCGTGCCGATCGCGGGCGTGGCCTGCGCTGGTCGCGGCAATGCGAACAATGGCGCGAGAATCAGGCCAACGCTCAGCACGACCGCCAGTGCCAGCGCGACCAGCAGCGTCAGGTAGCCGGTTTCGAGCAGGCCGCCACCGCCGCTGTCACGCAGCCGCAACAGCTCGACCAGCGTGCCGAGGCGCGCGTGGTGAAAATGGAACGGCCGATCGTCGGTCGCCGGGCGCAGCTCGAACTTGTACGCGTCGATAAAGTCGTCGCGCTCGGGACCCAGCAGCGCGGCGATGCCGTCATGGAAGGCGGCCGAGTCGAGCCGATTGTGGCGGTTCGCCAACGCGCGCGGCATGCCCGGGTAGAAGACGAGATCGAAAAGGCGCGCGTCGGCGAAGGCGCGGATGCGGTCGATCGCGGCGTCGTCGAGGGCATCGCGTGCGATCAGCAGCGTGCTCGTCTGCAATCCCCGAATCGATGCCAGGTGGCGCGCGGGCGCCTCGACGCCCGCGCGCTCGAGCGCCGCGAGCGCGGTCGCGAACAGCCGGAGGCTGTCGCGCGGCGGCAACGAAACCCAGCGTGTCAACGCCACCACGCCGCCGGGCGCGAGGCGTTCGAAGGCCCGTGCGAGCGCTTCGACCGTGTAAACGTAGTTTTCATTGAGGCCCTGTACGCCGCTGCCGGCGGCGCCCGACGAATCGAGCGGCGGCACCTGGATCAGGTCGTAACGCGCGCCGCTGCGCTCCACAAAGCCGCGCGCGTCGGCGATGTGCACCGAAACCCGCGGGTCGTCGTAGATTGCCCCGCTGAACTCGGCGAACTCGCGCGCGACCAGGTCGATGGCCTGGCGGTTGAGTTCGACCGCGTCGATCCGCGTTGCGTCGTGGTAGAGCGCCTGCAGCACTTCGGCGCCGCCGCCGGCGCCGAGCACCAGCACATGCGACGGGGTTACGACGTGGTACGGCAGCGCCGAGGGGACCTGGTCGAGATAGGCGAGCGCGGCAGGCTCGCCGCGGTAGCGCGTGATCGGACTCGGCGCGCCGGCATTGGTGAACAGCGCGAGCTGCGGCGGCGGTTCGTCCCGCGCGACGAGGCTGAGCCCGGGGACGTGCCGCCACGGGATCGCGCCGGGATCGACGACGCTGACGACGCCGAGCGGGCCGTGGCGCTCGGCGATCACGCGCGCACCGGTGACGCGCAATAACTGGCTCATTTCCTTGTACGGTGAAATCACCGGCGCACTCCAGCGTGCCGGGTAGAGCGCAAGCACGACCACCACCGCGAGCAGCGCCGCGAACAGTGCCCGGCTACGGTCGGCGCGCGCGAGCCACAGCACGACGCCGGCCGCACAGCCGAACCCGCCGATGGCCCGCAGCAGGTCGGCCGGCGGCAGCAGCGCAAGCGCGCCGATCAACAACAACGCGCCGCTGCCGGCGCCGGCAAGGTCGGCGGCGTAGATGCGCGCCTGGCGCCGGCGGTAGGCGTCGAGGGCGAAACCGATCAGGTTGGCGGCGAAGAAGAACGGCAGCGTCAGCAGCAGGATCACCAGTGCGAGCCGCAGCCAGTGGCCCGGGTCCCAGATCAGTTCTTCCGGGTTGAACGACAGTCGCTGCGCGAGCGCGTAGGCAGCCGGCGCGGCGAGCGCGAAGGCGAGCGCCTGGCTGGTCATGAAACCCGATCCGCGGTGCGCGAGGCGCGTACGGGCGAGCGCGAGAAAGCTGCCGGAGAGACCGAAGCCGAGCAGCGCGATACTGACGACCAGAAACGCGAAGTGGTGCCACTGGATCAGCGAAAACAGCGCCATCAGCAGGATTTCGTAGCCCAGCACCGCCGCCGAAATCAGCGCGACCGCGATGCCGGGCGCGAGCGATTGGTTCACGCCGGCGTCAGTGACCGCCGGTCAGCGGCACGAAACGCACCGGCAGCAGCTGGCGCGTGCTGAAGCGGTCGTCGCCGTCGCGCGTGACCAGGATCAGCTCCTGCACCGCGAAACGGCTGCCGACCGGGATGATCATGCGGCCGCCGACCTTGAGCTGGCGTACCAGCGGCGGCGGGATGTGACTCGCCGCGGCGGTGACGACGATGCCGTCGAACGGCGCCTGCTCGGGCCAGCCGTAGTAACCATCGCCGTGGCGCACGACGACGCGATCGTAACCGAGCGCGGCGAGCCGCGCGGTGGCTTCGCGCGCGAGCGGCGCGATGATTTCGAGCGTCCAGACGTCGATCCCGAGCGCGGCGAGTACCGCGGCCTGATAACCGGACCCGGTGCCGACTTCGAGTACGCGGCCGCCGGCCTCGACGTCGAGCAGATCGGTCATGATCGCGACGATATAGGGTTGCGAAATGGTCTGGCCGTGGCCGATTGGCAGCGGCCGGTTCAGATAGGCGCGATCGATCTCGGCAGGCGGCACGAAGCGGTG
>JBPEYE010000351.1:0-16807 GCA_052030825.1 Gammaproteobacteria bacterium | reverse complement strand
TGGCCGACACCGTCGGCCGTCCGGGATTGACTCAGGCCGCTTCGACCCGCGGCTTACGCCGCCGCTCGAGCGGGTGCGCGGCGAAAAATTTCCAGATGAAAGTCTTGATGTCGGGTGCGTCGGGATAACTGAAGCGTCCCGGGTTACCGCCGTACCAGCCATGGCCCGGACCCTCCAGGAACAGCGTTTCAATGACGGCCTTGCGACCGTCGTCGTGATAGCTCGAGTGCTCCCACCAGGTGCCGGCGGTCTCGCCGTCTTGCACCCGTTGCGGGGTGCGCGTGTCGATTCCGAAACAGTGACCCCAGCTGTCGCGTAACACCTTCGCCGACTGGATGTCGACCTTGTCATCGTCGTGCGAGTGAATGATCTGGATCGGTACGGCCCGTGCGTCCGGACCCAGCTCCGCTCGCATCGCCTGGGAGATCGAAACGACCGGCCGATTACGCGGCCTGCGGTTCAACTCGTGGCGTACGGCGTCGGCCTTTTCCGCATAGGGCAACCCCGCAACCGCGGCGCCCGACGCGATCTTGCCGGCATGGGCAACCAGCATCGCGACCGCCATGCCGCCGCCTGACGACAACCCGGTAACGTGGATACGGCGTTCGTCGACCGGGTATTGCTGCTTGATTTCGTCGACGATTTGCCACAAATCCTCGACCTCGCCGGCGCCGGCGTGAATTTCACGATCGAACCACCAGCCCCAGCAATTTCGGTTTCGCAGGCCGCGGTAACTCGTAATGAACGGGTAGGCGACGAGAAATCCATGACGGTCGGCGAGATCGTTGAAGCCGGTGATCTGCTCGATGTCGCGGTTGTCCTGGCGACAGCCGTGCAGCACGAGGACCAGCGGCCGCGGACGCGAGCCGGTCTTGCCGTACGGCACGTGCACGACGTAGCGCCGGGTGCGCGAACCCGGATACCGACGTGCCTTGAAGGTGTGACTGACATCGTCCGGCGCCATCCCGCGCCGACGCGCCCGCCAGGTTTCGAACGCGGCCCGCAGGCGCCCGACCGGAGCCGCGGCGAGATCCCGAAGCCGCTCCAGGCGCAGCGCCGCGCGCAACTTGCCGAATACGCCGGCCAAGCCCTGGTACCATTTCATCTGCGAGTATCGCCTTGCGCGCGTCGGCGGACGACGCGATCGTCACCTGGAAACGTTGCCTAGCATAGCCGAATTTACTCGAGCCACCAGCGTTTGATGATTATTTCGCATTCGTGCGTTCGCGGTAAATGGCGAAGGCGGTCATCGCCAGGAGCAGCAGCGCAAGGCCATACCAGGTCAGGGCGTAGACGAAATGGGCGTTGCGAAACTGGACGCGCGTCATGCCACCGATCGGCAAACCGCCCGGGTTTGGTGCATCGTCGGCGTCGATGAAATAAGGCGCAACCGGTCCGAGGTCGTGCGTTCGGGCGATCGCCTCGACATCGCGCGAATACCAGCGCCCGGCCGCCGGGTCGTTGCGCCGCAACGGGATTCCGCCCGGTTCGCTCAGTCGCAACAACCCGGTGATCCGCTGCTCACCGTCCGGCCGCGCCGCGCTGCGCCATTGCACGAGAGCGTCGGTCGGGACGAATCCGCGGTTGATCAATACGATTGCGCCGGTCGGGGTCTGCAGCGGCGTCAGCACCCAGTAACCGCCGCCGCGCTCGGTCAAGGCCTGCACCAGGGTTTCGCGATCGTGCAGAAAATAACCGCGCACGAATACCTTGAGATATTCGTGGCGACGCGTTTCGATTTCGCCCCATTCGGCGCGCGCCGGCGCCGCGACCGGGGCCGCGGCGAGGCGCGTCTCGATGCGCTCGATCAGGTCGAGCTTCCAGTCGAGACGACGCAGCTGCCAGTTGCCGAGCAACACCAGGCCGACGATCACCGCGGCGATCAGCGACAGTAAAAGGACCTGGGTTCGGGCGGATCTTCGGCGAGGGCTCATGCGGCCGCACTCGGCCTGACATGCCGCCGTTAGGGAAAGCCCTGACGGATTTCCATCATGCCAGGCATCATGTTGTGGTCGAGGTGGAACATGATCCAGACCGAACCCGCGATCGCGATGACGACGAGCAACAGGGTAAAAGCCAGCGACATGATCAACCAGCCTTCCTCGGCGCGGGTGTTCATGTGCAGGAAATAGACCATGTGCACGACCATTTGCACGAGACCCAGCGCGCAAACGTAGAAAATTGCGAGCCCCTTGTTGTCGAGCACGTCCGCGAGCACCAGCCAGAACGGGATCACGGTCAGGACCACCGAGATCCAGAAGCCGATCATGTACTCGCGATAAGTCGCGTGCGGCATGTCCGCGTGCGGCGTCGCGTCGTGGTCGTGATCGCTCATAGCAGTACCCCGGTCAGGTAAACGAGTGAGTAGACGCCGAGCCAGACCAGGTCGAGAAAATGCCAGAACATGCTCAGGCACAGCAGGCGCCGCTTGTTGGCAACCGTCAGGCCGAATTGCTTCGCCTGCACCATCAGCACCACCAGCCACAGCAGGCCGAAGGTGACGTGCAGACCGTGGGTGCCGACCAACGCGTAGAAGGACGACCAGGACGCGCTCGATTGCGGCGTCGCACCAGCGTGAATCAGGTGGTTGAATTCGTACAGCTCGATGCCGAGGAAGATCGCGCCGAGCACGCCCGTGATCGCCAGCCACTTGAGCATGCCATCGACGTCGTCATCCTGCATTTTCAGCACCGCGAAGCCGTAGGTAATCGACGAGAACAGCAACGCGAAGGTCGAGACCATGATCAGCTCGATGTCGAACAGATCCTTCGGCAGCGGCGAATCGGCGTAATTCGCGCCGACCACCGCGCGCGTCGCGAACAGCACCGCGAAGATCAGGCAGTCGCTCATCAGGTAAATCCAGAACCCGAGCAGCGTCGGCGAGCCGTGATGCGGTTCCTCGCGAACGTGGAACTCGACCGCGGCGTCGACCTGCCCGGCGGTGGGATTGACCGCGCTCACGAAACCGTCTCCTGCGCGAGCTGCCGGCTGCGCGCATCCTCGACCGCCGTGACCTCGTCGGCGGGGATGTCATAATCACGGTCGTAATTGAAGGTATGCACGATCGCCGCCGCGATGGTCGCGACGAGGAACAGCCCGGCCAGCCACCAGATCTGCCAGATCAGCCCGAACGACATGATCGTCGAGCCGGCCGCGAGCACGACCCCGGCGCCGGTGTTCTTCGGCATGTGGATCGGCCTGAAGCCGGCCGTCGGGCGCTGGTAGCCGCGCTGCTTCATGTCCCACCACGCATCGAGCCGGTGGATCTGCGGCGTGAAGGCGAAATTGTAGGCCGGCGGCGGCGATGAGGTCGACCATTCGAGCGTGCGGCCGTCCCAGGGGTCGCCGGTTTCGTCGCGCAGTTCGTCGCGCCGGCGGAAGCTGACGTAGAGCTGGATGAAAAACGCGCCGATGCCGACGGTGATGAACAGCGCGCCGATCAGCGCGACGTTGAAATACCACGCCAGCGACGTATCGGGAAACTGGCTCAGGCGGCGGGTGACCCCCATCAGCCCGAGCGCGTAAAGCGGCATGAAGGCGAGGTAGAAACCGATCACCCAGTTCCAGAACGAAACCTTGCCCCAGAAGGGTTCGAGACGGAAGCCGAAGGCCTTCGGGAACCAGTAGATAATGCCGGCGAACAGGCCGAACAGCACGCCGCCGATGATGACGTTGTGGAAGTGGGCCACCAGGAACAGGCTGTTGTGGAGCACGAAATCGGCCGGCGGTACCGCCAGCAGCACGCCGGTCATGCCGCCGATGACGAAGGTGATGATGAAGGCGACGGTCCAGTACATCGGCAGCTCGTAGGTAATGCGGCCCTTGTACATGGTAAACAGCCAGTTGAAGATCTTGGCCCCGGTCGGGATCGATATGATCATCGTCGTGATGCCGAAAAAGGCGTTGACGCTGGCGCCCGAACCCATCGTGAAGAAATGATGCAGCCAGACGATATAGGACAGCACCGTGATGACCACGGTCGCGTAAACCATCGACGTATAACCGAAGATCTGCTTGCGGCAATAGGTTGCAACGACTTCGGAGAAGATGCCGAAGGCCGGCAGAATCAGGATGTACACCTCTGGATGGCCCCAGATCCAGATCAGGTTGATGTACATCATCGCGTTGCCGCCACCGTCGTTGGTAAAGAAATGGGTACCGACGAAACGATCGAGGCTCAGCAGCGCGAGTACCGCGGTCAGGACCGGGAAGGAGGCGACGATCAGGATGTTGGTCGCGAAAGCGGTCCAGGTGAATACCGGCATTCTCATGTAGGTCATGCCGGGCGCGCGCATCTTGATGATCGTGACCAGCAGGTTGATGCCCGACAGCGTCGTGCCGATGCCGGCAACCTGCAGCGCCCAGATGTAATAATCGACGCCGACGCTCGGGCTGTACTCGATGCCCGACAGCGGCGGGTAGGCCAGCCAGCCGGTCTGGCCGAACTCGCCGACGAACAGCGAGATATTGACCAGCACCGCGCCGCCGATGGTCATCCACAGACTGAAATTGTTGAGAAACGGAAAAGCCACGTCGCGCGCGCCGATCTGCAACGGCATGACGTAGTTCATGATGCCGGTGACCAGCGGCATGGCGACGAAGAAAATCATGATCATGCCGTGGGCGGTGAAGATCTGGTCGTAGTGATGCGCATCGAGATAGCCGGAGCCCCCGCTCGAGGTCCAGGCTTGCTGCACCCGCATCAACAGCGCGTCGGCGAAACCGCGTATGAGCATGACGAGACCGAGAATGATGTACATGATCCCGATCTTCTTGTGATCGATGCTGGTGAACCATTCGCGCCACAGGTAGCCCCAGAGGCCCTTGTAGGTGACCCAGGCGAACAGCGCGCCGCCGCCGACGGCGACACCGATGAAGGTCGCGACCAGTACCGGTTCGTAGTACGGGATGACGTCCCAGGACAGCTTGCCGAAAACGGGCGACCAGCGTTCGTCGGAATAAATGGCGGCGTAATCTCTGGCCATGATCGATCGTCTCCGGCCGGGCTACTCGGGGTGGAGCGCCCGGTGTTGCATCTGCTGGTCGATACAGGGCGCGCGGCCGGCGACGCAGCGGTTCAGAATGTCGTGGTAGAGGCCCTCCTCGACCGTCGCGTAGTAGGTCACGGGGTGGTCCATGGTCGGCTTTTCGAGCTCGAGATAAGTGCGATCACCGAGCGCAGCGCCGCGCGCGCGCAACTGGTCGAGCCAATCGTCGAACCCGGCCTCGTCGACCGCGTGAAAATCGAAACGCATCTGCGAGAAACCGTGGCCGCTGTAATTGGCGGAATAGCCGTCATATACGCCGGGCTCGTTGATGACCGCGTGCAGCTTCGTCTCCATGCCCGCCATGGCATAGATCTGGCCAGCGAGCGCCGGGATGAAAAACGAATTCATGACCGAGCCCGACGTGATCTTGAAGCGAATCGGTCGGTCGACCGGCGCCGCGAGTTCGTTGACCGCCGCGACGCCGTATTGCGGATACAGGAAGAGCCATTTCCAGTCCAGCGACACCGCTTCGATCACGAGGGTTTCGACATTTTCCGGCACGGGTTGGTCCTCGCTGATGCGCGATATCGGTGCGTAGGGATCGAGGCGGTGGGTGGCGACGAAGGTGATGCCGCTCAACACGATGATGATCATCAGCGGGATCGTCCAGATGACGATCTCGAGCGTGGTCGAATGGTGCCATTCGGGATCGTAGTCGGCTTCGCGATTGGAAGCGCGGTATTTCCACGCGAACAGCGCCGTCAGTATGAAAACCGGCACGATCACGATCAGCATCAGCCAGGTCGCGATCCAGATCAGTTGCGCCTGCTGCCGGGCGACGTCGCCCGACGGTTCCAAAACGACCCAATCGCATCCACCGAGAGCCAGTACCAAGGCGCTCCCGATCACGGCGATTGCGATTCGAAACCCGTTTCCCCCCAGGTTCACTTTTACACGACTCATCTACTCATTGGCCCTCGGAGCGGAGCATGCCCATCCCGCGAAGGCGCGATTTTTCTTGCTAGTTTGGCTAAACGACGCGTCGCCTAACTCTTGATTGCGGCGTGGGCGTCGGGCCCGATTTCAACACATCGATCCGAAATAGTCCAAAAACATTGCCATCGGATACACCGGTCGAAGCTGCCGCGCAATCGGCGAACCGCATCGATCCTAAACCGTTCGGATACGACGGCGCCGGGTTTCGCGCCGACCCCCGCGCCCGTCGACGAAGGCCGGTCGCCCACCGCGAGCCGTCGGGCTCGCGCGCCCGGATGCAGTCCTGCAAGCGGCGAAAACGGCATCGCGTCACGGCGCGACGCTCGTGCCAGGGGTGTCGTATCGCGGCGCATCGATCGACCGAATCGCGGGGCGCCGGCCGTCGCTTCGGCGCCATCGACCGGCCGCGGACGCAATCCGGATAAAACCCGCAAGCATTGTCATTTGATCCCGGCGCGGTTTAGACTTGCCGAATTAAACGGCCTCGAACTCGCGCGGGCGACACGGGTTACGGTCGGCGGCGGCGACCGAATGCCGCAAGCCGCCTCGCTTCGGGGCGTCGAAACAGCAAGACAGGTAACAGCATTGAGCAGCGATATCACCAGCGCCACACCCGGGCAAGACGCACCCTCTGCCGCCGACTTGCATCCCAACCAGATCATCGGCGTCGTGGTCATGAGCCGAATCGCCGAGTTCTTCAGCTTCTTTACCTTCGCGATCGCCTGCGCGCTGGTGTTTCCGCAGGTATTCTTCCCGATGTATGCGCCAGCCACCGGGATGATGGTTTCCTTCGCCGTGCTGTCGCTGTTGTTTTTCACGCGCCCGCTCGCGCCATTGGTGTTTCGACGGCTCGATCAGCGGGTCAACCGCTCGGCCCGGATAACCGTTGCGATGTTCGTGTTCGGCGGCTCGACGGTGTTCATCGGCTTCGTGCCGGGCTATGCCGAGATCGGCATCGTCGCGCCGATCCTGTTGTGCCTCGCGCGACTCGCCCAGGGTATCGGCATCGGCGGCAGCAACGATGGCGCGCCGATCATCATGATGATGGAGGCGCCCGATAATCGCCGCAGCTGGTACGCGATGATTCCGCAGATTGGCTGCCCGGTCGGTTTTCTGATCGCGGCGTCGATTTTCTATGTCCTGACCAATTTCCTGAGCGAGGAGGAGTTTCTGAGCTTTGGCTGGCGTTTCCCGTTTTTCGTCGCCCTCGCGCTGCAGGTGGTTGCGCTGTTCGCGCGCCTGCGCCTGATCGACACGCCCGAATTCGAGTACGCCGCGGAGCGGCTGGAACTGCGCCCGTCGCCCGTTGCCGACGTCTTGCGCCATAACTGGAAGCAGGTGTTGCTCGGCGCGTACCTGCCGCTGGCGGCGTACGCGCTGCTGCAAATGGTTGCGATCTTTCCGCTCGGCTATATCCAGCTGTTCGGGGAACTGTCGATCCCCGACCTGATCGTGATCCAGATGGCAGGCGCCTTCATCGCGGTGTTTACCTGCATCCTGTCGGGACTGCTGGCCGACCGCTTCGGTCGCCGGCGTTTACTGATGCTGGTCGCCATCGCGATCGGCCTGCTCAGCTTCGGCATCGTCGATTTGTTCGACCGCGTCTGGATTTACGTGCTCGTCGGCTTCACCCTGCTCGGCCTGGCCTTCGGTCAGTCCGGCGGCACCCTGCCGCATCGGTTCAAACCCGAGTACCGCTATACCGGTGTGGCGCTGACCAACGACGTCGGCTGGCTTTTCGGCGCAGCCTTCGCGCCGATTACCTCGCTCGGATTGACCCTCTGGCTCGGTCTCGAGTTCGCGGGTTACTACCTGTTGTCGGGCGCGGTAGCGTCGCTGATCGCGTTGTTCATCGTCCAGCGCATGTCGCGCGGGGGACGCTGAGAAGCCATACCGGCAAGCGCATCGGTCGGCAAGTCATGCACCCGCATTATCGGCGGCCCGGGATCGATGATCGAGATCGACCGACCACAGACCGGCAAGCCTCGGGCGGACTCTTCGCAATGATGGCGGTCACGGCGCGCTCGGTGGCCATCGCGGCAGGGCTCGGCCTGGCCGCGGCGCTGATACCGCCCGGCGCCGCCGCGCTCGAAACCCCGTCCGAGGACCGGCGCAATTTCCGGGAACTGGTGCGCGCGAGCTGGCTGTCGTGCACCTTCGAACCGATCGAGGTCGAGCCCGGCAAGCAGCTCGACATCATCCTGTTCGACGAAGACGAAATTACCACCCGAATCGTAACGACGCCGATCTACGAGCCCGATGCGATCCAGGTGTTTACCGACCGACAGCGGCTCGGCCGCATGGACCTCGTCTTCGACCCGTCGAAATCCCGGGTGCGCTGGCTGCTCGGCGGCCAGCTCGAGACCGACAGCGACACGATCGAGAGTCTCGTCAACCTGCAGCAGGCCGACTGGATCACGCCCGGCAGCCTGCAAATCACGCATATCGTTCGCGACCGCGATTCGTCGATCGTCATCAACCTCGTGATCCACCCGCGGCGCGTCAGCGAAGACGCGTTTGCCGCGATCGCCAGCACGTCGTTCCTCGGCGGCCTGATCGTCGCCGCCGGTCGCTGCACCGACGTCGTCGACGACGCGACCGAGACGCGGATGCGCGCCGCAGTCGAGGACTTCGTGCGGGAGGCGGCCGAAACCGACGCCGAGTGAGCACCCGGCGGCGGATCCGATCAGTCGGATTTGCGCTTGTACCGGGCCTTTTCCGGAAAAATCTTGCGCACGCCGCCCTGCGGGTCCTCCTGGTCGCCGTCGCGCCGCGGAATCAGGTGGATGTGCGCGTGGAACACGGACTGGCCCGCGCTTTTCCAGCAGTTCATGCCGATATTGAACCCGGTCACGCCCGGATCGTCGGCCTGCAGCCGCGCGCGCGCACGATGAATCAGCCGAGCGGTCGCGATCACTTCGGCCTCGTTCATGTCGAACCAGGTCTCGGCGTGGCGCCGCGGAATGATCAGACAATGGCCCTCGGTGACGGGGTAACTGTCGCGTAAGGTCAGCGCGCGCTCGTTCTCGTCGACGACCTCGAAACGGTCAGGTCTCAGCTCACACAGAATGCAGTCGTCGATTCGCGCCGCGTCTGCGCGTCGCTCGCCGTCGAACTTTTCGACCGTCGCTTCGATGTGCGCGAGACACTGCAGCGCGAGCGCCTCGCGTTCAGAATCGCTCAGGCGCTCGTCGCCCGGCAAATGGTCGTCGATCAGGTTCCTGAGCGTGTGGTACAAATCGGATGCCATCGGGGTTCGACTCCACGGCAGCGCTGGTGCGAACCCGGGCAGTCTAGGTTAGCGCGGCGGACGCGGTCAAAGCGCGATTTCTTATCGCCGGATAAGCGCGCGTGATCGGCACCGCCCGAATCAAAAGTCGAGGGTTTCGGCGCGCAGGCTGTCGACCACGGCTTCGAGCGCGGCGGCGTCGTCGGCGCCAGCCTCCTTCGCGGCATGATAAACCTGGCGCTGACGGTCGGCGCTGGTGCCGCGAGTGACGATCGCGCGCGCATGGCCGACCTCGTCGACGCAATCGAGCGCCTCGGCATCCGGCTGGATCAGCTCGAGCATTTCCTCGACCAGCTCGGCGAACGGCACCAGCGCGCGCTTGCCGAAATCGATCAGGCCGCGCTCCATGCCGTGGCGCATCGCCAGCCAGCGGTTCTGGCTGATGAGGAAATTGGAATAGCGCCGCCAGCGCTGGTTGCGGGCCTTCAGCCGGCACAGCATGCGCAGCCAGCAGCGGTACAGCGCGGCGACGCAGATCGCGTCGTCGAGCAGCGTACAGACGTCGGAGATGCGCATTTCGAGCGTCGGGTAGCGCACGCTCGGGCGAATATCCCACCAGATGCGGCTGGCATCCTCGATCACGCCGGTGTTGACCAGCAATTCGACCTCGCGGCGGAAATCGGCTTCGTTTTCGTAATGCTCGGGCAGGCCGGTGCGCGGCAGCTCGCTGTAGAGCGCGATGCGAAACGATTTCAGGCCGGTGTCACGGCCCTCGAGAAACGGCGACGAGGTCGACAGCGCTAGCAGGTGCGGCAACACGTAGCTGACCTGGTTGAGCAAGTCGTAGCGCAGGCCGTCGGGCTCGACGGCAACGTGCACGTGCATGCCGCAGATCGTCATGCGCTGCATCACCGCCTGCATCTTCTGGCTCATCAGCTGGTAGCGCTCCTTGATCGTGTAACGCTGCTCGCGCCAGGTACCCCACGGATGGGTCGACGCGGCGATGATGCCGACGCCGTAACCGGCGGCGACGTCGCTGACCGTCTGGCGCAATTCGGCGAGATCCTGGCGCAGTTCGCGCATGCTCGCGCGCGGCCGCGAGCCGATTTCGATCTGGCATTGCAGCAACTCGGGGTGTACCTGGTCGGGGAACGCCTGATCGCAGGCTTCGATCAGGCCTTCCTTCGCGGTGTCGATCAGGGCGCCGGTCTCGAGATCGACAAGCAGGTATTCTTCCTCGATGCCGGTCGTAAAGGCGCCGTCGGCGGTCATGGCTGTTCCTCGCTAAAGGGTCGAATGCCGAAGCCGACGCGGCGGCGCCGGATCGGTCGATCTGGGTTATTTTCGAGCGCCATCTTAGCATCGCCGCGGAATCGAGCGATAGGGGTCGGTTCGTCGGAGCTGGCTTCAGGACGGCAGCTGATCCGCGAAGATGCGGCGGTAAATCTCCAGCAGCGTGTCGAGCATCGCGGCGACCACCGGACCGAGCAGGATGCCCGGCGCGCCGAAGGTCGCGATGCCGCCGAGGATCGACACCAGCACGATGACGTCGGGCAGTTTGGCACCCTGACCGACGATCATCGGCCGCAACAGATTGTCGACCAGGCCGACGACGATCGCGCCCCAGGCAATCAGCCCGATGCCCCAGCCAATGCTCCCGGTCGCGATCAGGTAAATCGCCGCCGGCAGCCAGATCAGCGGCGCGCCGAGCCCCGGGATCGCCGACAGCAGGAACACGATCGTGCCCCAGAACACCGGCCCGGTCAGCCCGGCCGCCCAGAACGCGAGGCCAACGAGCAAGCCCTGGATCGCGCCGATGACGACGATTCCCCGGAGCGAGGCCTGGGTCACGCTGAGGCCACGATCGACGACCAGCTTGCGGTCCTCGGCCGACAGCGGCAACAGCGACTGCAGCGCGCGCAGCATTTCCGGACCGCGAATAAAGAAATAAAACATCGCGTAGAGCATCACGAACAGGCCGAGCAGGAAGCCGAGCGTGCCACGCGTCACGTTCGACAGGTTCGATACCAACAGCTTGCCGGTGGCGCTCGCGGCTTGTGCGGCCTTGCGCAGAATCGTCTCGCGGTAGGGATCGATGTATTCGGCGAACGGCACCCACTCGGGCACCCGTTCGGCCAGCGGTACGTCGCTCGCGAGCGCGCCCTGGACCATCGGCCGAACTTTCTCGGTCACCTGGATCGCCTCGCTCGCAACCACGCCGACGAACAGCACCAGCGGCAGGCCCGCGACCAGCGCGCAGATCACCAGCGTCGCCAGCGACGCGGCGAACGCGCGTTCGCCGAACCACCGCCACAGGCGGCGGTAAAACGGGTACAGCAGTCCGGCGAAGATCGCGGCGAGTACCAGCGCGATCAGGAACTGGCGAATCATGCCGAGGAAGCCGAGCCCGACCACGGCGAGCAGGACGAGGACGAACCCCAGCTGCAGCTTGTTATGCGAATCGGCGCTCAATCGGAAAGTAACCCTGTTCGGCTCATTGACGCTGACGGCGGATCGAACACCGCCGCTCGATGCGCCCGATTATCACCCAAACGGTACCGGATTACCGCAACAATATCGGCCGCGGCGCGTCGATCCCGCGCCGCGGCCGCTGCGTCGACGAACGCGCTGCCGATGCTCAGTCGGCGAATGCGAACCCCTTGCGCGCGGCTTCCTTGCGGACCGCAGCGATCAGCGCATCGCTGATCGTCGGCGCCTGCGCGCGCCGCTGCGCGGCGACGTAGTCGGACCGCGCGCGGGCGAGCTCGGCGATTTCTCGCTGAATCGCCTTGCGCGCCTCGGCCTTTTGCTCGAGATAGGCGAGCCGCGCGTCGGCATCGAGTGCCTGCATCGGTTCCGGTAACTCGGCAGCGTCGAGCCGTCCGACCTCGTCGGCGGCGACTTCGCCTTCGGCGAGCGCGTCGACCAGGTCCCAGTTCGAATTGCGATAGGCCGTCGAGGCCTTCGATTCGACCCGGCTGGCGAGCAGGCCGAGCGATATTTCTTCGTTCAGCGAATCCTGTTCGGCCTGACGCTCGGCGGCCACCGCGCCGTCGCTGCCGTAAGGCACGTAGGTCGCGTTGAGCTTCGCGTTGAGTTCGGCGAGGCGCGCATCCTGCGGCGCGACGACGTGCACGACCCGCTGATTGGCGTCGATGCTGAGATATTCGCCGCCGGCAAGCAGCGCGCCGGCCTGCCAGCCGCTGGCGATGCCGGTATCGTGATCGCCGGCATGGATCGTATTGACCGAAACGCCGCGCTGCCGGGCCGCGCGAATCGCTTCGCGATAGCCGACAGGGCCCTGGTTGAAGTGCTCGTTGCCGGCGATGAAGATCGTCCTGACATCGTTCGCCGCGCGGCTCCACTGCAGCGTGTCGAGCGCGGTCAATATCGCCTGCCCGCAATACTCGCTGCCACCGTTGGTGGTCAACGCGAACAGGCTTTCGGAAATCGCATCGAGCTCGCCGGTAAAGGGGCTGAGACGACGCACGTAACCCGCCGCGGCCGAATTACCGCTGTTGCCGTAATCGAACAGCGCGATCTCGAGCAGCGGTTCGACGCCGTCGCGGCGCGCGCCGGCGAATTCGTTGACGACCTGCCACAGCTGGTTCCGCGTCTGATCGATCAGGCCGTCCATGCTGTTACTGGTGTCGAGCAGGATTGCGACCTGGATGCGCGGCCGCTGCGCGAGCCGGGCGGGATCGGCGGCGAGCGTCGCCGGCTGCTGGCGCGCGGGCGTCGCGACCGCGGTCTCGAGGGCCGCTGCCGCCGGCGCGGCGAGCGCGAGCACGACCGCGCCAGCCGGTGCGATTCGCGCCAGGCGGCAAAATGTTCGGGATTGCTTGTTCATGGCTTGCTCCTGGGTTCGAAATGGCGTTGTTTCGACGACAAGCCTAGCGGTCGGCCGGCCAGGATTGCAGGCACGACCCGGTAAAGTTTCGGCGCCCCGGTTTACGTCGTGTTTACAATTGCGGTACGCCGCGGCGCGGCCTTTAAACCGGCCCGCGGTCAATCAGGGCCAGGCTCGCCGCGCACCCAGGCGACGTAGTCGGCCAGCGCGTCGCCGAGGGGCATCGGCGCCCAGCCGAGCGCGCGCAATCGCGAGTTGTCGTAGGCGCCGTAGGCGCCGAGGCGGCGCCCGGGATCGGCAACGATATCGGCCTCGACCGCCGGCGCGGCGACCCAACCGGCGCCGGGCACGATCGCGGCAACCAGCTCGCACAGCCGCGCGAGGCTCGCGGTCTCGCCGTAGGCGATGTTGAACAGCGCGTGCCGCAGCCGCGGCGCCTCGAGCAGCGTGAGGATACCGCGCGCGACGTCGGCCGCGTGCAGCCAGTCGCCAACCGCGGTAGCGCCGGCGATGCGCACCGCTTCGCCGGCGAGCGCGCGCTCGACGATGATCTTGGGCGCACAGCGAAAATCGCGCCCCGGCGTCCAGCGATCGAGCGGCCCGTAGATACTCGACAGGCGGCAGACCGCAATCGGCAGGTCGAAAAGTTCGCGATAGCGCAACGCGAGCAACTCGCCGGCGCGCTTGGTGATCGGGTAGAGCGAGTCCGGGCTGCGTTCTTCGTATCCGTCCTCGGGCAGCGGCCCGTCCGGACCATCGACACCGTACACCGAACCGGTACTGACGTGTATCGCGCGGCGTAGCGACGCGCGATCGCGCAGCCACTCGAGCGCGTTGAGCGTGCCCGACAGGTTGACCTCGACCACGCGGCGCGCGTCGCGGCGCTCCGATTCGCCGCGGTTTGGCGTCATCGCCGCACCGTGCACGAAGTAGTCCGGCGCCAGATCGGCGAGCGTTCCCGCCCAGAGTCCGGGATCGGCGACCGAACCCTCAATGATTTCGATCTGCGCGTCGTGACCGGCGAAGAATCGTTCGAGCGGCGCGTCGGGCGCGTAGCAGTCGACTACGACCGCGACATGTTGCGGCGAACGCTCGACCCATTGCCGCACCACGTGGCTCATGACGAAGCCGGTACCGCCGGTAATCACCAGCTTCATGCGGCCGCTCCGCCGACGCGAGGCGCGGTCACGCGGAGACCCGGTCAGACCTCGCCCGGCCCGCCGTCGGTCCCGGCGGCCGGCGCGGCGTCGGCCTGGTGGATCGTCACCTGGGTGAACGGAATGACCCAGCCTTCGCGGTTGCAGACGTCGACACAGGCTTGCTGGATCAGCCGTCCGATGCGGAAATACGAGCCGGCACTGCTGCCGGCGAGCGTCGCGTAGACGACGTAATCGAGCGAGCTCGCGCCGGCCTCCTTGAATTCGACGACGAGGCTTTGCAGATCATCGCCGAAGCCGGCCTCGGCAAATGCCCCTTCGATTGCCGCCTTGAACCGTTCCGGTACCTGTTCGAGCGCGATCGCCTGGTGCGCGTAATCGATGCCGAAGACGACGAATACGCCGAAGCCCTCGCGCGACAGGTTGCGCACGCCGAGACCGAGATAGGCGGCCGCCGGGTAATGCACGATCGCGCTGACGACCCGGAGCACGACCTGCTCGACGGTCTGCGCAAGCACTTCACCGAGATTGCCGTCCGGCAGCATCACGTAATCGCCGGCGCGGCTTGGAAACCACGCCTCGGCCGTGCGCGGGCGCGAAGTCAACTGCGCCAGCGCCGACAACGGCAGGCGAATCACGCCGTCGAGATCGGGATTGCGCAATTCCGAGTAGAGATTCAGCGTTGCCACCTGGAACGGCAGGCCGCCGTAGGTCACGCGCTCGCCCTCGCGTACCGGGCCGACGTTGAGCAGCAGCCGCGCTTCCTGCACGTAGCGCGGCAGAAAACGCCAGATACCGAGCACCAGCATGATCAGCGCGATGATCGCGATCGACAGCAGCAGCACGTCGCCGCGAACGTAGAACACCGCCAGCACCGCGAGGGTCACGAGGGCCATCGTCAACAGGTGATAGCTGTACAGCAGCAGGCGGATGCGCGCCGCCTGCTGGTCGCTGGGCGTCCGCCGCCGCCAGCGCCGCACCAGCCGCTGCAGCGAGCGCAAAGCCAGCCAGACGGCGACGCCCACGATCGTCGCCAGTAACAGCGTCAAGCCGCTGCCGAGCATGAAATCGCCGGTGACCCGCCCCAGCGTGGCGAAGATTTCGCCATCGCTGGCCTGCAGACTCGCGAGCTCGGCGCGCGCGACATCGAGCGATCGCTCGACATCCTGCGCGCGTTCGCGCCAGCTGGCCGCGACCGCGTCGAGACCCTCGGCAACGGCCGGCGGCACCTGCTCGCGATCGTAGACGGCGACCGACGCCAGCGCGCGCCGGGCGACGTCGAGCTGCTGCTGGTAGAGTTCGATTCGCGTCCTGAGCTCGGCGACGCGGCGCGGTTTCTCGGTGGCTTCGCGGAGACGGTTCAACAGCGGCCGCGCGATCTGCGTCAGTTCCTCGTGCCACTCCAGCGGCTTTTCGTCGGCCGCCGCGTCATCGCGCAGGGTCGCGCCGCCGACGGCGATACTTTCGAAAGCCGTGCTCAGGTCCCTGACCGTTTCACGATGCGACGCGATCTGTTCGCGGATGCGCGCCTGTTCACCCTCGTCGGCGCCGTCGAGCTGCTCGAGCAAAGTGCGAATTCGCGCGCGCCGATCCTCCAGCGCCTCGCGAATGGCGAGCATCCGGCGCACGTTGTCGGCCTGTTGCGCCGCGGCGACATCGGCCTCGGCAGCATCTTGCGCGGTCACCACCGCGGGCAGCGTGAGCCCGCAGAGCAGCACCATTCCGAGGATTAAACGGGATCCGTGTTTCATCGCGCCGCCACGATAACCACTTACGGGCGCGACGACAAGCGCGGGTGACACGACCCGCCGATGTACTAGTATAGGGGCCTATGGCCTGGCGGCGGCGACAGCGATATCGACCCGAATCCGGCGTTTCTGCAACGCGACGAGTTCTGCGCATCGGTGGTTTCGTACTGCTGATCCTGCTGCTGCTGGACCTCGGTTACCTGGCCGCGATCTGGCCCGACTGGCAGCGCTACGCCGACGGTCCGCTGCTGCGCTCGAACTTCATTCGCGCCTACGAGCAAGAACGCCACAGCCAGGGCTGGCCGCGCCTGCGCTGGAACCCGGTGCCGATCGAAACCATTCCGCGCGAACTGATCGGCGCCGTCATCGTCGCCGAGGATGCGCGCTTCTACGAGCATGACGGCATCGACCTCGACGCGTTCAAGGAGGCAATGGAATACAACCTGTCGAAAAAGCGCATCGTCTACGGTGCCAGCACGATCTCGCAGCAAACGGTCAAGAACCTGTTTCTGAACCCATCGCGCAACCCGCTGCGCAAATGGCACGAACTCGTGCTCACGCTCGGCCTGGAACGCAACCTGAGCAAACGGCGGATTCTCGAGTACTATCTGAACGTCGCCGAGTTCGGGCGCGGCATTTACGGCGTCGACGCTGCCGCGCGACACTACTGGGGCGTGCCGGTTTACCGCCTGGGGCGGCGCGAGGCGGTCGAACTCGCGGCCACGTTGCCGTCGCCGATCCGGCACAACCCGGCATCGCGCACCCGAACCTTCATCAATCGGGTCGGCAAGATCTGGCGCTACTTTTGACGCGATTGCATCGCGACCCCGGCCCGTAGG
>JBPEYE010000350.1:0-1949 GCA_052030825.1 Gammaproteobacteria bacterium | reverse complement strand
TGATAGCGCCCGGCGACGACCCAGCCGATGCGGTGCCCCGGTGCCAGCGTCTTCGAGAACGACGAACAGCTCAGCACGATGTCGTTGAGGTCGTAGGACTTGGCCGGTCGCGGGGCTTTGTCGCCGAAATAGACGGCGCCGTAGACATCGTCCTCGATCAGCGGAATGTCGCGCTCGGCGAGCAGGTTGACGAGATCGCGCTTGTTGCTCTCGGGCATCTGGCAGCCGAGCGGGTTGCTGGTGTTGGGCGACGCCAGCACGGCGCTGATGTTCATCGTGTCGAAGGCTTCTTCGAGTGCCTCGAGGTCGAGCCCGGTCACGGGATCGGTTTCGATCTCGACCGCGAGCATGCCCATCTGCTCGATCAGGCGCAGCACGAGAAAATAGGTCGGCGACTCGACCGCGATCGTGTCGCCGCGCTTGGCCACGGTGCGCAGGCTGATCGCCAGCGCCTCGGTCGCGCCCGAGGTGATGATGATGTCGTCAGTGGCCACGCGGGTATAGGTTTGCGCGTAGGTTTGCGCGATTTGCTCGCGCAGCTTGCGCTCGCCGGGCGGGTAAATATAATCCATGCTCCGTTGCGGGTAGCGACTGACGATGCTGCGCGTGGCGCGCGTCAACGACTTCACCGGCAGAAACTCCATCGCCGGGTGGGACGTGCCAAAGCCGACGATGCGCGGATCGTTGGCGTTGCGAAAGACCGCTTCGAACAGGCCGCCGAAGCGCACGCGCCGGGCCTGGCTCGGGGTGCCGTCGTAGCGGGGCATGTTGGTGATTTCATCGACCAACGCGTTGACGTAGAATCCGGATTGCGGTTTCGCGGTCAGCACGCCCTGGTCCTCGAGATTGACATAAGCCTGGGTTACGGTGGCGATGCTGACACCGAGTTGCTTGCTCAATTTGCGCAGCGACGGGGCCTTGTCGCCGGGTTTCAGGTCGCCCTTCTCGATCCGCTCGTTGATATAGCGCGCAACCTGGTCATACTTGTAGGTTTCCGGGCGGCTAACTGTCATGGTTTCGGCCAAACTGTTCTGTAATCATTTCAAAAAAATTGTAACTGTTATTGTAACAGTACCGCCCATAATATTGCACCATCGCCAAACCGTGACGGACCCCGGTTCGCTCCGGCGGCGAGTAAGTTGAAACCCCCCCCTCCTCCTCCTCAGGTTTTGACTTAAGTTAGGCCCGTTCGAAATAGTCGAACGGGCCTTTTTTTTGGAATGGGCGCGGCCGGCCGCCGCGCGACCCGATCGCCGCGTTGCAAGTCGCACGACGCGCTCTTATTGACGCGTACCGTTTGCGTAATCGCGTGTCGCGCGCGACGCGCGGGTGCGCGCAGGCAGGGAAGGGCAATGCCGGTACCCGGCGACGGCGCACCGGGTACCGGAATGCGGGAAGATGGCGCGCTCGGCGGGATTCGAACCCACGACCTTTGGCTCCGGAGGCCAACACTCTATCCAGCTGAGCTACGAGCGCTGTGGAGGCGCGCGCGGCGTCGCGTCGCCGCGGCGAAATTGTAAACCATCGCGGGTGCCGTTTGGCGAATAATTTTTTGCGCATCCGCCGCTTTTCGAGGATAATGCGCAGCGTTTCGACCCCCCGACCCTGGACCTGGAGAACCGCTTGAGCGCTCAACAGAACGAGATTTTTTCGCCGCATAACCTGACCGTGCTCGGCGTGCTGTTGCTGATCGCGATCATTATTGGCGAAGTCGTCATGCCCCGTCCGGGCGAGCCCAAGGTGGTTGCCGAGCCCGAGGATACGGTCAACGATATCGTGATGCGCCTGAAGCCGGTGGTATCGCTCGACGAGATGCGCAGCCGCTCGACGACGATGGTCGCTGCCGGCGATGCGGCGGCCAAAACGCCCGCCCAACTCTACCAGGGCGCCTGTCTCGCGTGCCACAACACCGGCGCCGCCGGTGCGCCCAAGCTCGGCGATGCCGGCGC
>JBPEYE010000035.1:0-4077 GCA_052030825.1 Gammaproteobacteria bacterium | reverse complement strand
CGCGCAGAAAATCACGCCGCTGGCGCTGCTCTTCGCGCTCGCGCGCGAGCTTGCGGCGCAGCTCGCGATCCTGGTCGAGCAGCTCCTTGACCGGGATCCCGGTGGCGTCGGATTTGGCCTTGGCGCGGTGTATCCGGCGCAGCGCGGCGGTGATGCTGGAATAGTTCAGACTTTTCATGATTACCCCGAAGTGTCGTCGATGGCCGCAACGGTTGCCGGCGATGGCCCTGTTTCGCCAACGCGATTGCGGTCACAAATGATTGAAGTGGCTAGGGAAGTTCTCCGATTTCCCTCCTATACTTATAGCTTGGTATCGTCATAGTTCAATCACTTGGCCAAGAAGTCGAAGCAGCAGCCCAAGGCGGGGAATTCGGAGCAGGCACTACGCGACCAGATCGCCGACCTCGAGCGCCAGCTCGAGGAGGCGCGCGCGACCATCCGCTTCCGCGACGATCGCAGTCGTGCGCTATCGAAGATGCTCGATATCGGCATCTGGGAATGGGACGAGATTGAAGACCAGCCGATATTCTTCTCGCCGGAAATCGCTGAAATCTTCGGTATCGATCGCGAGCAAATCGAAAAAGTGTTTCGCGGCAGCGACGACTTCAAGCAGTTCGTCCACCCCGACGATCTCGAAACCTATCTCGAAGAACTCGACTCGAGCAAGCACCTGGAGCCGGACAAGATTCATGTCTTCGACTATCGGATCGTCACCCGAGACGGTGATGTCCGCCAGCTGCGTGAATTCGAGCAGGGTGTATTCGACGATGCCGGCAGGCTGGTCTCGACTTTCGGCATGGTGCAAAACGTTACCGAGTCGGAAGCCGCGCGGCGCGCGCTCGAGGAAAGCGAGGAACGCTACAGCTCTTTGTTTGCGCAATTGCCCCTCGGGGTACAGGAAGAGGACTACAGCGCGGTCAAGAAAGTCATCGACAAGTTGCTGTTCAAAGGCGTCGATGACCTCGAAAAGTATTTTCTCGAGCGCCCCAAGCTGTTGCGTGAACTCGTCGGACAAACCCGGATTACCAATGTCAACGAGGCCCTGATACAGATGCACGAGGCCGAATCGAGGGCGCAGTTTCTCGAGGCCGAAGCGGATGTCGACGATTGGTGGGACGCGCAGTGGATCGAGTACTATGCCGCCGAATTTGCCGCGCTGGCGAGCGATTCGGGCTGGTACGAAGCCGAGCGCGTCGATTCGAGAATGGACGACTCGCTGTTCCAGACCCGGTCGATCGTGACCGTGGTCAGAGGTTTCGAAGAGACCTGGCAACGCGTCATCACGATCCACGATGATATTACCACGCGCAAGGCGGCCGAGACGGCGTTGATCGAGGCCAAAGATCAGGCCGAGCAGGCCAACCGGGCCAAATCCGATTTCCTGTCGAGCATGAGTCACGAGCTGCGCACCCCGCTGAACGCGATTCTCGGTTTTTCGCAATTGTTCGCCTACGACCGAACGCTCGGCGAACAGCACCTCGCCAACGCGACCGAGATCAACCGCGCCGGCAAACACCTGATGTCGCTGATCGACCAGATCCTCGATCTGTCGCGGATCGAGGCCGGCGAGGTCGACGTGTCGCTCGAACCGGTCGGCATGCGCCCGGTGCTCGAGGACAGCGTCCACTGGATCGCGCCGCTGGCGCAAAATCGCAATATCGAGATCCGCTTCGAGGCGGCCGATTTCGACGGGGTCAACGTCATGGCCGACTCGATTCGCCTGAAGCAGGTCTTCCTCAACTTGCTGACCAACGCGGTCAAGTACAACCGCGAGGGCGGCAAGATCGACGTGATCAGCAAACCGGCGGGTGCCGGACAGTTGCGCGTCGGCGTGCGCGATACCGGCGCCGGAATCTCGAAAGAAAAAATCAAGGAGCTGTTCCAGCCGTTCAACCGGCTCGGCGCCGAGTTCAGCGGCGTCGAAGGCACCGGCATCGGCCTCGTCATCACCCGCCAGTTGCTCGACCTGATGCACGGCGAACTCGAAATCGAGAGCAAGATCGGCAAGGGCAGTACCTTCTGGGTCGTGCTCGAGCCGCTCGAACTCGACGAGCCGCTGGCCGCGCCGGAATCGGGCGACGCAACGGTCACGCGCTTGCCGAGCCGCGGGTCGCGAATCCTGGTAGCCGAGGACAACCAGATCAACCAGGAGTTGATGGCCGCGCAGCTCGGTATCCTCGGCTTCGAGGCCGACTACGCGGTTGACGGCGCGACCGCGCTGGCGCGCTGGCGCGAGGGTCGTTACGACCTCCTGCTGACCGACATCCGCATGCCCGAAATGAACGGTTACGACCTGGTGCGCGAGATTCGCCAGCTAGAGGACGGTGGCGAGCGGCGCGCCGCGGTGATCGCAATCACCGCCAACGCGCTCGAGGCCGACGTGCGCAAGTGCTTCGAGGCCGGCGTCGATCACGTGATCTCCAAGCCGGTCGAGCTCGAGGATCTGCGCCACGCGCTCGAGCAATGGAGCCCGGACGAAATCGCCGGGCAATCCTCCGATAGCCCTGCGGCAGTACTCGACACCGATCTCGGTGAACCGATCGATCACAACGTGCTGGCGCAATCGACCGGGCAAAAGCCCGAACTGCACCATCGCCTGTTGCGTACCTTTGCCGAGTCACTGCCCGCCGCAATGGGCGACTTGCAGCAAGCCTTCGCCTGGCGTAGCGACGAGCAAATCGTCGAGTACACGCACAAGCTCAAGTCGTCTTCGCGCAGCATGGGCGCGCTGCGCCTGGCGCAGGCCTGCGAGCAGCTCGAGCGCGCCGCGCGCGACGCCGACTGGGAGCGCATCGACGAAATCTTTCCGCGCGTCAAACCGCACGCCGACCTGGTCTGCAAGTATATCGAGACGCTGCTCGAGGAAGCGGTCGACGTCGACGTCGGTGTCGAGCCCAGCGACATTACCGGATTCAGCCTGCCCGAGCCGGAGGATGACGAGGAAGTCACCCAGTTCAGCCTCAAGCTGATGCTGGTCGACGATGATTACATCATGCACCGGGTCTCGACCGTTATGCTCAACGACCTCGGCATCTCGAAGGTGCTCAACGCGATGTCCGGGCCGGCGGCCCTCGATCTGCTGGCCGAGAACCGCGACGAAATCGACGTCATTATCTGCGATTTGAACATGCCCGAAATGGACGGCGTCGAGTTCATTCGGCATCTCGCGCAGCGTAACTACGAAGGTTCGTTGATCCTGACCAGCGGCGAGGACGTGCGCATCCTCAAGACCGTCGAGAAGCTCGCGATCGAACACGATCTGCACGTGCTCGGGGTCCTCGAAAAGCCGGCCACGCCGGCCAAGATCAGCGAACTGCTCGATCAGCTCGACCAGATTCGCGCCGAGGGCACGATGATGCTGGTCGACGCGTTCTCCCTCGCCGATCTCGAGAAGGCCATCGAGGCAAGCGAACTCGACACTTATTTTCAGCCCAAGGTCGACATCGCCAGCGGCGCGGTCGTCGGAGTCGAGGCGCTGGTACGCTGGAACCATCCGGGCATGGGGCTGATCAAGCCGAACTCGTTTATCGCGATGGCCGAAGAAAACGGCCTGATCGGCAGGCTCACCGACGTCGTCATCGACAAGGCGCTCGGCTATGCCGGGCAGCTCAAACGCATGGGTCACGAACTCAACGTCGCGATCAACATTTCGGTCGACTCGCTGACCGACCTCGAATGGCCCGACCGGATCGCCGCCATCCTCGAGCAGTCGGACCTGGACGCCTCGAACGTCAGCTTCGAGATAACCGAGAGTCGCTTGATGGAGCACCTGTCGGTCGCGCTCGACATCCTGAGCCGGTTGTCGCTGAAGCGCTTCCGCCTGTCGATCGACGATTTTGGTACCGGCTATTCGTCGATGGAGCAGCTGCAGCGCATCCCGTTCGCCGAGTTCAAGATCGACCGCGCCTTCGTCCACGGCGCGAGCCGCGAAGCCTCGGCGCGGGCGATTCTCGAGTCGAGCGTACTGTTGGCCAAGAAGCTCGACATGAAAGTCGTTGCCGAGGGCGTCGAGGACGAGGACGACTGGAACCTGGTGGCCGGCGTCGGCTGCGACCAGGTGCAGGGCTACTACGTGTC
>JBPEYE010000349.1:0-3305 GCA_052030825.1 Gammaproteobacteria bacterium | reverse complement strand
CTCAAGCTGATCGTCGACCTGATTCACGAAGGCGGCATCGCCAACATGAACTACTCGATTTCGAACAATGCCGAATTCGGTGAATACACCAGCGGCAGGAAGATCATCAACGAGCAGAGTCGGCGGGCGATGAAGGAATGCCTCGACAACATCCAGAACGGCAGCTACGCCAAGTCGTTCATCGACGAGGGCCTCGCCAACTACCCGAGCATGACCGCCGAGCGGCGTAATAACGCCGCCCACGACATCGAGCAAGTCGGCGCGCGCCTGCGCTCGATGATGCCGTGGCTGTCGGCCAACGCGCTGGTCGACAAGTCGAAGAACTAGTCCCCGACGCTTCGCGCACGGGCGGTAGGTATGGACGACAGCAACCCGAAAGAGTCCCGTAAACGCATGGGCAAGGGCATTTACCTGTTGCCCAACCTGTTCACGACCGGCGCGCTGTTCGCCGGCTTCTACGCGATCATCGCGGCGATGAACGGACGCTTCGAGATCGCCGCGATCGCGATTTTTCTCGCCGGCCTGCTCGACGGGCTCGACGGCCGCGTCGCCCGCCTGACCAATACCCAGTCGGCCTTCGGCGCCGAATACGACAGTCTCTCCGACATGGTCTCGTTCGGCATCGCGCCGGCGCTGGTGGTCTACCTGTGGTCGCTGGTCTACCTGCGCGAGGTGTCGAATCTGGTCGGCAAAATTGGCTGGCTGGCGGCATTCATCTACGCCACCGCAACCGCGCTGCGCCTGGCGCGGTTCAATACCCAGATCGGCGTCGCCGACAAGCGCTACTTCCAGGGGCTCGCGAGCCCGGCGGCGGCGGCGGTCGTGATGGGCGCGGTCTGGGTTTGCGAGAGTTACGAAATCCCGGGCCGCGACGTGACCTACGCCGCGCTGGTGCTGACGATTGCCGCCGGCGCGCTGATGGTGTCGCGCTTTCCTTACTACAGCTTCAAGGATTTCGACATGCGCGAGCGCGTGCCTTTCGTAGCGCTGATCGCGGTAGTGCTGATCTTCGTGTTCCTGTCGATCGAGACCGCGACCGTGCTGTTCTCGTGCTTTTTCCTCTACATGCTGTCGGGCCCGCTGATCTGGCTGTTCCGCTGGAATCGCAAACGCACGCGGCTTGCCGGGAGCGGCGACGACTCGAGCGCGGAATCCTGAATCCGATTTTTCGCTTGGCAAGCCCGCCGGAGTTGGCTATATTTCGAAAGATGCACTCCGAGTACGCCAACGCCACTTTCAAGCTGCCTTCCGGCCTGGCACTCCTGCCCGCGTACTTGCTGCTGTCTCTGCTGCTCGTCCTCCTGCTGCCGTAAGGCAGACGAGGAGAATCCTGACGAGGGTAAACGTAAGTAACAAATCACTATTTATTCGTTCAGAAAGACGAGACAGCCATGAGCAAAGACAAGTTAATCATTTTCGATACGACGTTGCGCGACGGCGAGCAAAGCCCCGGTGCGTCGATGACGCGCGACGAAAAAATTCGCATCGCCCGCGCGCTGGAACTGATGCGGGTCGACATTATCGAGGCCGGATTCCCGATCGCCAGCGACGGCGACTTCGAATCGGTCAGGGCGGTCGCCGAAATCATCAAGGAAAGTACCGTGTGCGGGCTGGCCCGCGCCAAGCGCATCGACATCGAACGCGCCGGCGAAGCGATCAAGCCGGCCAATTCGGGTCGGATCCACACCTTCCTCGCGACTTCGCCGATCCACATGGAGCACAAACTGCGGATGACGCCAGACGAAGTCGTCGAGGCCGCGCTCGAGGCCGTGCGCCTGGCGCGCCAATATACCGATGACGTCGAGTTCTCGCCGGAAGATGCGGGCCGCTCGGAACCGGATTTTCTGTGCCGCATCCTCGAGGCCGTGATCGACGCCGGCGCGACGACGATCAATATTCCGGATACCGTCGGTTACAACGTGCCGCACCAGTTCGGCGATCTGATCCGCGAGCTGATCGAGCGTATCCCCAACTCCGACAAGGCGGTATTCTCGGTTCACTGCCACAATGATCTTGGCCTCGCGGTCGGCAACTCGCTGGCGGCGGTACTCGCCGGTGCACGCCAGGTCGAGTGCACGATCAACGGTCTCGGCGAGCGCGCCGGCAACGCGTCGCTCGAGGAAATCGTGATGGCGGTGCGCACGCGCCAGGATATCTTCCCCTGCGATACGACGCTCGACACCACGCAAATCATGAACTGCTCGAAGCTGGTCTCGAGTATTACCGGTTTCAGCGTGCAGCCGAACAAGGCGATCGTCGGCGCCAACGCCTTCGCCCACGAGTCCGGCATTCACCAGGACGGCGTGCTCAAGTCGCGCGAGACCTACGAGATCATGCGCGCCCAGGACGTCGGCTGGACCACCAACAAGCTCGTCCTCGGTAAACATTCCGGGCGCAACGCGTTCAAGACGCGGATGTCGGAACTGAACATCCAGTTCGAATCCGAGGAAGATCTGAACGAAGTCTTCGCCGCGTTCAAGGCGCTTGCCGACAAGAAGCACGACATCTACGACGAAGACCTGCTCGCGCTGGTCAACGAGGCGACTTTCGAGGACGAAAACGAGTCGATCAAGCTGGTCAGCATGCGCGTCTGTTGTGAAACCGGCGAGACCCCGGTGGCCAACGTCACGCTCAATATCGACGGCGCCGAGCAGCGCGCCGAAGCCAGCGGCGACGGTCCGGTCGATGCGTGTTTCAAGGCGATCGAGAAGCTCGCCGGGGTCGGCGCCAGGCTGCAGCTGTATTCGGTCAACGCGATCACCGGCGGTACCGACTCGCAGGGCGAGGTCACCGTGCGGGTCGAGAAGGACGGTCGCGTCATCAACGGCCAGGGCGCCGACACCGACATCGTCATCGCGTCCGCCAAATCCTATGTCAACGCGCTGAACAAGGTCATTCACGATGGCGGCCGCACCCACCCGCAACTGGGGGATGTCTGAGGCCCGATGCTGACGCCGCGCCAACAGCAGTGCCTCGACGGCATGGGAATCTGCGTCTGGCGCGAGCGTTCTGCGTTGACCGCGGAGGCCGCGTATGACGTCATCGCAACGGCGCCGATAGCGGATGCCGGCGACGAGGTACCCGATTCGGTGCTCGATCCAAATGGGGACCGGGCGCATACGCGCCCGGTTTCCGATGGGGCGATCCGTTCGACTGGCAGCGAGGGGGACAGAGCGCGGCAGCAGTCCGACCCTGCCAACGAATCCCCCGGTGCCGATACCGGGTTGGCGCTAGATCTGGATGCGGGCCGGGCGCGTTCGCGCCCGGTTCGGGATGGGTCGATCCGTGCGACTGCCGGTGAGGGG
>JBPEYE010000348.1:0-8964 GCA_052030825.1 Gammaproteobacteria bacterium | reverse complement strand
GTCGACCTGGACCACGGTCGCGTTCATGTGCGCGACCGATGTCAGCGCGCACTGCCCCGGACCGAAAGCACGCGGGTGCAGGTCGAGCGCGGTATTTTTTTCCATTACCGCCCGCGCGCATTCACCCGACAGGCGCAGGCCGCAGCGGCCGTGACTCTGGTCGACGACGGCGCCGAGATCGCCCACCGCGGCGCTGATTTTTTCCAGCAGCTCGCCCGGCGCGAAGCCGGCTTCGGCATCGCTGGCGACGATCATCCAGCCATTGGGGCCGTTCCACGAAACCTGCGTGTGGCCGTCGCTGTTGCTCGTGCCGGGCGCGGTTGAGCATTCGATGCCGAGCGCCTTGCCAATCGCTTTGGCCGCGGCGGCGTGCTTGCCGTTGAAAGTCAGCACCTGGATCGCGGTCAGCGCCTTGCGCTCGCTGAGCCGTATTCTCGGGTAGTCGACGATGTGCTCGCGCCCGAGGTTTGACAGCGGCGACTTGCGCACCGGCAGGGTGTTTGCTTCAGCCACGGACGCGTTCTCCCTCGGGATCGATGAAAACCGGGTGGCAGACTTCCACCTTGACTTTTTGCTTGTCTAGCGGAAATACGGCATCGAGCTGCTCGCCGTGACGTGTCGCCCCGTCGACCAGAAGGCCCAGGGCGATACCGCAGTCGAGGCTGGGGCTGTAGGTCGTTGCCGATACGTGCCCTTGCGACTGACTGACGGTTTCGAGCGTGACCTTCGGGTCGACCAGGTGCGCGCCGATGCGCAGGTTGCGTCCCTCCTCGAGCGATTTCAGGCCGACCACCTGCAGCCGGCCGTCACCGACCAGCGCCGGGCGCTCCGACAGGTGCTTGCCGATGAAGTGCTTGCCCCGATTGGCCATACCCTCGAGACCGAGATCCTTCGCGGTGGTGCGACCGTCGAGCTCGGAGCCGGCAACGTGCCCCTTCTCGATGCGCATGGTGCCGAGCGCCTCGGTGCCGTAGACCGACACGCCGAGTTCGTCGCCGGCTTCGAGCAGCTCGAGCCAGGCCTGCTCGCCGAAGTCGGCCGGCACGTTGAGCTCATAGGCGAGTTCGCCCGAGAACGAGATCCGGAACAGGCGGCCCGGAATGTCATTCATTTTGCAGTCGCTGACCGCCATGAACGGGAACGCATCGTTGCTGATGTCGATGTCGATGACCTGCTCGAGCAGCTTGCGGCTGTTCGGACCGGCGATGGCGATACCGGTCCAGTGCTCGGTGACCGAACAAAAGACGACGTCGAGTTCGGGCCATTCGGTCTGGTGATACTGCTCCATGTGCGCGAGCACCGACGCCGCGTTGGCGGTCGTCGTCGTCATGAAGAAATGATTCTCGCCGAGACGCGACGTGGTGCCGTCGTCGTAGACCATGCCGTCCTCGCGCAGCATCACGCCGTAGCGCGCCTTGCCGATCGGCAGCTTGAGCCAGTTGTTGATGTAGAGCCGGTTGAGAAATTCGGGCGCGTCCGGCCCCTGGATGTCGATCTTGCCGAGCGTCGACACGTCGACCAGCGCGACATTGCTGCGCGTCGCCTCGGTCTCGCGCACGTAACAGTCGTACATCGTGTCGTTCGGGCTTCTCGGGTAGTAGCGCGCGCGCAGCCACAGTCCGGCCTCGATGAAGACCGCGCCTTCCTTCTCGTTCCAGTCGTGGATGGCGGTGCGGCGTACCGGCATGAAGTCGGCGCCGACGGTGTGCCCGGCGAACACCGCCATTGCGACCGGCACATATGGCGGACGGAAGGTCGTGATGCCGACCTCCGGGATCGGATCGCCGCGCTGGCCGGCGAGAATCGCGAGTGCATTGACGTTGCTGGTCTTGCCCTGGTCGGTCGCCATGCCCTGGGTGGTGTAGCGCTTGAGCAGTTCGACCGAGTCGTAACCTTCCTGGTTGGCGAGCTCGACGTCGGAGGCCTTGACGTCGTTTTGCATGTCGACGAACTGCTTGTAAGACTTGCCGTTCGGCGTCGGGGCGATCCACAAAGGTTCGATCGCGTAGGCGCCATCGGGACCGGCTTTCGCCGGTTTCGCTTTCCTGTTTTTGAATCCGGCGAGTTTTGCCGCCTCGGCGCCTGCCGCGGCGCCCTCGTCGAGACAGTCCTGCAGCCTGAAGCTGCCGCGCGCGGCGCCGGCCGAGACCTCGGCCTGGCGCGAATCGCCCGGCACGAAGCTCGCGATCGTATCGTCGTATTTCGGTTTCGCGCCCGAATGGCTGTGCAGGTGCACGTTCGGATTCCAGCCGCCCGAGGTCGCGATCAGGTCGCAGACGAGGTTTTGCACGCCGGCCTCGCCGGTGGTGCTGACGACCTGCGCGCTGGCGACGCGCTTGCCGCCGGTCGCCGCGCCGATGGTCTTGCCGGTGAACAGCGGGATCGAGCGTTGCTCGATTTCGTCGGCCAGCGGCGCATCCGGCGTGGCGCGCGAATCGAGCAGCGCGATGATGCGGACGCCGGCGTCGTTCAGATCGATCGCGGTGCGGTAGGCGTCGTTGTTGTTGGTCGCGATGACGACCCGCTTGCCGGGCCGGACCGCGTAGCGATTGACGTAGGCGCGCGCCGCCGACGCGAGCATGATGCCCGGCAGGTCGTTGTTGCCGAACACCAGCGGGCGCTCGGTCGCGCCGGTCGCCAGCACGACCCGGCCGGCATAAAGCGTCCACATGCGCTGGCGCGGCGTGCCGCGCGGCGGTACCGGCAGGTGATCGGCAACGCGCTCGATCGCGCCAATCGTGTTGTGATCGTAATAGCCGAACGCGGTGGTGCGCGCAAACACGCGGACGTTGTCCAGACCGTCGAGCTCGGCGCGCAGGGCCGCGGCCCAGTCGGTTCCGGGCTGGTCGTCGATCGTATATCGCTCGTTGTTGAGCGCGCCGCCGGGGCGCGCCTGCTCGTCGAGCAGAATCACGCGCGCGTCGGCGCGCGCCGCGGCGAGCGCGGCCGAGAGCCCGGCGGGCCCGGCGCCGACGACGAGCACGTCGCAGTGCGCATGGCATTGCTCGTAGAAATCGGGGTCGGTTTCGGTTGACGCGGTGCCGAGACCGGCGGCGCGACGGATAAAGTGTTCGTAGACGTTGGTCCAGAATGACGCCGGCCACTTGAAGGTCTTGTAGTAAAAACCGGCCGACAGCAGCGGCGAAAAAAGGTTGTTGATCGACATGACGTCAAAGCCGAGTGACGGCCAGCGATTCTGACTATTGGCCACGAGGCCGTCGAACAGCTCGATCGTAGTCACGCGGCTATTGGGTTCCTTGCGTGGCCCGGTGCGCAGCTCGACGATCGCGTTGGGCTCTTCCGAGCCGACCGTCGACACGCCGCGCGGGCGGTGGTACTTGAAGCTGCGCGCCATCAGGTGCACGCCGTTGGCGAGCAGCGCCGACGCCAGCGTGTCGCCCTCGTAGCCCTGGTAGGACTTGCCATCGAAGGAGAAAGACAGCGGCTGTTCGCGGTCGATCTGGCCGCCACGGTCGAGCCGAAATTCCTGTGCCATGCCGCTCAGCCCTCCGGGTCCGGCGCCGGCAGGTTCGGCGAGGCCGGCTCGACGCCGAAGATTTCGTGGGTCACCGTGTCGCGCTCGACCCTGAGCCAGGCGCGACAACCGCCGACATGGTGCCAATACTCGGTGTGCGGGCCGGCCGGGTTGGCGCGCGTGTAGACGTAATCGTACCAGTCGTCCTGCGACGCGTCGTCGGCCGGGCGGGCAACCGTTGCGTCACCGCCATAGGCGAATTCGTCTTCGTTTCGGACCCCGCACCAGGGGCATTTGATTCGCAGCATCGAGGCCTCCTAGTGGGACTTGGGCGAAGCGCCGACGCCCTTCTCGTCGATCATGTTGCCCTCGCGAAAGCGTTCGAGGGTGAATTCGGCGTTCAACGAGTGCGGCGCGTCGTTGGCAATCGTATGCGCGAACACCCAGCCCGAACCCGGCGTTGCCTTGAAGCCGCCGTAACACCAGCCGCCGTTGAGGTAGAGATTGTCGATCGGCGTCTTGCCGATGATCGGGCTGCCGTCCATCGACATGTCCATGACGCCGCCCCACTGGCGCAAAATACGCAGCCGCGCAAGGCACGGCATCATCGTCACGCCGCCGGCGACGACGTGGTTGAAGGTCGGCAGGTTGCCGCGCTGGGCGTAGGTATTCCAGCCGTCGATGTCGCCGCCGAATACGAGCCCGCCCTTGTCCGACTGGCTGATGTAGAAATGACCGGCGCCGAAGGTGCACACCGTATCGACCAGCGGCTTGAGCCCCTCGGTGACATAAGCTTGCAGCACGTGGGATTCGATCGGCAGCTTCATCCCGACCATGTCGAACAGGCGACTCGAGTTGCCGGCGACGGCGACGCCGACGCGGCCCGCGGCAATGAATCCGCGCGAGGTTTCGACGCCGAGCACGCGGTTCTCGTGGAGCTTGAACCCGGTGACCTCACACTGCTGGATGATGTCGACGCCGAGGCGATCGGCGCCGCGGGCATAGCCCCAGGCAACCGCATCATGGCGCGCGGTGCCGCCGCGCGGCTGTTCGAGTCCGCCGATAATCGGGAAGCGGGTGCGCTTCGAGAAGTCGAGATGCGGCATCAGCTTGCGGACGCCGTCGAGGTCGTGCATGACCGCGTCGACGCCATTCAGCCGCATCGAGTTACCGCGCCGGGCGAAGGCGTCGCGCTGCGCGTCGGTATGGAACAGGTTGAGGACGCCGCGCTGGCTGAACATTACGTTGTAGTTCAGATCTTGCGACAGGCCTTCCCACAGTTTCATCGAGTGCTCGTAGAACTGCGAATTCGGCTTGAGCAGGTAATTCGAACGCACGATGGTCGTGTTGCGCCCGGTATTGCCGCTGCCGATGTAACCCTTTTCGAGCACCGCGATATTGGTTACGCCGTGCAGTTTGGCGAGATAGTAGGCGGTTGCGAGGCCGTGGCCGCCGCCGCCGATGATGACGACGTCGTAGTTTTTCTTCGGCTCGGGGTTACGCCAGGCACGGGTCCAGCCGCGGTTGCCGCCGAGCGCCTGTCTGACGAGGCTGAATGCGGAGTAATGCATGGATAAAGAAACTACCGGGTTGTGAGCGCAAAGTTAACCAGAATGGCGGGTGCCGAGGCAACCGATAATCGACCCGCCAGCGCAAATAAACGACATTCCGGGGCGCCTGCGCCACCATTGTGCTACGGTTTTACGCTCGCCTGCCGAATTCATCAGCAATTTTGATCTTGCGGCCCACCGCCTTGTCGGTGCCATGGCCGCGGGATCCGACTGACCGCGGATCACAACATCTTGCCCAGCCAGACGATCACCGGAGTACACGAACAGGCGCGCGCGAGCCGCGTCGGGCTCTACTATCTCGCCGGCGCGGCCGTGTTGTCGGCGCTGGTCTGGATTGCCGCGCACGGCATCGTTGCGCGCCAGCAAAAGCAGAGCTTTGACGACGCCGCGGCGCAGGCCAGCCAGATCGCGGTGTTCTTCGAACGTCACGTGCTGGGCATCTTCCAGTACGGCGATTCCTACCTCAAGCTGGTGCGACGCGAATTCGAGCGCCACCACGACATTGCCCGGATCGAAGCACTGATGGCCGAGGTGCCGCTGAACAAATCGATCGCGTCGCACATCACGATCATCGACGCCGACGGCAAGCCGTTGCTGGTGTCGGGGCACAAGATCAGGCCCGGATCGAGCGCGAAGGATCGCGATTACTTCACGCATCAAAAGTCGGCGACCGGCGATGCGCTCTACATCTCCAAGCCGCACAAGGGGCGCAACAGCGGCAAGCTGATCGTTCGCCTCGTGCGCCGTTACCAAAAACCGGGTGGTGGCTTCGGCGGCGTCATGTTCGTTGCGCTCGAGGCAAAGCACATTACCGAGTTTTTCAACACGATGCAGATCGGACCGAAAAGCTCGGCGACGCTGGTCGGCACCGACAAGTATATCCGCGCGCGGTCGACCTACGGTCCGAAGGGTCCGGGCCAGGACATCAGTGGCTCGCGGATCTGGAAAGAACTCGCGCAAAGCCCGGTCGGCATCTATCTGCAGACCAGTGTCGTCGACGGCGTGACCCGCTACTACTCGTATCGCCAGGTGCCGGATTACCCGTTGATCGTTGCGATTGGCCTGTCGGTCGAGGACTTCCAGCAAGCCCTGGGCAGTGCCCGCTTCAATCTCTATTCGATCGCCCTGCTCGCGACCCTGCTGATCGTCATCACCGCGCTGTTTTTCTATCGCCAGCAGCAATTGCTGCGCCAGATCGAGGCGAACAATGTCGAATTGCAGAGTCAGAACGAGGAACTCGAGCGTTTCGCCTATACCGTATCGCACGATCTGAAAGCGCCGCTGGTGACGATCAAGGGCTTTCTCGGCCTGCTACGCTCGGATCTCGACAAGCAGGACCACGGTCAGGCGGAACACGACCTGGCACTGATCGGTGACGCTGCGGACGAGATGACCAAGCTGCTCGATGAATTGCTCGAGCTGAGCCGGATCGGCCGCCAGATGGCGACGCCCGAGCGGCGCAACGTCGGCGATCTCGCGCGCGAAGCGATCGAGCGGCTCGCGATCCAGGTCGACGAGCGCGGCATCGAAATCGATATCGACACCAACCTGCCGGAGGTTTACGGCGACCCGGGCCGGCTGCTCGAGTTGTTTCAGAATCTGCTCGACAACGCAATCAAGTTCATCGGCGAGCAGCCCGCGCCGCGGATCGAGGTGCGCGCCCGACGCGACGGCCAACAGGTGCATTGCACGATTCGCGACAACGGTATCGGCATCGCACCCGAATACCAGCACCGCGTGTTCGATCTGTTCGATCGCCTGAATCCGAAAATCGACGGCACCGGCATCGGTCTCGCCCTGGTCAAGCGCATCGTCGAGGCCCACGGTGGCGACATTCGCGTCGAGTCTGACGGTCAGGGCCGGGGCACCGCCTTCCATTTCACGTTACCCGCGGCCAACGACTGAGGCGGTTCGGCGCGCGCCGCGGCCAGGCGCCACTGGCGGCATCGATCCGTTGCCCGATTCGTTAGTCGGCGGGTTTCATCGGCGCGACGGTTTCCGGACGAGTCAGTCGCGGTCTTCGATTTTGATCGTATAGTTGACGAAGCCGTCGGTGCCGCCGGTGAGCTTGTCGTAAAGACCGCGCGCAACCGCGTTGTGTGACTGCGTATGCCAGTAGACCTCGGCCCAGTCGTGACGCCGGCCCTCGGCGACGACCGCTTCGATCAGCGCGGCACCGAGACCGCCGCCGCGGATCTCGGGTGCGACGAACAGATCATTGAGGTAGCAAACCGGCCGTTCGTACCAGCTGTGGGGATGCGGGAAAAAATGCACGAGCCCGACGAGCTCGCCGTCGGCAAGCGCGGCGACACGGCCCTGGATCTCGTGCGCCGGGTCGAGAATTCGCCGCCACAGCGTTGCCGTAACCTGCTCGTCGAGGCGCGATTGGTAAAACTCGAGGTAACCCTGCCACAGCGGCCGCCAGTGCGGGTAATCGGTTGCCACCGGATTGCGAATCTGGAACCGGGCTGTCGACATGGGCGACTCCTGTGCGGCTGGCCGGACGAGCGCCAAATTATAACTTGCCGGCTGAGCGCGGTGTGGCTAAAATCGCCGCCCGCCCCGCAGCGATGGCGTCGCTGCACCCGGGGCCGATTGTCCGATCCTGTACGCCCGGATTGACCCGGGTGCCGCGTCACCCGGAACCCTTTCGGAGTGATGACCATGACCGCTGCAAACCGTCCCGAATGCTTCGAGCTGCACAACGGCGCCAAGGCGAAACTGCCGTTTGCCGACACCGAGTATGAAGATCGCCTGCGCGCGCTGCGCGGCCTGATGGCGGCGCGTGACGTCGACGCGATGCTGCTGACGTCGATGCACAACATTGCCTACTACTCGGGTTTCCTCTATTGCGCCTTCGGTAGACCCTACGCCTGCGTGGTAACCGCCGATACCAGCACGACGGTCTCGGCCAACATCGACTACGGCCAGCCCTGGCGCCGCTGCTATGGCGACAACCTCGTCTACACCGACTGGCAGCGCAACAATTACTGGCGCGCGGTGCGCTCGCTGCTGGCGAAGGCGCGGCGGGTCGGCATCGAGGGCGATCACCTGACGCTCGCCCAGCGCGATCTGCTCGGCGAATTCGTGCCCGATATCGACGCGGTCGATCTGAATCCCGAAATCATGGCGCTGCGGATGATCAAGTCGGACGCCGAGATCGAACTGATCAAGGGCGGTGCGCGCACTGCCGATATCGGCGGCGCGGCCATCCGCGACGCGATTCGCGTCGGCGCGCGCGAAATCGATATCGCGATGGCGGGCCGCGATGCGATGGAGCTCGAAATCGCGCGCGCTTACCCCGACAGCGAGTTGCGCGACACCTGGGTCTGGTTCCAGTCGGGTCTCAATACCGACGGCGCGCACAATCCGGTAACGACGCGTGCGCTCGAGGCCGGTGATATTCTCAGTCTCAACGCTTTCCCGATGATCTCCGGGTATTACACCGCGCTCGAGCGCACGCTGTTCATCGGCGAGCCCGACGCGGCGTCGCTCGCGATCTGGGCGGCCAACGTCGGCGCGCACGAGCTCGGACTGTCGCTGATCCGGCCCGGCGCGACCTGCTCCGGTATCTGCGCCGAAATCAATCGCTACTTCGCCGAGCTCGACCTGTTGCAGTACCGGACCTTCGGCTACGGCCACTCGTTCGGCCTGTTGTCGCATTACTATGGCCGCGAGGCCGGCCTCGAGCTGCGCGAGGATATCGACACGGTACTCGAGCCGGGCATGGTGGTGTCGATGGAGCCGATGCTGACCCTGCCGGAGGGAATGCCCGGCGCCGGCGGTTACCGCGAGCACGACATTCTCGTGATTACCGAGGACGGCGCCGAAAACATCACCGGCTTTCCGTACGGCCCCGAGCAAAACATCATCCCCGCCTAGTGCCAGCCATCATCGCGAAACCCACGGGACCTGAAA